>PLNQ01000015.1:0-3786 GCA_003141815.1 Acidimicrobiaceae bacterium | reverse complement strand
GCGGAGTGCGCGAAGTCCCAGAGCATCAACGCGCCCACGTCGTGCACCTTCGTGGTGATCCCCTTCAGATCGAGCATCTCTCCACTGCGAAAGTCGACGTGGGTCAGCATCACCAGCGCGACGTCGTCGCTCAGTTCGCTCTCCAGGGTGCTTCGTTCAATGGCCTTGACCGTGATCGGACGTCCAGCGCGTGCGGCCATCGCTCGCACGATGTATAGGTCGGAGTGAAAGTTCGCGACGTCCGTCAAGACGACGGATCGGTCCTTTCGTAGATCGAGCGCGCCGCCGATGAGTTTCGCGAGCATGAAGGTGAGGGTGTCCGCGACAAGGACTTCGCCGCGTTGGGCACCGATCAAGGGCGCGAGTCGGTTCCCCAAGCGCGTGGGCATCTCCATCCAACCGCTGTCGTTCCAGCCGCGCACGAGACCGCGGCCCCACTCGTCGGAAATGACGTCGTTGACGCGCGTCGCGACCGCACGCGACACCGGACCAAGGGAGTTCCCGTCGAGGTAGATCTCGTGCTCATTGAGCATGAACTCGTCGCGCAGTGGCGCGAGCACGTCCTTCACGTCAAGGGCGGCACAGTCGTCACGGGTGGTCACAGCACGGACCTCACTTCCCAGAGTGTGGGGTACAAACGTTGATTCAAGGTGGTGTCGAGGTAGGCCATGCCCTCACTGCCGCCGGTACCAGGGCGGCGGCCGATTTGGCGTCCCGCCATCAACATGTGTTGGTGACGCCATACCGCGAGATTCTCGTCGTGATCCATCAAGAGCTCCGCAACGGTGTGCAGAGCCGTCCGGGCTGCGTCGGTGTGCGAAAAGTAGAGCGCACGCACGATGTCGATGAGGTCGTCGTTGCGGGCGCCCAAGGTGATGCGAAGGGAATGCTCGAAGCCCGCCCACACGCTCGGTATCTCGCTGATCGCGCGCAACCACTCGCGCTGTTCGTCGTCGAAGAATTCGAAGTTCAGCACGGCCTTTCGTCCTCCGCCACTCAGAAACTCAATGGCGCGAAATTGAAAGGACTGAAAACCCGACGCGGGGTCGAGGGGGTCACGAAACTCCAAGAAGCCTTCAGGCGACATGGTGTCGAGCAGGCGTAGGTGGGTGAGCAAGAGCTCTTCAATCTCCACCATCCTTCGAAGGTGCGAGACGGCTCGCCACGGCTCGTTTTCGTGAAGAACGCTCGCCGCGCGCTTGAGTTCATCGACCATGACCTTGAACCAGAGTTCGTAGGATTGGTGCACGACAATGAAGAGCAGTTCATCGGGCGCGTCGTCGGTGAGGGGGATCTGCAGCTTTAAGAGGTCGTTGATACGCAAGTACGTTGCGTAGTCGGTACCTTTTGCCACAGAGTGAACCTTACGTCGAACGCGCGATCGAGCTCTTTACGAGCGGGTTATCGGCTTGTAGCGAAGGCGATGAGGCTGGTCGGCGTCGGTGCCGAGGCGCTTGTGGCGATCGGCCTCGTAGTCAGAGAAGTTCCCTTCGAACCATCGCACGACCGCATCGTCCTCGAAGGCAAGGACGTGCGTAGCGATCCGGTCCAAGAACCAGCGATCGTGACTGATCACGACGACGCAACCCGGAAACGACAGCAGCCCATCTTCAAGTGCACGCAGTGTGTCGACGTCGAGGTCGTTCGTGGGTTCGTCGAAGAGCAGCACGTTGCCGGCACTGCGTAGTACCTTCGCGAGTTGCACGCGATTACGCTCGCCACCCGAGATCTCACCAACGTTCTTTTGTTGGTCACTCCCCTTGAAGCCGAAACTCGCGACGTAGGCGCGCGCGTGAATCTCGCGTGAACCCACGACCATGTGTTCTTGACCTCCGCTGATCTCATCGAAGACGGTGTTCTCGGCGTTCAGCGAGTCACGGGACTGGTCGACGTAGGCGAACTGGACGGTCGAGCCGACCTCTATCGATCCGGCGTCGGGCTTCTNNCCCGGCGGAAGGAGAAACGTGAGGTCCTCGATCAAGAGGCGCTCTTCGAAGCCTTTGGTGAGGCCCGTCGCGTTCACGACGACGTCACCGAGCCTCGGTCCCGGCGGAATCGCGATCTCCAGACGATCGGCGCGGCGATCCGCCGCTTCGGACTCGGCGACGAGCTCGTTGAACGAACTCACGCGCGCCTTTCCCTTACTTTGACGGGCACGTGGTGACAGTCGGATCCACTCCAACTCTCGCTCCAGTGAGGCTAGGCGAACCTTGTCCGCTTTCTCTTCCGCAGCGAGGCGAGCCTGCTTTTGCTCGAGCCACGATGAGTAGTTGCCCTCCCAGGGAATGCCGTGACCGCGGTCCAACTCGAGAATCCACTGGGCGGCGTTGTCGAGGAAGTAGCGGTCGTGGGTGATGGCGACAACGGTGCCGCTGTACTCCTGCAGGGTGCGCTCTAACCACGCGACCGACTCAGCGTCGAGGTGGTTGGTGGGCTCGTCGAGCAAGAGAAGGTCGGGCTTGGAGAGAAGCAGTCGACAGAGCGCCACGCGACGGCGCTCGCCTCCCGAAAGGGTCGACACGTCTGCGTCCGGCGCGGGAAGGCGTAGTGCGTCCATCGCGATCTCGAGCGTGCGCTCCAAGTCCCACGCGTTCGCGGCATCGATCTTGGTCTGCAGGTCGGCCTGCTCACTTAAGAGTGCGTCGAAGTCGGCCTCGGGATCGGCCATCGCCGCGCAAACTTCGTTGAAGCGAAGCAGGAGATCGCGCTGCTCGGCGACGCCGTCGGCGACGTTTCCGACAACGTCCTTCGTCGCGTCGAGCTGGGGCTCTTGGGAGAGGTAGCCAACGCTAAAGCCCGGCGTCAACCGCGCCTCGCCACTGAATCCGTCGTCGAGCCGCGCCATAATGCGAAGCAGGGAGGACTTGCCCGAACCGTTGGCCCCGATCACGCCGATCTTCGCGCCGGGATAAAAGGAGAGATTGATTCCCTTCAGAACTTCGCGGTCCGGCGGGTAGAACCGACGAAGGTCTCGCATCGTGAAAATGAACTGTGCAACCATGCCTACCAGTGTGGCCGAAATCGACACGACGCACTTCTTGTCGCGTGTCGAACGTCACAGGCCCACTATTACACTCAGAAAATGTCTGAGAACACCGTCGACGTCGTAGCGACCGAGCGACACTCACCCGATTGGATGATTCTCTCGATCGCGTGCATCGCCCAGTTCATGGTGGTGCTCGACGTCTCCATCGTCAACGTGGCCCTGCCGCGCATGGGCCAAGACCTGCACTTCACATACTCGAGCGCGCAGTGGGTCATCAATGCGTACGTTTTGACCTTCGCGGGCTTCCTGCTACTCGGTGGACGAATGGCCGACTACTTCGGTCGCCGACACGTGTACTTGATCGGCATGGGTATCTTCACGCTCGCCAGCATCGGCGCGGGCGTCGCCCACTCCGGCACTCAGATGATCATCGTTCGCGCGGTCCAAGGTCTCGGCGGCGCCATCCTCTCGCCCGCCACCTTGACCATCATCGTCACGACGTTTCACGGTCCTCGCTTGCCGAAGGCCATCGGCGCCTGGAGCGCGGTAGCCGGCGCTGGCGGGGCCGTCGGCGCGCTCTTGGGCGGCATCTTGACGGGGTTGGTGTCGTGGCGTTGGATCTTCTTCATCAACGTGCCCTTCGGGCTCATCGCCGGCACGGCGGCCCTTTTGTACTTGCAGGAGATGCGCAACAAGGACGCCACCTCAAAACTCGACGTTACGGGCTCGGTGCTCGTCACCGGTGGTCTGGCCTCAGTGATCTACGCAGTCGTGAACACCACGACGCACAAGTGGACCTC
>PLNQ01000001.1 GCA_003141815.1 Acidimicrobiaceae bacterium | reverse complement strand
GCAACAGTTCTGCCACCTTGCATTGGCGATTAGTAGATCAAAGCGCTCAAGAATTGAACGGATCGAGCAACGCTTGACAGCAATAGGCTTCGAAATGCTATGCAGATCCGCCTGATTCGCCCTGATGAATGTGAAGCACTCGGAGAAATCACCCTACGGGCCTACCGAGATCTGACGGGAGGAGAGCCTCTCAGACCTTACGAAGATGAGCTCCTCAATGTCTCCGCCCGCAAACTTGACAGTGAAGTGTACGTCGCAGTTGACAACGCTGGGATTCTCGTGGGTGGCGTGACGTACGTCCCTGACTCAGAGCGCACAATGAGCGAGTTCCAAGATCCCGAAGGGGCCGGAATTCGTATGCTCGCCGTAGATCCGCAATATCAGGGATTAGGCGCTGGTCGCGCCTTAGTGGAGACCTGCATTGCTCGCGCTCGCTTCCAACACCGTCGACGCGTAATCTTGCATTCAACGCCCGTGATGACGACCGCCCAAGCAATATACAAGCGGCTCGGGTTTGAATCTTCTCCTGAATTGGATGTTTGGTTCCATGACGACCCCTACTCCACGAGCAATCCCCTACATCTCATCGCCTACACGCTTTCGCTCTAGGTTCCTATGAACGGCAGGTTCTAGCCGATGTCGCCGGAGGATTGACTTCATTCAGAAACCCGACGTGACAGAAATGCCACCGTGCGTTGGCGTCTTAACCCTCAAGCCTCTTGATCGGTGTCGGAGACCCGACGTGACTGGTCTGGTACCAAGCACTGGCGCTTGGGTGATTTGTCTGAGATGCTGATGAACTTGAGCGATGGCTATTTGAGACTTCACCGGTTGCGCGACACCGGCGTTTGGCCGTAACTGCAAGTAACCTCCGAAGGGTGCACGCAACATCCAAGCAAAGTAGTGCACGACCGATGTGGAAGTCCCCAAAGAAGATTCTTTTAATCTTCGTGTTGGCACTGATCAGCTACGGAGCGTGGGTCTTTTTCGGCTTTGATCACTCCATAGCCAACGGCAGCCAGATATTCGCGCAAGTCTCAAGCATTCGGGCCGCTGTTCCCCTCACTGCGTCCAACGTAAATGTTCAATCTTCTGCGGCCTCATGGATTACAGGCTGTTCCGAAATTCCCGGCTCGCGAGATGGGTGGACAAGTGATCGAGTGTCAATCGACTTCATCGATCTCAGCCCTCGGAAAACTGTCGTTCGACAAATTACTCGTTCTCTCAATCGAATGGGATGGCAGCGCCACGATTCTTCACCGGGTCCTGGCCAAGGCGCAATTGCGCACTGGACACTCGACGTAAGGAGCGCTCACGTCGCTCAAGCTTGGGCTTTCCCAGCGGGAGCCGGTACACATCATTGGTATTTCAGCTCAAGTTGGAAGCCTCGCGGACCGAGCGGCCAAGGTTGCCCTTGATTTGGTCGTCGACAATGTCGATTTAAGACCTCTGGTGTCGGAGACGGGACGTGACAGTTCTGCCACCTAATGGGACTGGACAGTTTCTCCTAGGTGGGTGATGCTGTCTCCGAGCCACTGGCCGGGAGCATTATTTGCAACCCGAGCGTTCAGCTCTAGTGCAAGAGCGTGCCCCGGTCGGCTGGTGAGGTTGACGGGTATGGCTGAAGGGGTGTCGCGCTTCGAGCACTGATCCATTAGGTCGCCACCGCCACCTCGGGGCTCATTCATAAACGAGGAGGAGGTTGTCATGTTATTTGTTGGAGTGGACTGGGCTGAGGCCCACCACGACGTCTGCGTGCTCGACAGCGAAGGTCGAGTGCTCGGGCGGAGAAAAGTGAACGACACGCTCGAGGGAGTTCGTGATCTTCACGCACTCCTCACGACGTGTACTGAAGACGATGCACCCGAGATCGTCGTGGGCATCGAGAAGGACCGGGGGCTGATCGTGACGGCGCTCGTCGCGGCGGGCTACGAGGTCTACGCGATCAATCCCATGGCGGCGGCGCGCTACCGCGTTCGCCACCACGTCTCGGGCGCGAAGTCCGATCCCGGTGACGCCAAGATGCTGGCCGATCTCGTGCGCACGGACCGGCACCACCACCGCCCCGTTGCTGGTGACACCCCGCTCGCCGAAGCGCTCAAGGTTCTTGCACGGGCCCATCAGAACGCGGTGTGGTCGCGTCAACGTCACGTGAACGAACTGCGCTCGTCGCTGCGCGACTACTTTCCCGGCGCACTCGAGGCCTTCGGGACCGACCTCGCGCACCACGACGCCGTGGCGGTCCTGGAGGTGGCGCCCACGCCTTCACTGGCGCGAGCGCTGTCGAAGGCGAAGCTCGTGAGTGCCCTCAAGCGTGGCGGGCGCCAACGTCGACTCGAAGAGCGTGCGCTGGAACTCCAAGAGATTCTGCGTCGCGAGCAGCTCGCCCAGCCAATGATCCTCGAACGCGCCTACGGTCTCACGACGTCGGCCACGGTTGTCATCATCGTGGCGATGAACGCGACCATTGACGAACTCGAGGCGGGGCTCGCGGAACATTTTGAACAGCACTCGGACGCCAAGATCATCCGCTCC
>PLNQ01000049.1 GCA_003141815.1 Acidimicrobiaceae bacterium | reverse complement strand
TGTACTCCCTAAAAGCCCCTTTATTCCAACCGATAGCCGGGTACCCTAGACGCGTATGAGAACGCGCCTGGTCGAAGTGGACGACGCCTGCGCCCTGATGAACATTTTGAACCCCGAAGTCGTCGAAACCGCCGTTTCCTTCGATCTTGTACCGAAATCCCTCGACGAGCAGCGCAAGTGGATCCTCGACCACCAGTCGACGCACCTCTGCCTCGTGGCGGTGAATACCAGCGGCGGCGCGGGCGAACCCGGTGCCCGGGACGAGTCGATCGCGGGTTTCGCGTCCTTCTCCCCCTTTAGGGAACGTCCGGCCTACGCCACGACCGTCGAGAATTCCGTCTACGTGTACCGCGGGGCCCGAGGCCTCGGGGTCGGCGAACTTCTATTAAATGACCTGATCATGTCGGCGAAAGAGTCGGGTTTTCATTCGATCATCGCGCGCATCGTGGGCGAGAACACCGGATCGATTCGTCTCCACGAGAAGGTCGGCTTCACGCTCGTGGGTACCGAGGTCGAAGTCGGGCGTAAGCACGGGCACTGGCTCGACGTCGTCGAGTACCAGTACGTCATGCCCGATCTTCGCCGCTAGGCCGAGACGTCAGTCACTAATAGTTCTTTCTCGGGCCACGACCACTGGGTCCAACGACCCATGGGCAGTAACAAGACGCCGCCGAGGATCGCCACCGCGATGGCGATGAGGAGCGGATTGGAGTGTACGAGACCCGCCAAGAGCTGTCGGCCACCGGGTAACCCGATGAAGGGGCCGGTGATCGACAGCAGCAGGAGCCAGAAGTGCTCGCGGCCCTGGTAACTCGCGGCCAGTACCACGAGACCCCACGCGAGGTACCAGGGCTGCACCACGGCTCCGAGTTCGACAAAAAGAATGAGTGAAAGCCCGAGCGAGCGCACCCATCCGCGCTTCTCACTGTGCCAGAGCAGCCAGAGAGAGAAAGCCACGGCGGCCGAAAACCCTATGAACCTGGTGACCGAGAGCACTGAAGTAATGCTTATCGATTGAAGACCGACGGCGTGGATGAGATTGCCGAGCGCCATCCCGACGGCCGTCGCCGGCGCCGCCCACGAGCGCACCGTGCCGTTACTCAAGAGATTGTTGATCCACCCGAATCCGAATCCGGCCAAGTACGACGTCACCAGGAGCGTGGCGGCGGCCACCGCACCACCGATGGCGAAAGGGCGGATCTTTTGTTTCAAGGTGGCTTGCGGACCAAGCCACGTCCAGGCAACGAACGCCAACCCGATCGCGGCCGGCGCCTTGATGGCCGTGGCTAAAGAACAGAAGAACAGGGCCCACACCGGATGTCGTTGCACGGCGAGACCCAGGCCGATGACGAGAAAACCCGCCATGATCGCGTCATTGTGCGCACCACCGACCAAGGTGAGCAGCACCAGTGGGTTCATCGCGCTCAACAGGAATGCCTCGCCGGGATCGCGCCCGAGACCCTTGGCGAGGATTGTGACGCCGTAGCCGATCATGGCGACGGCGATCACTTCCAGGAGTCGCAGTCCCAACACCGTCCAGAGTTCGTGGTGTGCGGTGATTCGGTCGATGGCACCATCCAGAAACAAGAAGAATGGGCCGTAGGGCGCCGGTGAATTAATCCACAGTTGATCGACGGGCGGGACGTAGGGGCTCGAGCCCAACGTGAAGGGACCATAGAGATAGGGACTCAGGTGATAACTCGTCATCTCACCCTGGGCCGCGTAACTGAAGACGTCACGCGAGAAGAGCGGCGGTGCGACGATCATCGGCACCGACCACAGTGCCAATATCCACCACAACTTCTTCAAACTGGCTCCAGCGTGCAGCTTCATGACCTCCGCCAGGCGTAGCCACACACGCATCAACAACAACAGCCCGCCCCAGACGAGCACGACTGAGACGATGTATTTCGTCACACTTGGCGTGCCGACTTGACTGGCCGAGGGCTCGCCGAAGAACCACGTGTTCGCCATGTTGAGTTTGAAGGGCGAGTTCGTGAACGAGACGCCCGCGAGAATCGAGGTCAGTGCCAAAAAACCAAGCACCGCGGGTTGCCAGAGAAATCCCCAGCCCTCAAAGGGCCCGGGCGTGAACCATCCGAGAGGCGTGTAGCGGTGTTCGAGTAACTCGACGCCTGACTCAAAACGAGTGGCCACGCGTTCGTAGGTGTGACGCACGGCTCTCGCCCACGTGTTCACTCGACCCACGAAACTCCTTTCGCCACGATCAGTGACACCGTACTTCTTCGAATCGCCAACGCAAAGTTGAACGTGGTCAATCCCCATTATCGCGGGATTGACCTTGGTGGGCCAGGAGGGATTTGAACCCCCGTAGGCTAAGCCGTCTGGTTTACAGCCAGATCCCATTGGCCACTCGGGCACTGACCCGTCGGAAATTCTACTTCCCACGGCGACCCCGCTGCCAAACACGGCCGACCCTCTACGATTTGTCCATGCCTAGTTTTGACGTCGTCTCCGAAGTCGACCTCCAAGAAGTTCGTAACGCCGTCGATCAAGCTAACCGCGAGGCCACGACGCGCTTCGACTTCAAGGGCACCAACGCCCTCATCGAGTTCTCAGAGAAGGAGCTCTCGCTCAGTGCCACCACCGAGGACCGTCTGCGCGCCCTGTACCAACTTCTTGAAGAGAAGATGGTGAAGCGTTCGGTCTCACTGAAGACACTCGACGCGGGAAAGATCGAAGAGGCCAGTCACAACAGTGCGCGCCAGAAGGTGGCCCTGAAGGCCGGGATCAACCAAGACGTCGGCAAACAGATAAACAAACTCGTGAAGGACATGGGACTCAAGAGCCTCAGTTCGTCGATCCAGGGTGACCACGTCCGCGTGACCGGCAAACAGCGCGACGATCTTCAGCGCGCCATCACCGTCTTCAAAGAGGCCGACCTCGCGGTGCCCCTGCAGTTCACGAACTTCCGCGACTAGATCGCGGTCTTCTCTTCGACGACGAGATGCTCGTCCATCATCTCGAGCGTGTGAACGTGGAAAATCCGATTGAAGACGATGAGCTTGAGCACCCAGAACACCGCGAAGCAGATCAAATTGACACCGGCGACGAGACCAGTGTTCGCTAGGTGGCTCCAGGTGTGCGAGGCCACTTCATCTTTGGCGAACCACGCACCCACCTGCGCGAAGGCGATGCCGAGTATTGACATGATCAAGAACGGAAGGACCTCGAGTCGAAAGAGGCTGCGGCCCTTCTTGCCCCACGTCCAACGGCGATTCAACTGATAAGCCGGCAACATGCCAATGACGTTGCCCGTCAGCGTCGCCCAGATCACGCTTGGAATTATTCGAAGGCCGTAGAGCCCGGCGACGGCACTGAACGACACCGCGGTCGTAACGGCAGAAGTCAACGTATAGCGGATCATCTTCTTGCCCTGGTGCGTGCGCGACCACTCTATCACCGAGCGCGGCGAATACATCATCGTTGTTAACATACTCGGCACGACAAGGTGCGATAGATGCGGTACTGCCGCCCCGTCAGCGAACGAGGTCTTCCGTTAGGGGGAACGCCGGCCTTCGCTCCCACGTTCGTGAACCACATTCTCACCCGCGCCGCGGTGGCCCCAGGTATGAAAGCGCGTGACGACTAGAGCGCGGACTTCTCTTCCAGCGTGAGGTGTTCTTCGATGAGCTCGAGCTTGTTGACGTGAAAAATCTTGTTGAAGACCATCAACTTCAGCATGAAGAACACACCGAAACACAAGAGGTTGGTGCCCGTGACGAGCGCCGTGTTCGCCAAGTGGCTCCAGGTGTGCGAGTGCACCTCAGCCCGGGACCAAAACGCGCCGAACTGCGAGAACGCGATGCCGAGAAAGGACATGCTCCAGAAGGGAACGATCTCGTTGCGAAAGTGACTGCGACCACGCTTGCCCCAGGTCCACGTGCGATTGAGGTGGTACGCGGGCAAGGTCGCGATCAAGTTTCCGGCCAACGTCGCCCAGATGACACCGGGAATGATGCCAAAGCCGTAGAGGATCGCGATCGACGTAAATGAGACGCCGGTAGCGACCACCGATCCGAGAACGTACCGAACCATCTTCTTGCCTTGGTGCGTGCGCGACCACGAGAGCAACGCGCGAATCCGTTCAATCATTGAATCGAGTCTACCGGACGCACCCAGCGCGATCAGGTGACGTCAGGTGTAACAATGGATTTATGTCTGAGGCCCTCGAGTTTCTCGTCCACCTGCTCGACCTCGAAACCATTGAGGTGAACGTCTATCGGGGGATTAATCCCAAAGAAGAGCGCCAACGCACCTTCGGCGGTCAAGTGGCGGCTCAAGCACTGATGGCGGCCGGACGCACGGTGGATCGAGGACGCGTGCACTCTCTGCATTCGTACTTTCTGCGTCCCGGTGACCCCACGACACCGATCCTCTACGAAGTTGACCGCATCCGTGACGGTAAGAGTTTCTCGACGAGGCGCGTGGTGGCCGTCCAACACGGTCGAGCCATCTACAACATGCAGGCCAGTTTCCACACCGACGAGGTGAGCATCGAACACCAGATTCCCATGCCCGACGTTCCCGGTCCGGAAACCGTCGCGCCACTCTCTGAACGGGTCCAAAGTGAGTTCCGCGACGTCGACGAGTGGTTCAATCGTCACCATCCCATCGATCAGCGCTTCCTTGGTGAGCTTCCTTGGAGCCCCACCCGGTCGAAGGATCCCCACCAGCAGATCTGGATCAAAGCCGACGGCACGTTGCCCGACGACCCCTTGTTGCACGCCTGCGTCGTGACCTACGCGAGCGACATGAGTCTCTTCGACGCGATACTGAAGCCCCATTCGATCAAGTGGGACGACGGCTCCTTCATGGGCGCGAGTCTCGACCACTGCATGTGGTTCCACCACGACCTGCGTGCCGATGAGTGGTTGCTCTTCGACACCGAGTCGCCCATCGCCTTCGGCGGTCGGGGCCTCGCGAGGGGATTCTTGTTCTCGAGAGATGGTGAGTTGAAGGTGTCGATGGTTCAAGAAGGACTGACGCGATTGACGAAGCCCGAAGCGGCGAGAACCGCAACGTCCTAGGCGTTACCCGCGTTGGTGCATAGGCACGAAGTCGCGCACGTCGGTGCCGACGTAGAGCTGGCGAGGTCGGGCGATCTTGGTGTCTTGATCGAGAAGCTCCTTGAAGTGCGCGAGCCACCCCGACGTGCGAGGAATGGCGAAGAGCACCGTGAACATCTCCATAGGAAAACCCATCGCCTGATAGATCAGTCCGGAGTAGAAGTCCACGTTGGGATAGAGACGACGAGAGATAAAGTACTCGTCCGCGAGCGCGACCTCTTCGAGCTTGAGCGCGATGTCCAGCAGTGGGTTCTTACCGGTGACGCTGAAGACGTCGTCGGCGATCTTCTTGATGATCTGAGCCCGAGGGTCGAAATTCTTGTAGACGCGGTGGCCGAAACCCTCGAGCAGGGTCTTGCCTTGCTTCACCGTCTCGACGAAGGCCGGCACGTTCTCGATGCTGCCGATCTTGATCAACATCTTCAACACTGCTTCGTTGGCACCACCGTGACGTGGACCGTAGAGCGCCGCCGTTGCGGCGGCCGTCGCTGAATAGGGGTCGGAGTGCGACGAGCCCGCGACGCGCATCGCCGTCGTGCCGCAGTTCTGTTCGTGATCGGCGTGCAAGATGAAGAGCACGTCGAGCGCGTGAGCCAGAATCGGATCGGGTTCGTAACGAGGCTCGGCGACCTTCCACATCATCGAGAGGAAGTTCTGCGAGTACGACATCGAGTTGTCGGGGTACACGAAGGGCATTCCGACGCTGAAGCGGTGCGCCGCGGCGGCCAAGGTGGGCATCTTCGCGATCAATCGCACGATCTGCTTGTGCAAGATCTCGGGGTCGTCGAGGATCTTGGCTTCCTTGTAGTAGGTGGACAGGGCCGCGATCGCCGAGACCAACATGCCCATCGGGTGCGCGTCGTAGTTGAAGCCTTCCAGGAAGCGCTTGCGCACGTTCTCGTGAATGTACGTGTGGTAGGTGATCTCTTTTTCCCATTCGGCCGCTTGTTCGGCGTTGGGCAGCTCGCCGTGCAGAAGCAAATAGGCCACCTCAACGTAGGTCGACTTCTCCGCGAGTTGTTCGATGGGGTAGCCACGGTAACGCAAGATGCCCGCGTCGCCGTCGATGTAGGTGATGGACGACTCGGCCATCGCCGTCGTCATGAAACCCGGGTCGTAGAACCAAATGCCGGGTAGAAGTTTCGAGAACTCACTCGCGGCGATGCCCCCGTTTTGAATGGGAATCTCTCGCGTCTCACCGGTGCGGTTATCGGTCACGGTAATGGACTGCGGCACAGTTCCTCGATTCAATTTTAGGGGCGCGTCCATCGTACGCGAACTGTCCAGTAACTCAACCTTCCTATGAGTTTCCCGACGGCGACATCTCCATTTGGTACGTCTCCGTCGTGACCTTGCCCGACGCGGCCTGCGCACCCGTCACCGTCAGCACGACGCGGGCGCGCTCGCTCGCGGCGGTGAGAATCGAGCCCGGGACGAAGGCGTACGCCTCGAGCGGTCCGAGCGTCGCTTTCATGGTCTGCGCGAACGCGACGCCTCGATTATTCAGCGGCGTCACCCGAATCGTCAACGTGACCGGTTGACTGTCGTAGCTCGCGTTCACCACCGACACGCCTATCTTCACCGAACCGACCGGCGGAAGGAGCAAGACACCCGTCGGGGCTGGAAGTGGCGCCGGCGAGACGTGCACGGCAGCGATACTGATCGCGCGAACGAGTGCGAGGGACGGTGCGTCGACGAGCGCCGTGAGCCCGTGCGCGGCGTAGTACTTCGCGCTCGACGAGTTCGCCGCGTCGAGGTGGACGAGTCCAGGCTCGTTCACCAGTGCGTAGCGCTCTACGTTCCACCGTTGGTCAGTTGCCTCAAGGGTCGCGACCGGATCGATGACGACGTCGATGGGCACCGTGTTCCACGGGAGGCCGAGCGCGTTCGCCACGTCACCGAGCAAGGTCTGGAAGGCCGCGACGCGTGTCAGCGTGATCTTGTAGAGCGTGTCGTTGACGAGGTGGTCGAGGGCGGGGCGGCGCAGTTGATCGGCGGCCGTGATCCAGTTCGAGAGTTCCTGATCCAGCTGATTGAGGCGCGCGGCGAAGACGGATCGACTGAGCGTGGCGCCCCCGGAAAAGAGTTGATCGAGGCGACCGTTGAAACTGTTCTCGTTGGTGAGCAACGTGTTGGCCAACGCCGCAAAACTTCGATTTTCGCTGCGTTGGACACTGGCCGCCCTGTGCGCGGAGCGCGACACGTCTCGGGCGAAAAAGAGCACGATGAGCGTGACGGCAAGGGCCAAGGTGATGAGCAACGTGTGACGACGACGTTGCGCGCGAGTACGGGCCACGCTGAAAGAACTTACTCGTCAGCGATTTTTAGCTCTGATCCTCGTAGCCCTCGAGGTCGAGGATTTCGGACGATCCCTCGGGCAACGAGTGCGCGGCGTCGACGCCCCACTTCACTTCGTCGAGCCGCGCCGCCAGACGATCGACCTGGCCGAGTTCGGGTAACTCTTTGGCGTGCGCTGCTCCGCCCAAGTTCTGAAGACTCTTCGCGCTCACGATGAGTCGCGTCTCAAACGAGGTGATCATCGCGTTGTACTCCTTCACCTGGGTGTCGAGCGCCCTACCCATTTTTGCCACCGGCTCGGCCACGAGGCGGATTCGATCGAAGATCGTTTCGGCCACTTTGTAGATCTCTTCAGCGTTCATGGCGAGTTTCTGTTGACGCACCACCATGGCGACGGACCACAGCAGCGACAGGAGATTGGTCGGCCCCACGATGAGGACGCGTTCTTTTGCGGCGTACGTCAATAGATCGGGGTCGGCGTCAAAGGCCACGCTCACCGCAACGTCGCTCGGCACGAAGCACGCAACGAACTCGGGCGCCGGTGCGATGGACTCCCAGTAGGCCTTCTCACGGAGGGTCTTCACGTGCGTGCGCAGGTCCTTCGCGTGTTTCACCTCGAGGGCCTTTCGCTCGCCGGCGTCTTCCGACGAGAGCGCTGCTTCATACGCGTCAAAAGGAAACTTCGCGTCGACCGCGACGCGCGAACCGTTCGGCATGATCACGACGCAGTCCGGACGAACCGAGCGTCCCGAGTCGCTGGTCGAAGATACTTGGAGTTTGTAGTCGATGTCTTGCTTGAGTCCCGAGGCCTCGAGCACGTTCGCCAGTTGGATCTCACCCCAGCGGCCACGGTGATCGCTCCGCCCGAGGAGAAGATTGAGTCGCCTCGTCTCCACTTGGCTCTTGCGTTGCTCACTGAGCAGTTCATCGGCTCGGCTCTTCACTTCGCCCAAGGCGCCCACGTGTTGCTTGTCGAACTCCGCCAGATTGCGTTTGTACTCATCGAGGAGGTCGGCCAGTGGTTTGAGGGTGCGATCGAGGGTCGTCTCGCGCTCCTTCATCACCTGCTCTTGGGACTCGTTGAACTGGTGCACGGTCTGTTGCAAGACGCGATTCGAGAGGTTCTCAAAGACACCCCCCATGTTCTCGAGGGCCGCCTTTTGCTCCTCGCGTGTTCGTTCGAGGTTCTCCCTCGCCGCTGTGAGCTCGGACTCTCGAACGGCGAGGTCAGACCTCGCTTGGGCCAACGAGTCACGGTGGCCCTGGGCACGACGAAGAGCGAGCGACCACGCGAGGACGCCACCGATCACGAGCCCGATGACACCAGTGACTGCCGCGACCATCTCTCTCCCTTCGATCGACTGTCCCCACCCTAGAGAAGGGATGTCACGTACCACTAAACTTCACTTGTGAATCGAATCTTTCGCCTTTCGAAGCCCGATAAGACGAGTAACACGCCCATCGTTCGACTAAACGAAGACCTTCGCCCCCAGACGGTTCGCATCTTCGCCCTCGTAGGTGAGGCAATCGCCGGCGCGACGCACGCACTGCTCGCGAACGACCGCGAACTCGCCAAACGCGTCGTCGAAGCGGACATCCTCATCGACGAACTGGTCAACGATCTCGTCTCCGTCACCGAATCGCGTCTTCTCGAGAGTGCCGTCCTCGACGTCGAGGGTCGTCGCGAACTACTGATCTTGCTACGGATCTTGCCAGAGATCGAACGAAATGGTGACCTCGCCGCACACGTCGCGCGGCGCGCGGCGCGCGGACTCGGAAGTGAGATGTCACCTCGGTCGCGCGGCCTCATCGAACGCATGGGCGAAGTGGCATCCACCATTTGGCGCGAGGCCACCGACGTCATCATCGACGGCAAAAATGAAGCGGTCGGCGCGATGGAGGACATCGACGACGAACTCGACGACTTGCACGTGTCCCTAACGGCCGAGCTGACCTCGGGCTCGATGAGCGTTCCCGTCGCCGTGGAGGTTGCGTTGATGGCCCGCTTCTACGAGCGTTTTGGCGATCACTGCGTGAACCTGTCGCGCCGACAGGTCGGGAGAGACGGCGCCGACTAGCGAAGGTCGAGCAGGGCTTCGGCGATCTGCACCGCGTTGAGGGCCGCGCCCTTGCGCAAATTGTCGCCACTGACGAAGAGCGAGAGACCATTGGTCAACGTGTCGGCCCGACGAATTCGTCCCACATAGCTCGGGTCCCGCCCGGTCACCAATCGCGGCGTAGGCATGTCGTGCACGACGACCCCACGAGCCTTGGCGAGTAGTTCGGTGGCGTGCTCAGGGGTGAGGGGTCGATCGAAGCCCAACGTCAACGAGAGTGAGTGTCCCGTGAAGACGGGTACGCGCACGCACGTCGCACTCACGTGCAGGTTCGCGATCTCGAGGATCTTTCGACTCTCGTCGCGCAACTTCTGCTCTTCTCCCGTCTCGAACGAACCGTCGTCAACGATCGAACCGGCGAGGGGAATCACGTTGTGCGCGATCGTCGCGGGAAACTTCACCCCTTCGTCGAAGGGGAACACCGCGCCGTCAAAGGCCAGCACGCGTACGTCGCTGTCACGAGTCTTTTCGAGTTGGTCGGCCAGTTCATCGACGCCTTCGCGTCCGGCACCACTCACGGCCTGGTAGGTCGAGACGATCATCGTCGTGAGGCCGGCTGCCAGGTGCAGGGGCTTCAACACGGGCATGGCGGCCATGGTCGTGCAGTTGGGATTGGCGACGATGCCCTTAGGGATCGTGATCAGCGCGTGCGCGTTCACTTCGGGCACTACCAAGGGAACCTCGGGGTCCATCCGCCAGGCCGACGAGTTGTCGATGACGATCGCGCCCGCGGCCGCTAGTCGTGGTGCCAGAATCCTCGACGACGTGGCACCTGACGACGCGAGGGCCACGTCGATGCCCGAGAAGTCAGCCGTCTCGGCGTCCTCGACTTCGATGGCCCGCCCGTCCCACTCAATGGTGGTCCCAGCCGAACGTGATGACGCGAAGAATCGAATTTCGTCAATCGGGAACTGGCGCTCCAGGAGAATGGCGCGCATAACCGTGCCGACTTGACCAGTGGCTCCGACGATGGCAACGCGCATAGCGAAAGTTTAGGTCACTCGGCGTCGAGGCCGAACGCGTGGTGTAGGTGGCGGACGGCGTCGGCCACCCGGTCGGCGCGCAGCACGCACGAGATGCGAATCGAACTCGTCGAGATCATCTCGATGTTGATGTCGTTGTTGTACAGCGTCTCGAACATGAGGGCCGTCACGCCGGGACTCGATTTCATACCAGCGCCGACAATCGTGACGCGTCCGATATTGTCGTCGCTCGTCACCGTCGCGGCGCCAATATCTCTTTGCACCTTTTCACACGCGACCATCGCCGCGTCGAGCTCGATCTTGGCGACGGTGAATGAAATGTCGGTGACGTTGTGGGCACTGGTGTTCTGCACGATCATGTCGACGTTGATGCCGTCGTTGGCGAGTTCGCGAAAGAGCGCCGCCGCCACGCCCGGTCGGTCCGGCACGCCAGCCACGGTGATCTTCGCCTCCGAGGTGTCATCCGTGATTGCCGAAACGATGGCTTCTTCCATTGTGGGGTCCTCCTCCACGATCCAGGTTCCTGGCTCCCAAGTGAAACTCGAACGAACGTGCAGCGGCACGTGGTGGCGACGCGCAAACTCGACGGAGCGAAGCATCAACACTCGACCACCGGTCGCGGCGATCTCCATCATCTCGTCAAACGAGACCTTGTCGAGTCGACGGGCCTTAGACACGACCCGAGGATCGGCACTGAAGACACCGGCGACGTCGGTGTAGATCTCGCACACGTCGGCCTTGAGCGCGGCCGCGAGCGCAACGGCCGTAACGTCGGAACCGCCGCGTCCAAGTGTCGTGATGTCGCGCTCGGTGGAGACGCCTTGGAATCCGGCCACTACGGGAACGAGTCCGTCGTCAAGGGCCTCACGGATGCGGTCCGGGCGCATCTCCAAGATCTTCGCGCGGGTGTGGCTGGTGTCGGTGATGATGCCGGCCTGGCTTCCGGTGAACGACGCGGACTCGACACCGACCGCCCCGAGCGCCATGCTCACTAGCGCCATCGAGATTCGCTCACCCGCCGTCAACAACATGTCCATCTCGCGCGCCGTGCGCGAAGGGGAGACGTCTTCCGCCAAGTGCACCAGGTCATCGGTGAATTTACCCATCGCCGAGACCACGACGACGACTTCATTCCCACCCGCTCGAGTGCGCGCGACGTGATTGGCGACGGCCCGTATGCGCTCGGCGTCACCCACCGACGTGCCACCAAACTTTTGCACGATGAGCGCCATGCGCACCAAGGATAGTTGAGTGAATGAACGCCCTTTTCGGGGCCTACTAAAGTCGCAACCATGGCAACTTCCAAACGCGAACGGCAGAAAGCGGCCCGCCGCGAAAAATTAGAACGAGAACAGCGTTACGAAAAGCGCCGTAAGAACATTCGACGCGCCGTCATCGTCGGCGTCATCGCGGTGGTCGTCGTCGGTTCCGGAGCGCTGCTCTTCACGGGCGGAAAGCCAAAGGCTAAGGCCGGCGCCACGACGACCACCCTGAGTGCTCCGACGACCACGACGACGGCGAAGCCCGCGGCGTTCACGGTCACGCAGGCCCAGGCCAACGCCAAAGCCGTCGCGGCGGGATGTCCCGCGTCCACGAGCACCCGTGTCAACACGAAGGCGTATTCCAAGGCCCCCGCCATGACGATCAACACGGCGAAGACCTACTACGCACACTTCACGACCACGGCCGGTAACTTCGTCGTCAAGCTCGACGCCAAGACGGCGCCTATCACGACGAACAACTTCGTCTTCCTCGCGAACCAGGGCTACTACAAGTGCGTCATTTTCCATCGGGTGATCACTGGCTTCATGATTCAAGGCGGTGACCCCACGGGTACCGGCAGTGGCGGTCCGGGCTACACCATTGCTGACGAGTACCCGAAGGCCGCTACGCCGAACTACCCGCTCTATTCCATCGCGATGGCGAACACCGGACAGCCGCACACCGGGGGCAGTCAGTTCTTCATCGTGACCGGCTCTGCCGGCGAGTCGCTCTCTAACGCTTACTCGCTGTTCGGCCAAGTCGTCAGTGGCGTCAAGGCTGTCAACACCATCCAAGACGCCGGCAGCTCCAGCTCCACCGGCGTGCCGCCCGCCATCACCCACCGCATCTTGAACATCACGATAAGTGAGGCATAAGCCATGAGCGACAACATTCCCAACCCCGACGGATCGAGCCCGCAGCGTCAGAAGTTCGACGCCGCACCCGAGATGATCATCGATCCCGAGAAGACCTATACCGCCGCGATGGTCACCTCCAAGGGGACGATGGAACTCCTCCTTGATCACCACGGCGCGCCGGTGACGGTGAACAGTTTCGTGTACTTGGCCCGTTGGCACTACTACGACGGCATCGTGTTTCACCGCATCATTCCTGGTTTCGTACTGCAAGGGGGCGACCCCACGGGCAGTGGCGCAGGTGGTCCGGGCTACCGCTTCAACGACGAACTGCCCAAGCCCGGTCGCTACGAGATCGGCTCGTTGGCGATGGCCAACGCCGGACCCCACACCAACGGCTCGCAGTTCTTCGTCATCTCCGGTCCCGACGGCGTTCGCCTACCACCGTTATACGCGCACTTTGGCAAAGTCGTGAAGGGCCTCGACGTCGTCGCGACGATCAACGACCTCGGTACGCCCTCGGGCAAGCCGAAAGAGAACGTGGTCATCGAATCGGTCACGATCACCGAGAGTTAGAGCTCAACCACGTCATGCGCGCGCGTCGTGACGACGTCGTCACTCGCCCGGTGCCACGTCGATCCGTCGTAGTACACGACGCCATGAGGTCCAAGGACGGCGAAAGCAACGTCGGCGCCCAACAGTGTTCGCGTACGCGACAGCTGTTCGTCGCTGGCGCTGACCCCCAGGGCGAGACCTGAGCGATATCCCAGTCCCGTCGTCGGCGCACCTCCACGCGGATCGATCATCACGTCGCCGAGCAGTGACGCGACCGAGCCCACGGCCACGACGCAACGAGCGTCACGGATCGCCTCGCCCACGGGTGACCCGTGCCACACACTCTTCGCGTGCAAGGCCGAACCGTCACTCAAGACCACGAGATCGGCGCTATTGATCCGTCGGACGAAGTACGGCTCGGCGTTCGACGCTCGATCCGCGATCATCAAGGCCTCAACTTTGGCGCCCGACGCTTCAAAGAGAACTGAGAGTTCGATGGCGGCTTCGTTGATGCCGAGAAAGGCCGCAGCGGTGGGTAGGAGCACCACGTCGGTGTCGCTCGTGAGGTCAATCAACTCGCCCGCCGCCAGCACTTCTCCTAGCGCGTCCAGCGAGCCCACCACGACGGTCGTCTGTTGCATCACGCCACTTTCTTGCTCGTTGCTACCAACCGGCAACGCTAGTGTTCCCACATGAGCTTCGGAAATATAGGTGTCGTGGGTTCGGGCATCATGGGTAGCGGCGTCGCGGAAGTCGCCGCTTCGACGGGTGCCTTCGTGATCGTGCGATCACGCTCGACCTCGAGTGCCGACGCCGTATTGGCATCACTGGAGCAGTCACTCGCGAAGCAAGTCGAGAAGGAGAAGCGCAGCGCTGAAGACGCTGACGCTATTCGCCGACGAGTCAGCGTCACGACGGATCTCGCCGATCTCGCTGACTGTGACCTCATCATCGAGACGGTGGTGGAGGACCTCGACGTCAAGAAGGAACTCTTTCGAGCACTCGACGCCGTCGTCAGTCCAACGACCATCGTCGCCACGTGCACCTCGACCCTGGCCGTCATCGAACTAGCTATGCAGATCTCACACCCCGAGCGCGTCTGTGGCGTGCACTTCTTCAACCCCGTGCCGGCCATGGCCCTCGTGGAAGTCGTGCGGCCACTCAGCGCGAGTGACGAGACCATTACGTCGGTGACCGAGTTCGTGCTCGCGTGCAACAAAGAACCAATTGAGGTGAAGGACCAAGCGGGCTTCATCGTGAACGCCCTGCTCTTTCCCTATCTCAACAACGCCGCTCGACTTCTCGAGGGAGGTGTCGCCTCCAAGGAAGGCATCGACGCCGCGATGAAGGGTGGCTGCGGCTTTCCCTTGGGTCCCTTCGCGCTGCTCGACCTCGTCGGTCTCGACACCTCGGTCGCGATCCTCGACGCACTCCACGCGGAGTTCGCCGAGTCGAACTACGCGCCGGTTCCCTTGCTGCGCCGTATGGTCAGTGCGGGGATGCTGGGACGAAAGTCCGGCGCGGGCTTCTATCAGTACCGTAAGTAACTGGCGACGGGAGGAACCGTGAAGGAACGTTCCAAAGCGTGGGTCATGCGCACGTACTCGGGACACTCGAGCGCCACCGCCTCCAACGAGCTCTACCGCAGCAATCTCGCCAAGGGTCAAACCGGCCTCTCCATTGCCTTCGATCTACCCACCCAAACGGGCTATGACCCCGACGATCCCAATGCCGCGGGTGAAGTGGGCAAGGTCGGGGTACCGGTGGCGCACCTCGGCCACATGCGCCAACTCTTCGCGGACATTCCCTTGGACGAGATGAACACGTCGATGACGATCAACGCGACCGCCGCGTGGCTCTGGGGTCTCTACCTCGCCCTGGCCGAAGAGGAGGGCGTCGACTTCAAGTCACTGCAGGGCACCACGCAGAACGACATCGTGAAGGAGTACTTGAGTCGTGGCACGTACATCTTCGCGCCCGAGCCGTCGAAGCGACTCATCGCCGACATGATCGCCTACGGCATCCACCACGTCCCCAAGTGGAACCCCATCAACGTCTGCAGTTACCACCTCCAAGAGGCCGGCGCGACACCCGCCCAGGAGATTGCCTACGCGCTCGCGACCGCGATCGACGTATTGGACGCCGTGCGCGACTCGGGCAAGGTCGAGGCTTCCCTCATGCCTGAAGTTGTCGGACGAATCTCCTTCTTCGTCAACGCGGGCGTGCGCTTCATCGAAGAGGTCGCCAAGATGCGCACCTTCACCGCGATGTGGGACGAGATCTGTCGCGCCCGCTACGGCGTCGACGACCCGTCCCTTCGTCGCTTTCGCTACGGCGTCCAAGTGAACTCACTAGGCCTCACCGAGCAACAACCGGAGAACAACGTGCAGCGCATCGTGCTCGAGATGCTCGGGGTCACGCTGAGCGCCGACGCCAGGGCCCGTGCGGTGCAGCTGCCCGCGTGGAACGAAGCGCTCGGACTCCCGCGTCCGTGGGACCAACAGTGGAGTCTTCGCGTTCAACAGGTGTTGGCTTACGAGAGCGATCTCCTCGAGTACCCCGACATCTTCGCCGGTTCGCGCGTGATGGAGGCTATCGTTCACGAACTCACCGTCGCGGCCCAGAGTGAACTCGACGACGTGCTCGCGCTCGGCGGCGCCTTCAATGCGATCGACGAACTGAAGAGCCGCCTCGTCGAGAGTCAGTCAGCACGCGTTGAGCGCATCGAGTCCGGCGAGCAGACCGTCGTGGGCGTCAATCGATTTACCGAGACGGCGCCGTCACCGCTCACTGGTGACGACTCCCTCGAAGCCATTATGACGGTCGACCCCGCGGTCGAGCAACACCTCATCGACGACGTGACGTCGTGGCGCGAAGGTCGCGACGATGCCGCCGTTCAAGATGCGCTCGCGGAGTTGCGCCGCGTGGTGGCGAGCAGTGACGTCGCCGACAACGTGATGGTTCCCACTATCGCCTTGGCCAAGGCCGGTGGCACCACCGGCGAGTGGGCCGGTGCACTGCGCGACGTCTTTGGCGAGTACCGCGCGCCCACGGGCGTGCGCGGTGGCGTCGGCATCCGCGGCGCCTACTTTGACGAACTGGTCGCACGCTCTCAAGCCCTACGCGAAAAGCGCGGCACGCCGCCGAAGTTGCTCGTCGCCAAGCCTGGACTGGACGGGCACTCCAACGGCGCGGAACAGATCGCCGTCGCCGCGCGCGACGCCGGCTTCGAGGTCATCTACCAAGGCATCCGCCTCTCACCAGAAGAGATCGTCGCGGCTGCGCGTGACGAAGACGTCGACGTGGTGGGCATCTCGATACTGTCGGGCTCGCACCTCGCACTCGTACCCCGGGTCATCGAGGGCCTTCGCGAGGCGGGCGTGGACGCGAAAGTGGTGGTCGGCGGTATCGTGCCCGACAACGACGCGCGCGAACTCAAAGCACAGGGAGTCGCCGCCGTCTACACGCCCAAGGACTACTCCATGGCAGCGATCATGGAGGACCTCTTAGACCTGATCGAGGCGCCTAGTTGAGGTGATGCGGACGACGCAGCGCGAAGGGTCCGGCGTTGAACCATCTTCCCGAGAATCGCCACGTCGGCGGCTTGTCCTTCACGCGCGGACGTGGTGCCTTCAACAGTTCTTCGGCGGCCGCGATCAGTGCGGCCATCTCGTCGGGCGAAAGACCCGGCCGCGGCGCGAGCCCGTAGCTCACAGCGGCACGTTCCCGTGCTTGCGCTTCGGCAGGTCTTCACGCTTACCACGCAACAGGTCGAGCGAGCGCGCGAGGATCTGACGCGTCTCGGCGGGGTCGATGACGTCGTCGATAAAGCCTCGTTCGGCCGCGATGTAGGGATTCGCGTAACGCTCTTCGTAGTCGTCGATGAGNNCGCCGTAGGCCTTGCGCGTGATGACCGAGATGCGCGGCACCGTGGCTTCACAGAACGCATAGAGCAACTTCGCGCCGTGACGAATGATGCCGCCGTACTCCTGCGCGACGCCGGGCATGAAGC
>PLNQ01000100.1 GCA_003141815.1 Acidimicrobiaceae bacterium | reverse complement strand
CTCGTCACGGTCCTCGACCGACTGGCGGCGACCTTTGGTGTCGACAACGTCAGCGCCTTCATCATTGGCGATGCCGGTTACAACGCGGCACTCGTCCCGGACGGGACGAAGTTCTCGCTCTTCGTGACGAGTGCCTTGATGCAAGACTTCGAGTTGATTGAGCTCGAAGGAGTCGTCGCGCACTGTCTCGCTCGCCAACGCCTCGGGCTCTTGGACCGCGAAAGCTTGGCGGCCGTCACGTCGCTCAGTGACGACGCGCGCCGCTCTCTCGCGGGCAGCGGCATGGCGTACCGAGCCGACGAAGTGGCCGCCGCGAGCATTCGCTACCCCCTAGGACTGGCCGGAGCTCTTCGCAAGTGCGCGCGCCAACAACTCGCCGCCGACTCGTTTTTCACCTCGCCGACCTACGCCCAGTGGCGTTGGGTCTTCTTCAATCAGTGGACTGATCTGCGCGAGCGCGACCTTGGTGACCTCGACGACGTCGAACTGCGAGCGCGCGCCCTCGAAGAGTGGTAGAACCCGACCATTAGGCTGGGAGCATGAGTTCTTCTAAAACCCCTTCGGTCACCGGTTCGGCCCTCGTGAAGCGAGGATTGGCTGACATGTTGCGCGGTGGCGTGATCATGGACGTCGTAAACCCTGAGCAGGCAAAGATCGCCGAAGACGCCGGCGCCGTCGCGGTCATGGCCCTCGAGCGTGTGCCCGCCGATATTCGTCGAGACGGCGGCGTCGCTCGCATGAGTGACCCGTTGATGATCCAAGAGATCCAGGCCACAGTCACCATTCCCGTTATGGCCAAGGCGCGCATTGGCCACTTCGCCGAGGCGCAGATCCTCCAAGCCCTCGACGTCGACTACATCGACGAGTCGGAGGTTCTGACGCCCGCCGACGAAGAGAACCACATCGACAAGTGGCCCTTCACTGTTCCCTTCGTGTGTGGTGCGACGAACTTGGGCGAAGCCCTGCGTCGAATCAGTGAGGGCGCGTGCCTGATCCGCTCCAAGGGTGAAGCTGGAACCGGCAACGTCGTCGAGGCCGTTCGACACCTGCGCACGATCAACGCCCAGATGCGTCGACTCCACAGCGCCGACACCAACGAGCTCTACGCTCTCGCGAAGGATCTCCAAGCGCCGCTCGCCCTAGTACAAGAGGTGGCGGAAGCCGGCAAGCTTCCCGTACCGCTCTTCTGTGCCGGGGGCATCTCGACGCCGGCTGACGCATCGCTCGTCTTGCAACTCGGCGCCGAAGCCGTTTTCGTAGGATCGGGCATCTTCAAGAGTGAAGACCCCGCGCGCATGGCTCAGGCCATCGTCGAGGCGACCACGCACTTCGAGGACCCGAGCGTCGTGGCGAAGGTCTCGACGGGTCTCGGCTCGGCCATGAAGGGTTGGGAGACCGCAACGCTCGAGCAGCGTCTCGCCGAGCGCGGTTGGTAGTGAAACGCGTCGGGGTCCTCGCACTGCAAGGTGACGTGGGCGAGCACGTGATGATGCTCGAGTCCCTAGGTAGCGAAGTCGTCAAAGTTCGTACGATTGAACAGTTCAATAGCGTGGACGGTCTCGTGTTACCCGGTGGAGAGTCGACCACGATCGCACACCTCCTCGAGACGTCCGGTCTGAAAGACGTCCTCGGCGCCAAGCTCAAAGAAGGACTGCCAGTCTTTGGCACGTGCGCGGGACTGATTTTGTTAAGTACGACCATCCTCGACGGACGAAGCGATCAGTGGAGCTACGCCGCGCTGTCGTTGTCGGTACGCAGAAATGGCTACGGCCGCCAGATCGCGAGTTTCGAGTCAGAGCTCGACGTGAAGGGCGTGGGGAGGGTGACGGGTGTTTTTATTCGCGCGCCGAGGATCGAATCGTATGACGACGAAGTTGAGGTACTCGCCACGCTCGATCACGGTGACGCCACCGGCGAACACCCGGTCTTCGTTCGCCAGAATCAGGTCTGGGGAGCGTCGTTTCACCCCGAGTTGACCGGCGACGCGCGCCTGCACCAGCTCTTTCTGAACTCGCTCTAATTTTCTCGCTACGATTATCAGGCCTTTCGAGGCAGGAGGAACTATGTCCGGCCACTCCAAGTGGGCAACGACCAAACACCGCAAGGGCGCCAAAGATTCCGCGCGCGCCAAGGTCTTCGCCAAGCTCATCCGTCAAGTCGAAGTCGCCGCGCGTGAGGGCGGCGGCGACGCCAACACCAACGCCGCGCTGCGCACGATGTTCCAAAAGGCTCGAGAGGCCTCGGTGCCCCTCGACACGATTGAACGGGCGATCAAACGCGGCACGGGCGAACTCGAGGGCGTGCGTTATGAAGCCATCAGCTACGAGGGCTACGGTCCGAGCGGTGTCGCCGTCATCGTCGAAACCTTGAGCGACAATCGCAACCGCACGAGCGCCGAGATCAAACACCTCTTTGGCAAGAACGGGGGAGCGATCGCCGAACCCGGCGCGGTCTCGTGGCAGTTCGATCGAAAGGGCGTGCTGGAAGTCGAAGGTCCGGTTGACGAAGACCAACTCCTCGAATGGATCATGGAGGCCGGGGCCGAGAACTACGAGGCGAACGGGAAGAACTACACCGTCACGACCGAACCTCACGACGTAGCCATTGTGCGCGACGCACTGGAAAAGCAGGGCCTGAAGATCCAAAGCGCTGACCTCACCCTCGTCGCGCAGAACACCATTCCCGTCACCGAGGAAGCCGAAGCCAGGAAGATCCTGCGTTTGATGGACGCCATTGACGACCATGACGACGTGCAAAACGTCTACGCCAACTTCGATATCTCTGACGATCTCCTGGCAAGTTACGAAGGCTGAGTCCTCCGTTTCGCGCCCGTGACGGGATAGCATCGAACGTATGTTCGTACTCG
>PLNQ01000025.1 GCA_003141815.1 Acidimicrobiaceae bacterium | reverse complement strand
GGTCGCGAACGTCCTCGAACGAGTGGGACTCTCGAGTCGAGCGACGACGAGCGCGAAACAGTTGAGTGCCGGTCAGCGCCGCCGACTGGGTCTCGCGTGGTTGCTTCTTCGTCGACCCAAGTTGTGGCTGCTTGATGAGCCCTATGCCTCACTCGACGACGACGGGAGAACGTTCTTCGACCAACTCATCGGAGACGTCGTCAAGAGTGGCGCGACGGTGGTCGTCAGTGCGCACGATCCACTTCGATCGAGCGCGCTCGCGCCTCGCACGATCACCTTGGGGGGCGGCCTCGTCGTGGGGGACCACTCGTGATCCGTACCGCTTTGCTCGTCGCGGCGAAAGACCTGCGCATCGAACGTAGGAGCCGAGTGCTGCTCTGGCAAGTACTGCCCTTTGGCGTCATGGCATTAGTGCTGAGCGGCCTCGCCCTGGGTCCCACGCACGCTGGTCACTCGAGCGCGGGGCCGGGGCTGTTCTATTTGGTGATGCTGCTCGTGGCGCTCCTCATGATCAACCGCAGTCAAGACATCGAGGGCTCGCCCGGAACGCAGGCGTCGGTGGCGACCTTGGGGCTCGATCCCGCGGGTGTCTTCCTGGGCAAGGCGCTGGCACTGGCCATCGAGTTATGGCTCACGGGCCTCGTCCTGTTAGGGGGTGCGGTGCTGGTCCTGCACACCGCTCTCGTGGGGACGTTGTCGGCACTGCCCAGTGTCGTCGTCACGCTCGCCGCGCTCGCCGCCGCGGGCACACTGTACGGCGCGCTCAGTGGCGGGGGACAGGGACCAGCCACCCTGCTGCCCGTGCTGTCACTACCGGCCTTCGCGCCGCTGCTGATCGCTGGCGAGCGATCGTTCAGCGCCGCCCTGCACGGCGGCGCGCTCTGGCGATGGTGGCTAATTTCCCTCGTCGCTCTGGTCGCCTACCTGGGCATCGGCATTCTGCTTTACGGTGTCTTGGAGGAATCATGATGAAACTGCTCTCCCAACGCCTGCTCGGACCAGTCACGCTCGTTTTGCTGGCGCTCACCTTCTGGCTCGGTCTCTGGGTCACCCCACCTGACAAGGTGCAAGGCGATCTCGCGCGACTGCTCTACGTGCACCCGGCGATCGCCTGGGTGGCGCTGTATCTCTCGTTTGGTACTGCGACTATCGCGAGCGCGCTCTACCTCTGGAAGCGTTCACGCTCCGTCGTCATGGACCGGATCGCGCACTGTGCGGTCGAGGTGAGCCTCGTCTTCATTGTCTTGACGCTCATCACGGGCTCCATCTGGGGACGTCCGACCTGGGGCGTGTGGTGGGCGTGGGACGCACGTCTGACGTCGACGGCAATTCTCGGTGTCTTCGCTGTCGGGTACTTGGCCCTTCGACGGGCGAACGACGGCTTCGAGTTGCGGGCGCGTCGAAGCGCCGTTGTGGCCATCCTCGCCGCGATCAACGTGCCGATCATCCACTTCTCGGTGCAGTGGTGGAAGACCCTTCACCAGGGTGCGTCGGTCTTTACGCAGAGCGGGAACTTCAAGGTGCACGGCATCATGCTCACGACGTTGTTCATCAGTCTCACCGCCTTCACGCTGCTCTTCTTCTGGCTGTTGCGCGCGCGGTACCGCGTCGAGGTGTTGCGCGATGAACGCGAGCGCGTGTCGCTCGACGAGGCGCTCGCGCAACGTCGTCGTGAGGGAGTTCACTGATGGGCTACGTCGTGGCGGGCTACGCCTTCGCCTTTGGGGGGTTAGCGCTGTACGCGCTGTCAATCTGGTGGCGAGGACGACGTGCCGAGCGCTGAAGCGACCCTCGATCTCACCCCCGTTGACGCACCACCCTCGAAACGTCGAGGACGGGGGCGCACGATTGGCGTGCTGGTGGTGCTCGCCCTCGCGGTGCTCGCGCTTCTGAGTCAAGGACTACTGCACTCGCTCAATTACTTCGAGACGATTCCCCAAGCGATGAATTCGCGCGCCAAACTCGGCACCGGGACCATACGACTCGAAGGCGTCGTGAAACCCCACACCATCAATCGCACGTCGGGCGGCGCGTCGTTCGAGATGGTCGGGGGCGGCAAGATGGTCTTCGTCAACGCGCACGGTTCACCGCCGCAACTTTTTCAGGCGAACATCCCCGTGGTCGTCGTTGGTCACTTCACGAGTTCGACGTCGGACACGTTCTACTGCACGCAGATCATGGTGAAACACACGGCGTCGTACATCGCGTCGCACCCCAAGCGCGTGAAAGCCCCCAACGGGACGGTTCGATGACCCTGACGTGGCTCGGCCGAGTCGCACTGTACATCTGCTTCGCGGGCGCGCTGGGCGGCGTGATCGAGCAGATCGTCGCCCTTCGCCACCAACGGGCGTCGCGCGCGCTCTGGTGGGCGGGGCTGTCGCTCGTGGGCATCGTCGCGGCGATCGGGGTGATGGAGTTCGCGCTCGTCACCCACAACTTCTCCCTCGCCTACGTGGCCGAGAACAACGCTACGTTCACGCCACTGCTGTACTCCATTACGGGCATGTGGTCGGCCCTC
This sequence comes from Acidimicrobiaceae bacterium, assembly GCA_003141815.1. Lineage (GTDB taxonomy): Bacteria > Actinomycetota > Acidimicrobiia > Acidimicrobiales > RAAP-2 > RAAP-2. The sequence continues at coordinate 24,551 of PLNQ01000025.1, read as the reverse complement.
GAGGGTTCACTCATGCTGTGGGTCCTCCTACAGTCCGTCGTGACCTTGGGCGTGCTGTACTTCTATCGCCGTGACGCGGCCGACGCCGTGGTTCGTTGGGCGGGGTTGGTGCTCTTTTCCATTGGCGGCTTCTTCACCCTGCTCATGATGGGTCCGGCCGATCCCTTCATCCACAACGCCGCGCTCGTGCGCCAGGGCGCCGGTCCGAACGCCCTGTTGCAGGACAATGCACTCGTCGCCATCCATCCACCGCTCCTCTATCTGGGTTTCGTCGGTTTCAGCGTTCCCTTCGCCTTTGCGATCGCGATGCTCATCACCGGGCGCGTGCAAGATCGTTGGCCCCTCGAGCAGCGTCGTTGGGCGGTGCTCGCCTGGGGATCGTTGTCGCTCGGCATCGTGCTCGGCGCGTGGTGGAGCTACCAAGTCCTCGGGTGGGGAGGCTTCTGGGGTTGGGACCCGGTGGAGAACGCGGCGCTGTTGCCCTGGTTGACCGCGACGGCCTACATCCACTCGGTGATCGTCCAAGATCGGCGAGGTCTTTTTCGGGTCTGGAACCTCTCACTCGCCGTGGCGACGTTCGCGCTCACCATCCTGGGTACGTTCTTCACACGCTCGGGCGTTCTCGTGAGCGTGCACGCGTTCTCGTCGAGCACGCTCGGGCCGATCTTGATCGGCTTCTTCTTCTTGATCGTCGTGCTGGGCGCCGGTCTTCTCGCGTGGCGCGGCGACCGACTGCGAGCGCCCGTCGGCGTCGACCATCCACTCTCGCGCGAGGGGCTGTTCGTCGCGAACAACATCCTCTTCGTGGGTTTCGCCATCGTGGTCCTGCTCGGCACGGTGTTCCCACTGCTCTACCAGGCCATCAACGGCACGCAGGTCACCGTGGGCACGCCGTACTTCGCCTCAGTCGCGGCGCCGGTCGCCGTGGTGTTGTTGTTACTTATGGCGGTCGCGCCCCTCGTCAGTTGGCGAAGCGCCGACGCGAAGGTCCTCTGGGGACGCACGCGCGTCAGTGCCTGGGCGGGTGTTGTCGCCGTCGTACTTCTCCTCGTCTTCGGGGTACGACGCCCCGCGGAAGTGGTCGCCGTCTTTCTCTCGGTGCTCGCGGCCGGAGCGGCGCTCCGCACGCTTCGCGGCGCGCTCGTGGCTGCATTGCGCCGGGGTTCGTGGCGCAGCATGCTGCGCGCGCCAGCGACCGGCGGCATGATCGTGCACCTCGGCGTCGTGATCTTGGCGCTCGGTATCGTGACCTCGACGACGTACGTCACGCGCGCCGAAGTAACGCTCGCCACGGGCCAGAGCACCGTCGTCGACGGCCAAGTGGTGCGCTTCACGGGGTTCCATGCCGTGAACGACGCGCTCAAGTCGGCGACGCAATTGAAGGTCACCGTCGACGGACACGAACTGCGGCCGGCCATCACGACGTACCACGGTCGAAGCGGCACGACGGTGGGCACGCCGGCCATTGACTCGAACTTCGCGCGTGACGTCTACGTGACCTTCGACGCCGTTGGCGGCAACGGATCCACTTCGGGTGCGCAGGTACAGAACAATTTGCCGTCGGGTTCGGTGGTGTTGGGCGTGACCGTCGAGCCCCTACTGGCGTGGCTCTGGTTGGGTGGACTGACCATTGGCCTCGGCAGCGCGTTGTCGTTCTTCCGTCGGCGCTACGGCGACGAGACGACGTCGTGAAACGCTCCGTTATGGCGAGCGCGCTCGCGACGATTGTCGTCGTGGTGGCGTTGTCACTGTTCTTGGCGACACGTCACCCGATCACGAACGCCACGAACACCCAGAGTCCGCTGCTCGGAAAGACCGCGCCGGCTCTCTCGGGCCGATTACTCGGGGGTACTTCCACGCTCAACATAAAGGGCGACCGCGGCAAGATCGTCGTCGTGAACTTCTGGGCGTCGTGGTGCGGGCCCTGCGTGGTGGAAGCGCCGAACCTGTCGACGTTCGCCTGGCAGGAGAGAAATCGGGGTGTCGTCCTGGTGGGCGTGGTCTTCAGTGACTCGCTCAGCGCCGCCGAGGCGTTCGCCACCCACTACGGATCGCTCTATCCCTCGGTCGTGGACTCGAGCGGCGTCATTGCCAATCGCTACGGCGTCACCGCACCGCCCACCACGTTCATCATCAACGCGAAGGGCGTCGTGGCGGCCACGCTGATCGGACCCGTGAGCACGCGCCAGCTAGAAGAGGCCGTCGCCAAGGTGAAGGCGTGAGGATTCTTCGGTCCTTTGGTCTCTGGTGCGTTGCGTTCGTCGCGGTCGTAACATTTGCCGTGGTGCTGAACCCTCACGGTTCGAACGCGAGCGCGCGGATCGCTCATTTGGAGACGCTGGTGCGCTGTCCGGCGTGCGACGATCTCTCGGTGGCGGTGAGTAACGCCACGTCGGCGATCGCCGTGCGCGATGAGATCGCGACTAAGGTCCACCAAGGACAGTCCGACAACAAGATCTTGACCTCGCTCGAATCGGCCTACGGCACGTCGATCTTGCTCAGTCCGCCTACGTCGGGTCTCGGCGTCCTGCTTTGGGTCGTACCGCTGCTCGGACTCGTGATCCTCATCGCGAGCGCGATTCGACTGACGAGACGACGATGAAGCGCACCGAACAGCAGATCCGTGACGAGATCACGCTTCGCGAAGCCTCACTGGCCGACGCTCGTCGAGAACTCGCCGCGGGTGAACTGTCAAGGCTGCAGGTCGCCACCATCGAGGCCCGCGAAGAACTCGCGCTTCGTCAGGCCTACGAAGAACTCGGTGAGGCGACGGACGAGAACACGCGAAAGCGCCCGGCGCGCCGCCGCCGGCCCTGGATCCTTCTCGCGGGACTCGGATGTTTTTTGGTGGCCGTCATCGTCGTGCTGTACTCCTCACTCTCGGTGCGCCAGGCGGGTAACTCCGTCACCGGCAACGTGTCGCTCGGGAAGGCCCAACAGGTCACGCAGTTACTCAGCGAAGCCGAAGCGGACGTCGCCAACGGCAACGTCGTCGCGGCGCTCTTCGCCTACCAAGAAGTGTTGGTACTCAGTCCGAAGAACGTGGCGGCGTTGACGCAGACGGGATGGCTGGACTTCTCCGCCGGGAGTTCGAACACGAATCCGACGCTCGTGTCGATCGGCATCAAGAACCTTCGTAAAGCCATCACCTACGCGCCGCGCGACCCCGCGCCGCGCCTCTACTACGCCATCGTGGCGGACTCGACGTCGGGTAATACGGCCCTCGCTAAGAGCGAGTTCAAGGTCTTTCTCGCCCTGAAGCCCTCGTCGGCACAGCTCGCCATCGCGCGACCGTTCCTCCTACAACTAAAACTCCCGACCTCGTAGAACTCGAGTTCTATGCGTCGACGTCGACTGGTACGACGACGGGTGCCGCGTGCCTTCTCGCCGAGACTGCGTAGTAGAGCGTGCCGACGATGAGGACGAAGGCGAGCACCGTGTAGAGGATGGGAATCTTGTTGAGCCAGTGCAGGCCGAGGTCTAATAGTCCGTTGGTCTGGTTGGGTTCGGGGTTGCTTGCCGCTCGGGGCCACGCGAAGTTGACGAGCATGCTGCCGCCCCAGGCCAGCGCGAGGATGTTCACGAGCATTCCCCAGTGGCCCAACCTGAATGGTGCGTGCGCCTTCGGCCAGCCACGCGTCCTCGCCCACATGATCGCGATGTTGCCGAGGAAGTAGGACAGGTAGATCATCGCGGTCGCGGCGATGGCCACGATGCCGGCGCCCGCATACTTAAGCATGGGGATGGCCGCGACGACGGCGACCGCGATGCACGACCAGATGGGCGTGCGCAACTTCGGGTGCACTCGCGCAAGTGCGCGAGAGGCGGGGAGTCGATTGTCGCGAGCCATGCCGAAGCACAGGCGCACCGTGGCGGCCATGATGGCCATGCAGCACACGAAAATGGCGGCGGTGACGACGAGTAGATACACGGTCGCCCAGAACTTGGAGAAGTTGGCGTCGATGATCTGGGCAGGTCCCCATCCGGCCTTGATGGCGGTAGAGAGGTTCGGGATCGCCATCAACAACGCTACGAGGAAGATCCCACCGATGACGAACGCGCCGCCGACGGACAACAGCACGGCGTGTGGGGCATGCCGACGGGGATCATGCGTCTCTTCCGAGAGCGTTGACGCCGTGTCGAAGCCGTAGATTACGAACAGACTCATGAACATCGCGGCGAAGAAGGCCGGCAACGTGACGTGGATTCCTCCACTGTTCGTCACCACGGAGATCGACTGGTGGTGGTGGACGATAAGCATGACGATCGCGAAGACCACCATGCCGATGATTTCGAAGAAGACCCCGGTGTTGTTGACGGTGGCGACGAGCTTGACGCTGAAGATATTGAGGATGGTGATCACGACGAGCGTGATGGCGGCGACCCAGATCTGGTCGTGAAGGGCGCCCGCGTTCACGTGCCAGCCCATGTTGTCGAGCGCGGGGAGCACGGTGAGTGGAATGGTCACTACGACGGCAGTCACGGTGAGGATGCCGGCGAAGATGTAGATCCACCCCGTGAACCAGGCGAAGGGGCGACCCGCTAAATACTTGGTCCACTGGAACACCGACCCAGCGACGGGGTAGTGGCTGGAGACTTCGGCGAAGTTGAGCGCGACGATGATCTGGCCGAGCGCCACGATGGGCCACGACCAGATGAAGACGCCGCCCAAGGTGGTGAGTCCGAAGGCGAAGAGTGTGAAGATACCCGTTGACGGCGAGATGTAACTGAAGGCCGCGGCGAAGGAGCTAAAGAGCCCGAGCGTTCGGTGCAGTTCTTGCTTATAACCAAAGGACGCGAGATCTTGGGCGTCCGAGGCATTCGTCGCTGTGTGTTCTGGCGCCACGGCGCTGACTGCTGATGATGAACCGTCTGATTCCATTGTGACTCTCCCCTTGACGTGATCACGTAACCGAACTGGCTACGTCAGACCGGCAACAACGTTGTTCGCCTCACTCGAAATAGTCGGGGCGCAAGGTCACAGCGCACGGGGAACGCATTGGGCCGCCAAGTCACCCTGGTACCACCAAGGATTCTCGTCACGGCGCCAATGAACCACATTGTGGTCGGTGACTCGTCTCCCTGAACGGTCTCTACAAAGTGTCGAGTTGCCGTCGACCGTTAAGTTAGCCACGACCTCAACACTTGTCAATTATCTCGTGGTCGAACCGCGTGACGGCGAAATTGCGGCCGATGTACCCTCTCAAGAACGCGGGGTGCCAACTAGTGTCACACCACCACGCAACACTTTGAAGCAATGAATTTGATTGAGTGGGCCGACGTGCAGGGGATACACCCCAGACCGCCTATCGGTGGTTCCGCGAGGGGACCTTGCCCGTTCCGGCACGAGAGATGGGGCGCATGATTTTGGTCGGCGACCTCGAACTGTCCGTGCCCCCACGCGGAACGACCGCCGTCGACTCTCGCGACTCTTCGTCCGACCAACGCAACGACCTTGATCGCCTGGTGGCCCGCGTGAGCGCTTGGGCGACGTCGCACGGTCGTTCAATTGATCGTGTCGTGACCGAGGTTGTTTCTGGGCTCAATGGCAAGCGTCGGACGTTTCTTACCCTGCTCGCGGACCTGACTGTCAGCACCATCGTGGTCGAACATCGCGTCCGCTTCGCCGGGTTCGGTTCTAAGTACGTGGCCGCCTCACTCGAAGCGAATGGGCGTCAACCCGTGGTTGTCGACAATGTGGAGTTCGACAATGACCTTGTGCGTGACATGACTGAAGTGTTGACGTCATTCTGCGCTCGACTCTACGGCAAACGCGCGGCCGCCCACCGCGCGGCCGAAGCGTTCGCGGCGGCGCAGGAGAACTCCGTTGTCGCCTAAGTACACCCCACCCGAGGGCCAGATTATTCAAGCCTTCACCTTCGCTCTCGACCTCACACCCGAACAAGCCGCGTCCGTCGCCCGGTTTTTTGGGGCTCGGCGCTTCGCGTTCAATTGGACCCTGGCGCAGATTAAAGCCGATCTTGAGCACTACCGTGTGACGGGTGAGTCAACCGACGCACCTTCCTTCTACTCCTTACGTAAACGCTGGAACGCCGAGAAGTCGAACGTCTGTGTGACCGACACCGGTGAGGTCTGGTGGTCCGACGTGTCCAAAGAGGTCTTCGCCGACGGAGTGAAGGGGGCCACGGACGCCTACTGGCGCTGGCAGAAGTCGCGAGCTGGACAGCTTGTTGGGCGCCGGGTGGGCTTTCCGAGGTTTAAGAAACGGGGAAAAGACCGGGACCGATTCTCCTTTAGCACTGCGGTCATGAGACTAGAAGCCGACCGGCGCCACCTCACGTTGCCGGTACTCGGTACGCTGCGCACGCACGAGAACACCCGGCGTCTGGAGCGGTTGATTGCGCTCGAGCGAGCGAAGGTGCTGTCGGTTACGGTGTCGCGCTACGGCGACCGGATTATCGCGGCCGTGCGCGTTGCCGTGATCCGTCCCCAACAAGCGCGGGTTACTCAACCGGACTCCATGATCGGTATCGACGTCGGGGTTCGGCGTCTGGCGACGGTTGCCACGCGCGACGGAGTGATCGGTGAACTCGCCAACCCGAGAGCTCTCGAACGTCGCCTCAGCGAACTCCGTCGACTGCAGCGCCAGCGTTGTCGGCGCACTCGCGGTTCGCGCCAGTACAAGGAGACCGCCTCCAAGATCACGCGCCTCCACGCGGAGGTGGCCAACCAACGCCAACACACGATCCACGTCTTCACCACCAATCTTGCCAAGACCCACGGCGTGCTGGTGGTCGAAGGTTTGGACGCGGCGTCACTGTTGCAACAGAAGGGACTACCTGGCGCACGCTCGCGCCGAAGGGGGCTTTCTGACGCAGCACTCGGAGAGATCCGTCGTCAGCTTCGCTACAAGTGCCCCTGGTATGGGTCCACCTTGATTGAAGCCGATCGATTCTTTCCTTCGTCTAAGACGTGCCACGACTGTGGTCACGTGCAGCACATTGGCTCGTCCGAGCACTGGACCTGTGAAGAGTGCTCCTCTTCACACCAGCGTGACGACAACGCGGCCATCAATCTCGCCCGTTGGGCGAGCCTGGGTTCAGTTGGAGCCCCGGTGAAGCGTGGAGTCGAGCATCAGACTGAGTCCCACTCAGCGGCTGGCGATGACACGCGAAAGGGAAGCCCGACGTAAGTTGGGCGGAACATCTCCGTGAGGAGTGCAACATGAGTGGACTCACCAATGATCACTCGGTTGCAACGGTGGCGCGTTTTCCTCACAGATTGATTGAAGGAGTGGTATAAGTGTCGTCGTCCCAAGCACCCATTGCGGATCGTGCGCGTGTCGTCGTCATCGGCGGCGGCATCGGCGGCTGCTCGATTCTGTACTGGCTCGCTCGTCTCGGACTTAGCGACGCCGTGTTGGTCGAGCGCTCACAACTGACCAGTGGCTCGACGTTCCATTCGGCCGGTCTCGTCGGTCAGTTGCGCGGCACGCTCTCTTTGACGCGAATGATGATGAACTCCGTTGAGTTGTACCGATCCCTCGGCGAAGAAGTTGACCTCGAGACCGGCTGGCGAGAAGTGGGGTCGCTGCGACTGGCCTCCTCGATCGAACACATGGAAGAGCTTCAACGTCAATCGGACTGGGCAGAGACGTTTGGTCTGCCGTTTCACCTCATCTCGGCGAACGAAGCGCAGGAACGCTTCCCGGTCATGACGACCGACGGCGTGTTCGGCGCGGCCTATCTGCCGACCGATGGTTTCCTTGACTCGAGCCAAGTCACCATGGCCTTAGCCAAGGGAGCGCGCCAACGAGGGGCGACGATCTACACCGACACCCGGGTCACGGGCGTACGTGTCGAGCGGGGTCGCGTCACGGGCGTCGAGACGAGTCGTGGTCTGATCGAGTGCGAGGTGGTGGTGAACGCGGGCGGCATCTACGCCCATGAGATTGGACTCCTCGCGGGTGTGCACGTGCCGATCATTCCAATGGCCCATCAGTACGTGATCACGAAGGACGCGGGGCTCCCGCGCGACATGCCCACGATGCGCGACCCCGGGCGTCTCGTCTACTACCGCGGCGAGAGCGGCGGACTGGTCGCGGGGGGCTACGAACGCAACCCCGAACCGTGGGGTCTCGGGGGGATCGCGAGTGACTTCAACAATCAACTCTTGAGCGAGGACTGGGACCGTTTCGCCGACATCATGGAAGCGGCAGCGCTTCGTGTGCCGAGCCTCGCGAACGCGGAGGTGGTGAAACTCATCAACGGTCCCGAGGCCTTCACGCCCGACGGTGAGTTCATCTTGGGTCCGACGCAGGTCGAAGGATTCTGGGTAGCCGCCGGTTTCTGTGCGCACGGTATCGCGGGGTCGGGCGGCATGGGCCAACTCATGGCCGAGTGGATCATCAACGGCCAACCCGGACTCGATACGTGGGAGATGGACTCGCGGCGCTTCGGTCCGCAGTATCGCAGCCGCGACTACGCGCTGAAGCGCACCTACGAGGTATACGCCACTTACTACGACGTGAAGTTCCCCGGTCACGAACGTCAAGCCGGACGACCCCTTCGCGTCCCTCCAGCCTACCCGCGTCTCGTCGCGCTCGAGGCGTCGTTCGGTGAGAAGGGCGGCTGGGAGCGCGTCAACTGGTTCGAGTCGAACGCGAAAGTCGGTGACGAATCGCTTCGTCCCGACGGGTGGGCCGGACGACTGTGGTCTCCGGCGATTGGCGCCGAGCATCGCGCGTGTCGCGAACGCGCGGCGTTGTTCGACGAGACGTCGTTCTCCAAGTTGGAAGTGGAGGGTCCCGGCGCCGCCGACTTCTTAGAACGACTCTGCGCTAATCGAGTGGCAAAAGCTCCGGGAACCTTGACGTACACCCAACTGTTGAATCCCCGCGGCGGTGTCGAATGCGATCTCACCGTGACGAGACTCGACGAGGATCGCTTTCGACTCGTGACGGGGACCGCCTTTGGCAACCACGACCGCGCGTGGATCCAGTCCCAAGTGAACGTGTACGAGCATGTCGTCGTCGAGGACGTCACGTCGCAGTTCGCGTGTTTCGCGCTGTGGGGTCCGTTGGCGAGAGCGATACTCCAGTCCGTCACCGACACCGACTGTTCGAACGAAGCCTTCGGATACATGAAGGCTCGCGATTTGAGCGTCGGAGCCGTACCGTGTCTGGTCCAACGTGTGACTTTCGTGGGCGAGTTGGGTTGGGAGATCTACTGTCCCTCGGAGTACTCGCTTGCTCTATGGGACACGTTGATGACCGCTGGTCAGCCGTACGGCCTGACGCCTGGTGGCTACAAAGCAATTGAGTCCCTTCGACTGGAGAAGGGCTATCGAGTCTGGGGGAGCGACGTCACCTCCATTGACACGCCGTTCGAAGCGGGTCTCGGCTTCGCCGTGCGGATGGACAAGGGAGAATTCATCGGTCGCGATGCCCTGGAAGCGGCCGGCGCGCCAACGCGTCGTCTCGTCGGACTCGTCCTCGACGATCCCCGGGTCATTGCTCTCGGATCGGAACCCGTGCGCGTGGATGGACGAGTGGTCGGACGAGTGACGAGCGCTGGATACGGCTACACCGTGGGCCACTCCATTGCCTACGCGTACTTACCAACTGGCGACGCCGTAGACGGTCGCCGCGTCGAAGTCGTGATCTTCGGTCGCGTGATCGGTGCTCGGGTGGTTACCGAGGCACTCTTCGATCCGACGAACGCGCGCGTTCGCAGCTAGTCGAGTTCGCGACCGTGCTCGGGCTCACTACTCGACAACGTCGACGCTGCGTGAACTGTCTCGTCGAGATCCATCGCGCCAAGAAGTTCCTCGTACCGTTGACTTCGTTCTTGGCAATAGGCACCAAAGTCGACGTCGAGCGTGGACACCGCGAGCTGTACGACGCCCCACATGGTCTCGCGTAGTTCCGAGACCAACTTCATCAACCCAAGAACGGCGAGGAGCGATTCGTCGCAGTGTCCGAAGTAGCGCGTTAGGAGTGTGACGTCCGACGTCGGTGGGAACTCGTGATTGGCCGAGAAGTTAGCGAGGTCGAAGAAGGGGTCTCCCATCCCGGCGTACTCCCAATCCAGAATGCGTATTTTACCGTCGTAGAGAAAGTTGCCATTCAGAAGGTCGTTGTGGCAAAAGGCCGATGGCCGAAATGGCCGTACGTCGCCGATCAGATCAAGTACTGAGAGAGCAGCGGGAAAATCGAAAGGCTCAGCAACGTCACGAGAATTAGCAATTTCGTGGTATCGGCGAATTATAGAAAACGGATCGAACGACGTACAAATCGTTCCCGCTCCGTGAATTCGTCTCAATGTCGCCGCGACTTCGCTCACCATTACGTCGCTGGCCATCTCATCGAGGGGAATGGGTCGTCCCGGAAGATACTCCGTCACCATCCAGCCTTCGTGCTCGGACCGCGCGTGGACCTCGGGTGCGACGCCCAAGGATGAAGCCAATATGTTGGCGGCGGTTTCACCTCGCCGGTCAATGCCAAGTAGTTCGGTGTTTTCGCCTGCGACGCGAAGCACTAACCGTTCTTCTTCAAGGGAGACTAAGTAGTTGGCATTGGTGATGCCGCCTCGGAGGGGCTCGAGGTGAACGTCGTGACCGGGCCAGAGTTGCTCGAGCAACTGGTCGACAACGTTGGTCATTTGCTGATGGTACAGCGTTCATCTCATTCGAACCGATGGGTAGTCGGCGGATTGACTTTGTATGGGAGCACCCTTTGACAGATACAACGTCAATCAATCATCACTGATTAGTCAGTTCGGAGGCGGCTGTAGATCACCCGGTCGTGCCAAGCTCCTCGACGCCACTGTGCACCCCGGGCAACGCCTTCTCTGGAAAAGCCAGCACGTTCCAGCGATCGCTGTTCAGCGACGTTGGCAATATCGGTATCAGCGACAACTCGATTTGCGTCTGACGTAGAAAATAGTTCTTGGGCTAAAAGCCGCTGAGCAGCGGCGCCGATGTGACGTCCTCGAAACACCGGATGGACTGTTATCCCAATATTCCAAGCGAGACTGCGCCGATTGGGACCATAGGGAATTTGAATCCATGTCACCACACCGACTGGCGTTTCGTCCAGCAATTCAATTAGGAGCGATCCACCTCCGTAGTAGGCGCCGCTAAGCATCGACTCTGGAGCGTCGTCGAAAGTATTCCACTCACCTTCTACTTCAGCGGTCCCTAGTTCGGAGAGCAACGCACGATCGTCGCTCGTGATTTCTCGAAGGCGGATGACTGGCAACTCGTCGTATTGGATTGTCTCGGTCATGCTGGAGTTATCCTCGCGTCCTTATGAATGTCAACTCCGCTCGTCTCACGACGATTGTCACATTCATCGACATTTTGAACTTCGTAAAGCAAGGTGAATACAGAGTCCAAAACGATTGAGGTACCGTGACGAGTCTCAGGCAGTTACACGACAGGTGTCGTCACCGAGTGCCTTCGACGTCAATGTGACGTTGGTGCGTTCGGCGCCGAGTCCTTCGAGCATGCCAGCGATGAGTCCGCGATCGACCGCGCAGAGAACGGGATGATGCTGAGCAGCCGAGCCGAAGGGACAGTTGTCCGACACGACCGAGCTCGCGGCGTCGTCGCCCTCCGCGCGAGCGTTGAATCCGTGCGCGGTTAAGAGTCCCGCGATGGATACCATGGCGGTCTTTACTGATCGTGTGGAGTCACTCGATCCCACGGCCTCAACCAGCGTGCGTCCGTATTCGATGCCGACGTCGTGTGCCATCGCCTCCGAGGCGTCGGGGCCGAGTCGTTCGAGGGCCATTTCTAGAAGCGCGACTAACAGGGCGTCGCGACGAACGGATCCCTCCATCATCACGGACTCGTCAAGTGTCCGGTAACCCTTGGCGGGGCGACCGACGGTGGTCTTGGGTACGTTGTCGAAGGTGACGTAACCCCCCTCGGTCAGGCGTTCGAGGTGGTGGCGGATGACGTTGGCGTGTACCTCACAGTGCAGCGCCAACTCGCCGGCCGTGGCGCCGGGGTTATCACGAAGATAGAAGTAGACCTTGCGCCGGGTGCTGTCGCCAAAAGAGTGCGTGAGGCTGGTGACGGTGGCCGAAAAGAGAGCCGGATCGAGGTTGTTCTCGTTAGGCGTGCTCACAAGTTGAAGTTTACGGGTGAAGCGCCCAAGAGCGCCGGTATTGTCATAGAGCCCATCTAAAGGACTCCCTTGACGCCTGACCCCCTACTTCGTAGAGACCTCGCCGCGATTCGTGAACCTCAACTGGTGCGGACGTTGGCCGAGTTGGGTTTTCTCGGCGACGTAGACGATAGCGGTGGCGCGATTCGCGTTGAACTCGTTCTTCCGGTAGCGAACTGGCCGCACCTCGAGACCTTGCGCGCGGCCGTGCTCGAACGAGCGCCCGGCGCCGACGTCGTCGTTCGCACCATGAACGACGACGAGCGACTGGCGCTGCGCGACTTTCTTCGTGGCGCGATGGCGGCCGACGCGGGACCCGGCGAACATGATCACGGCGACGCGTCACCGCGTTTTCTCCACAAGCTCTCGAAGACTCGGGTGCTCGGCATCTCCTCGGGTAAGGGTGGCGTGGGCAAGTCCTCGGTCACCGTGAACCTCGCGATCGCGCTCGCACAGATGGGCCACTCGGTCGGTGTCCTCGACGCCGACGTATACGGCTTCTCGTTACCCAAGATGCTCGGCGCGACAAATGACCCCATCGTGCTGGGCGACACCGTGATCCCCACCCTGGTGCATGGCGTGCGTTGTCTCTCGATGGGCTATTTCGTCGACGACGCGCAGCCGGTTATTTGGCGCGGTCCCATGTTGCACAAGGCCATCGAACAACTCGTCACGGAGGCCTGGTGGGACGAGCCGGACTTCTTGTTGATCGACATGCCGCCAGGAACGGGCGACGTCGCACTCACGCTGTCGGAGATCTTGCCGCGCATTGAAATGTACGTGGTGACAACGCCGCAGGCCGCCGCGCAGCGCGTCGCCCAACGTTCTGCCTATGCCGCACGAAAGCTCAAGCTCTCGGTTCGTGGGGTCATCGAGAACATGAGTTGGTTCACCGGCGACGACGGAACGCGCTACGAGATCTTCGGCGCGGGTGGCGGAGAACAACTGGCTCGTGAACTGGGCATCACGTTGCTCGCCCAGATCCCACTCGAGTCGGTCGTGCGACGTGGCGGCGACGAGGGCGAACCCGTGGTCGTCACTCATCCGGAGAGTGAGGCCGCGAAGGCCTTTATCGAACTTGCGTCACGCGTCGCCCAGCAGGGTCCTTCTCGGGTCTATCGTCAGGAACTCAAGCTGGTGTAGCGACTCGAGGGGGAGCAATGGAGTTAGACGGTAAGACCGCGGTCATCACCGGTGGGGCCAGCGGCATCGGTCTCGCCACCGCTAAGCAGTTCGCCGCCGCCCAGGTCAATCTGGTTCTCGGTGACATCGAAGAGGCGGCCCTTGAAAAAGTCGTCGACGACTTACGAGGCGACGGTGCCCACGTCATAGGACTTCGCACCGACGTTTCCGTCGAGGACGACGTCATCGCGCTACGCGATGCCGCGCTCGCGGAGTTCGGCGCGGCGCACGTGGTTTTCAATAACGCGGGCGTGGCGGCCGGAGGCGCGGCCATCGGCACGCCAACGGCGATCTGGAACTGGCTCTTGAGCGTGAATCTCGACGGCGTCATTCACGGGCTCAACGCTTTCGTGCCGCTCTTCTTGGAGCAGAACGTTGGTCACGTGGTCAACACCGCCTCGCTCGCCGGACTCGGCGGCGCGCCGGGCATGGGTTCGTATTGCGCGAGCAAGTTCGCCGTCGTCGGTCTTTCGGAGTCGTTATTTCAAGAGTTACTGCTGAGCGGCAAGGACGTCGGCGTCTCGGTGCTGTGCCCCGGTTTTGTGAAGACTCGCATCCACGAGTCCGAGCGCAACATGCCCAACGAACTCGTGAGTTGCAACGAGGATCCCGTCGCGCGCATGATCGCCGAGATGGCCACGACCGCCGTGAACGCGGGCATTGACGCATCCGAAGTCGCGGCGGCCGTCGAGAACGCGGTGCGAACGAACAAGTTTTGGATTCTGCCTCACGAACGCTCGGCACTTCGCACCACCGAACTGCGCCTCGAGTGGATGCGCGGCGGTCCGCCGATGAGGTTCGACCTTATGGGCGCGACGCAACCTTAACGGTCGATGCCACTGGGCAGTCGTTCGACGTCCCAGCCGAGAAGGGTGATCGCGCTTTGGCAGGCGTAACGGTCGGTCATGCCCGCGACGTACGCGACGGCCTCGTGCAGGGCCTCGATCGGGTCACCAATTTCGCTTTTGCGCGCGGCAACGTCGGGAATCAACGCGGGATTGACGCTGTAGAACTCAACGAGGGCTCGCATCATGTCGACGACCGCCGACGCCTGATGGCGTGAGGCAGCGCGCAGGTAGATCGATTCGTAGTTGAAGGCGCGAAATGCGGTAAGCGCTTCGGCATGGAACGCGTCCATGCCGACGACGCCCGTGGAAAGGACAGTTCGGATCATGGCGTTGATGAAGGTGCCGAGTTGTTCACGTCGCCGTACACCGCAACGCTCACGAACCATGACGGGTAATTCGTCAACAGTAACGATGCCCACCGCGATGGCGTCTTCGAAGTCGTGACACACGTAGGCCACGCGGTCGGCCCAGGAGACGACCTCGCCCTCAGGGGTGCTCGGCGCGGGTCGAGACCACGAGTGGTTGCGGATGCCGTCGAGTGTCTCGACGCAGAGGTTGAGTGGCAGGAGCGATACGTCCGCCCCCCACGTGGCGTGGTCGAAGCCCCCCTTGACGAACGGTTCGAGGGCCTCTTCGCTGGCGTGGCCCCCGGGCCCGTGCCCACAGTCGTGACCGAGCGCGATTGCCTCCGTCAGGGCGACGTTTAGTCCGAGTGGGCGAGCGATGCCGGTAGCGACTTGAGCGACTTCGAGGGCGTGGGTGAGACGCGTCCGTGTGTGGTCGTCGGGGAAGATGAAGACCTGCGTCTTGCCGGCGAGACGACGAAAAGCACTCGAGTGCAGGATGCGGTCGCGGTCTCGCTCGAAGCACGTACGAAACTCGTCGGGTTCTTCTTCCTTGACGCGATGGCCGCCGCTCTCACTCCTCGTGGCTCCCGGCGTCATGAGCACATCGAGGAGTTCCTCACGCTGGCGAAGGGGGCCGGCGAGCGAGGGCTGACCTTCAACGAATGGGCCAATGGAGGCGTTCGAGTCCTGGTGTGCGACGGTCACGTCGTCCTTCACGCCTTCGTAACCACCCATCGTCGCCGCCCAGCGCCGGGCGCGATCGGAGATGGGTTCGTCGCTCACGTCTCTCATCTTGCCTCAGCGCCGTAACATGGGTTGAGAAATCAACGTTTCAGAGGAGTCTCATGGACATTCGAATTGGCATCGTGCAGTCAATGAAGGAGATTGACGTCGAACTGCCCACAGACGCCGATCGGGACAAGATTATGAAGGAAATTGAAGCCGTGCTGAGCAGCGAAACGGTCCTCTGGCTCACCGATCGCAAAGGTCGCCGCGTGGGTATTCCCGCGAGCCGCATCGCCTATGTCGAACTCGGTACGCCCGCGAGCGACCGGGTCGTGGGCTTCGGCGCGGCGTAGCGCGTCGTGATTGACTATCACCTGCACCTCTGGCCCCACGAGGAGTCCTCGGTGTGGTTCCGCCTCGACCAAATCGCCCAGTACTGCGACGAGGCAGCTCAACACGGCGTCAATGAACTGGCCCTCACCGAACACGCCCACCGCTTCGTCGACGTGGCTTCGGTCGTCGGACCGTTCTGGCAGCGCTTCGGACACGAGCCCACGAGTCGCACCATGGCCGAGTACTGGGACTTTCACGCACGAAACTCCCTCGAGGAGTACGTGGCGCTCGCGCAACTGGCGAAGGATGAGGGTCTGCCGGTAAAGATCGGGCTCGAAGTCGACTACTACAAAGACCAGATGGACGCCGTGTCGGAACTGTTCGCCCAGTACCCCTTCGACGTGCTCATTGGGTCGGTTCACTGGCTCGGCACGTGGCACCTCGACGATTACGAGAGCGAAGTCGACATGCACGAGTGGAGCGTGCGCGGCGTGGATCAAAGTTGGAAGGAGTACGCGACGGCGATTGACGAGCTCTGCGCCGCGAACGCCGTCGACGTTCTCGCGCACCCCGACCTCATCAAGGTTGCCGGCTACTACGCGAAGAGCCCCGGCGAGTACTGGGATGCGATGGCCGAATCGGCAGCGAATGTCGACGTCTCGCTCGAATGTTCCTCCGCAGGGTGGAAGAAGCCCGTCGGTGAGCAGTACCCGGCCGAGGGGTTCCTCGACCGACTCGTCGCAAAGGGCGTGACGTTCACTACGGCCTCGGACGCCCACGCCTTAGAGCGCGTGGGCGAACGAGCGGACGATCTGGCGATACTCCTCGAGGCGCGCGGGGTGCACGAGTTGGCGTCGTACACCCTTCGCCAACGCCAGATGATCCCCCTGCGAGTGAGCTAATGGCCACGCTCGCCGAGCTCGCTTCGCAGAGAACACGTCTCGACGAGCCCGCGATCGATCACCTCATTCGACTCATTGCGTCGTGGTCACTCCTCGCGGACCTCGCGTTCTCTGACTTGCTCCTCATGGCCAGGGTCGATGAGTCAAACCGTGACGACGAGTACTTCGTGGTCCTCGGTCAGATGCGCCCAAACAACCGCTCCACGTCGATCAACGACGACCTCGTAGGGACAACGCATCGAACGGAGAATTGGCCACTGGTGCGTCAGGCCTTCGAGTACGGCAAGCGCGTCGTGGGCGAGGCGAATATCGACGACGTCGACGACCACGTCCCGGTGTGGTGCGTCCCCGTTCGCTACAACGGTGTCGTGGTGGCGGTCATGGTCCGACTCCAGGGACGACTTCGCGGCTCCGCCTCGCTCTTCGAGGGCCAGTACCTCTCGGTCTTCGAACGACTCTGCGACATGGTGTCGTCGTCGACGTTTCCCTACCGCGAAGACACCGTCGCCGGTCCGGGACTTCCTCGCGTGGGCGACGGCGTCATCTTGATCGACGAGCTCAGCCGCGTCGAGTTCGCGACCCCGAACGCGGTGAACGCGTTACACCGCCTTGGCGTCTACACCGCCGCCGAAGGAAGAACACTGGACGAACTCGGCGTGCAAGCTCGCGCGATCGGGCGCTCGTTGGAGTTCGCCATTCCGACTCTCGAGGAGATCGACCGTGGACACGACGTCGCCATCCTCTTTCACGGGGTGCCACTGATCGAGGACCAGAAGGTCACCGGTGTGCTCACGTTGGTTCGTGACGTTTCCGACCTGCGTCAACTCAATCGCGTCGTGCTGAATAAAGAGGCAGCCGTGCGCGAGGTTCACCACCGCGTCAAGAACAACCTGCAGACCATCTCGTCGCTCCTTCGCCTTCAGGCGCGTCGAAGTGAAGAGCCCGAAACGAGGACCGCACTGCATGAGGCCGAGCGTCGCGTTCGTTCGATTGCCGTCGTGCACGAAGTGCTCTCGCGAGAGCCGGGTGAAGAGGTGGTCTTCGACGAGATAGTTCGATCACTCGTTCTTCTCGTAGAGGACACGGTGTTAGCGCTGCACCCCGTAGAGATCGTGGTGAACGGTGAGCTTGGCGTCCTCTCGACCGACCTCGCGACGCCGTTGGCCGTCGCCTTGGCCGAACTTCTGACCAACGCCGTCGAGCATGCCTTCACTGACTTTGGCGGCACGGACAACGACCACGTAGGCGTCGTGACCCTCAACTTGTACCAAGAGGGGGGCAACGCCGTCGCGGAGATCCGCGACAACGGACGTGGTCTGAGAGACGACTTCTCGCTCGACGTGCCTACGAGCCTCGGTCTCTCGATAGTGCGCGACTTAGTCCGCGTGCAACTTTACGGTGAGATTGAGATGCNNGCGGCCAGCCACTGCTTACGAAGTTTGCGACGCTCGTCCTCGGTCGTGCCGCCCCACACGCCCGATTCTTGGTTCGTCGCTAACGCAAACTCGAGACAGGCCTTCTGGGCGTCGCAGTGGTCGCAGACGCGCTTGGCGGACTCAATTTGGTCGGTCGCCATTCCGGTAGTACCAACGGGGAAGAATAGTTCTGGTTCGGTGTCTCGACACGCGGCGACTGAACGCCATTCCGTCTCATCCCACGCGTGGGTGCGATTCCAGATTAACGACATGACAAATCCTTTGACTTTGGGGGGACGTAGCGTTCGGTGCTAAAGAACACGTACGTGGCTCGAAAATTCTACTGAAAGTGGCCTTCAAAAACAAGGGGTACCTAGGGTATTTAGGTCTTTTACGCCCTGGTACTGCCTGATCAAGTGGGAGACTTGCACGGTGACCGTGGTCTTCGCCCATCGTGGAGCGCACTTCAATGAGCGAGAGAACACCCTAGGGGCCTTTCGTGAGGCGATTCGCCTCGGAGTGGCCGGCGTCGAGCTCGACGTACGAAGAACCGGTGACGGGGCGCTCGTAGTCCATCACGATCCACTCATTGATGGCGTGGCCATTGGACATTGCGCGGCCCGCGATCTGCCCGCCTACGTGCCCACTCTGGCCGAGGCAATGGAGGTCCTCCGGGGTACCACCGTCAACGTCGAGATCAAGAACTCAAAAGGGCCCAAAGAGCCGACCTACGACGAGACGGGCTCATTCGTCTACGAAGTCCTGGACTACTTGCATGACGCCGACCTGGCCACGTCCGTGATCCTCTCGTGTTTTGACCTCACAACCTGCGCACGGGCCCGGAGCTACGACCTCGAGGTCCGCGTCGCCTGGCTGGTCTCGGACATTCTCCTGCCCACGGCCCTCACCGAGGCGCACGTCCTGGGCTTTAACGCCGTGAATCCCTACTTCACGCTGGTGACGAGCGAGTCAATAGATCTGGCGACCGAGTTGAGTTTGTCCGTCAACGCGTGGACCGTCAACACGGCCGTGGATATCAAGGCCATGGGGGCGTTCGGCGTTTCGAGCATCATCACCGACCAGCCGGCCTTGGCGATGGAACTCCTCGCGTCGTCGTCGTGAGTGGCGATCGTCGGTGATGGCCTAGATTATTGGCCATGAACATCGTCGTCTGCGTCAAGCAGATTCCCGACCCCGCGGCACCCCAGTCGTTCGACACGTCGAACAACCTGAACCGATCGGGCAAGCTCATCCTCGACGAAGCCGATACCTACGGCGTCGAGATGGCCCTCCAACTAGTTAACAAGGCCGGCGGTGGAGAAGTGACTGTGGTGTCGATGGGTTCCGGCGCTGACGTGGCCGGTCTTCGTAACGCGCTCGCCATGGGTGCCACCAAAGCGGTCATCGTGAGCGACGATTCCCTTCGTGGAAGTGATGCTCTTTCGACGGCCAAGGTGCTCGCCAAGGTCATCGCTCGTGAGACCTTCGACCTCGTGTTGGCCGCCACCGAATCCTCCGACGGCTACACCGGGACGACGCCCGTGCAGCTCGCTGAACTGCTCGGTCTACCTTCCATTACGTTCGCCAAAGCGGTGAGCATTGACGGTGCGACCCTGAAGGTCAGTCGCCAGACCGAGGCCGGCTACGACGAAGTGACGGCTCCGTTGCCTGCGCTGGTCACCGTGACGGCCGGCGTCGTCGAACCTCGCTACGCCTCCTTCAAGGGCATCATGGCCGCGAAGTCAAAGCCCCTCGAAGTCCTCTCGGTGAGTGATCTCGGTCTCGAAGGCGAGGTAGGTGCTGCTGGCGCGCGCGAAGCGATCGTCGCGGTCGACGCGGCTGAGACCCGTCAAGCCGGCGAGAAGTACGTCGACGAGGGTGACGGCGCCCAAAGGGTCGTCGCATTCCTCGAATCAATCAAAGTCCTTTAGGAGTTGCTGATGACACTGTCAACCATCTGGGTTCTCGCCGAGCCGTCCAACGGATCATTCACGACGACCTCGCTCGAACTTCTCACGCACGCGCGTTCACTCGCGACGAACGTCGCAGCGATCACGTGGGGCGACGGTGGCCAACTCGGCGCCCTGGCGGGTGAGTACGGCGCGAGCACGCTCTACGACGTGGGTGACCTCGCGGGCGCGCTGCCCGGCGTTCCCGTCGCGGCCGCGATCCAGGCATTAAGTGAAAGCGATCCTCCCGACGCGTTGCTCATTCCCACGAGTTACGACGGACGCGACATCGCGGGACGGCTCTCCGCGCGGCTCGACCGGCCCGTGTTAACCAACGTGACGGGTATCAGTGACGAGGGCGGTCTCGTTACCGAACACCCCGTCTTTGGTGGATCGTTGACCGTAAAGGCGAAGTTCACAGGAGCCGGACCGGGAATCGTCGTCGTGCGCGCGAAGTCCTTCGTCGCCGAGCCCTCGGGGGGTCCTGTCGCAACGGTCGTCGCGGCGCCGGCGGGTGACACGGGCGCGACCGGTGGTGCCGTCATCGCGACGTCACACGTCGAAGAGCGCACCGGTCCGAAACTCGAAGAGGCGACGGTCGTCGTCTCGGGTGGACGCGGCCTGGGCGAAGCGGGCGCGTACGCCATGGTCGAAGAGGTCGCGAAGTTGCTCAACGGTGCCGCGGGCGCTAGTCGGGCCATCGTCGACGCTGGTTGGGTTCCCTATTCGCACCAGGTCGGCCAGACCGGTAAGACCGTGAAGCCACTCGTCTACCTTGCCTGTGGCATCTCGGGCGCCACGCAACACATGGTGGGTATGAAGGGCTCGAAGAACATCGTGGCCATCAACAAGGACGCCGACGCCCCGATCTTTCAGATCGCCGACCTGGGTATTGTGGGCGACGTGCACAAGGTCCTGCCCGCTCTTATCGACGCGCTGAAAGCGCGAAGTTAACCCACCGCCAGGTTCGTGAGACCAACGGCACTGACGCGCTGCGCTCATCCACTTCGAGAGCACGCGCTGGGCGCTGAGACATTATGAGAGGGAGCCACCAGAGCGCGCACGCGCGACGCTGGTGGACCATGTCAGTACTGAGCCTCGCGCAGTTGATGGTGCTCTTGGACGCGACGGTGATAAACATCGCCCTCCCACGTGCCCAGACGGACCTGCACTTCTCTGCGGGTAACCGTCAGTGGATCATCACCGCCTACGCGTTGGCCTTCGGATCGTTGCTCATGCTGGGCGGACGTCTCAGCGACCTCTGGGGACGGCGCAACGCGCTGTACGTGGGACTCGCTGGCTTCGCCCTGGCGTCGGCGCTCGGTGGTCTGGCGCACAGCTTCACGATGTTGGTCGTCGCGCGCGCGGTCCAGGGGGTCTTTGGCGCGCTGCTCGCCCCAGCGGCCCTCGCAACGCTGAGCGTGACGTTCAGTGAACCGAAGGAACGCGCCAAAGCCTTTGCCATGTACGGCGTCATCGGGGGATCGGGCGCCGCCGTCGGGCTTTTGCTCGGAGGAACCCTAACGCAGTGGGCGTCGTGGCGTTGGTGCCTCTTCATCAATCTGTTCTTCGCGGCGATCGCGTTGGTGGGCGTCACACTTTTCGTTGAGGGTGGGCGAAGCGAACAGCGCGCGCGTCTCGACGTGCTTGGCACGGTGCTCGGGAGCGCGGGACTCTTCTTCGTGGTCTACGGCTTCAGTCACGCCGTGACGTCGAGTTGGGCGAGTCTCTTTACCTGGGGTTCGCTCGTGGTCGGCGTGCTACTGCTCGCGCTCTTCGTACTTTGGCAGCAGCACTCGAAGGACCCGTTGCTGCCACTTCGCATCATGGCCAATCGCACCCGGGCGGGATCGCTCGTTGCCCTGTTGCTCACGAGTATGGGACTCTTTGCGGTCTTCCTCCTCCTCGCGTACTACATGGAGGACACGCTCGGCTTCTCGCCCCTTCGAACGGGCGTCGCGTTCATGCCCATCGTGATCGCGATCTCATTGTCCGCGTCATTCGCGAGCGCGCGACTGCTGTCGAAGGTGGGACCGAGGCCCCTCGTGCCCACCGGCATGGTGCTCTCGGCGATGGGCATGGTGCTCTTCACGCGCCTGACCCCGTACTCCGACTACTGGGGTCACGTGTTGCCGGGACTGATCCTCTTGGGTCTCGGACTCGGCCTCATCTTCGCGCCGGCCATCGCCAGCGCGACGGCCGGCATCGAGCAACGCGACGTGGGCGCGGCGTCAGCGATGGTGAACACGATCCAACAGATCGGTGGTTCGATCGGGACGGCACTCCTCAACACCATCGCCGTGACCGTCGCGACCCGGGCGCAAGCGCACGCCACGGGCCCCGCGGTAGAAGCGCACCGAAACGCGACGCTGCACGGCTTCTCGGTGGCGTTTTGGTGGTCGGCGGGCTTCTTCGCCGTTGGCGCGGTCCTGACCCTCTTCATGCTCGAGTCAGGCACTCCCGTCTACGAGACCGAGCTCGCGTCCGCGACCTAAGCGTTGAGTCGTAAGTCCATCACGGACGTCCGTCAGCCCTTCGGTTGCTGCTTCGATCTCAGCCAGGATCCCTCGTCTCGCTCCTCAGGTTGTGCAGCGTGGCGACCGCTCGCACCGACTGATCGATTCCAGTGTCTCGCCACCGGCAATCGTGCAACACCGACCAGACCTTCAACTCAGCGAGCACGTGCTCGGTCGTGGCTCGTCTTTTGCGAAACCTCCGCCACGCTTTGTCGCGGATGATCCTCCCGTCTGGTTGTCTCTTCCGAGGCGTGACTCCCGTCATACCCTGGTAGCCGCCGTCTCCGATTAGCCGTAGGTGCTCGGAGACGGCGTGTCCAACGGTGGCGCGAAAGACCACCGAGTCGTTTCGATTGCCCGGCCAGGCGTCACCGACGTAGACCACTTTGCGATCACCTCGACGCACGACGACCTGCACGTTCACCGATCGGCGGTAATTCTTGCATAGCGCAGTCCTCGTGTGGCCCGGGTGGGGATCAAAGTACCGTCCACGATCCAGAGCTCGGGTCGGTCCGTGGGCGCGGGTGCGACAAGTTCACCCAGCAAACGCACCAAGTCGTGCAGGACCCCGTCCACCGGCTTCTGAGAGACATCGAACAGCACAGCCAGCTGGCGCTCGGTCAGGTTGGTTCGCAAGTACATCACCGCCATCAGCACCCGGTCAAGAAACGAGAGGCCCCAGGGACGCCCTCGGCCGGTGTCGGGACGCAGCGTCCACAATCTCCGCATCAGTTCACCTAACTGTGCGCCGGTCAACCCGGTTAGTTCGTAGAGCTCGCCGGAACGTAGGGATCGGGCGCGGAGTTTCATCAACACAACAGTGTTGTTCACGTACCGGCACACCCCAACCCAAGTGCACTGTCACAGCAATACGGCATTGTTGTACGAGTGACGTCGACGGTCAACGCCAGGCCGCGGCGAAGGGGCAAGAACAAGCAAGCCGCGTGGCGCCTGGGCGATCAGCCCACCTCAACTCTCGTACTCAGTCTCGACACCTCCGACGCCCACGCGAGAAGGCGCCTCGAAGCTCTCTACTTCACGATGTTCAACCTGCGCCGGGCCTTACAACGCGACGCCCAACGACTCTGTTGTGCGTATTGGTCACGCAAGACCGAGCGCGACACCCTTGGCTGGAAGGCCGTCGCCGAGGACCTCGGGCTCACCCGCAACGGGTTTGAACGCCTTGCAAGAGAGCACGCCGTCAACTCGGACTGGGCAATGGACCACGTTTCGATGGCCATCGTCTACCACATGGCCGACGCTGTCTTCGAGAACGCCGCGCGCCACCTGTGGTCCGATGCGTCGGGTAAGCGTCACGGGTCACTGCGGATCACGCCGTTCCACCAATTTGCCACCATCCACGGACGCGCCAGGTCACACACCACCGAGAACAAGTGGGAGACCTTTCGCCTCTACGGCACTCTGCAGGGGCACCTCGATGCCTACGGCCACGGCGCCTTGGGCGATCACCCGACACTCAACGACGTGGTGGCGCTCGTCCCGCGAACTCCGGCGCTACGTCAAGGCAAGAGAATGGCCACCCCCGGCCCGGCGAAGTGGTCTACCTACACCGGTGCTCTGGTAATGGTCTTCGCCGGAGGCCCACAATCCAACGAACCAGAGCTGCATCTCCCGGTGCGTCTGCCCCAGGGAAGAGGCCAGTGGGACAGAGTGGCGCACTTCCTCTCTCAACCTGACCTCTGGCACAAGATCGACCTGGCACGCCGGGCGGACTCCTCCCAGCCGGGTGGCTGGCGCTATGAGATGCACTTGTTGGTGTTGATCGGTGGCTACGCCTCGGCGACGAACTGCGCCGTACTCGACGCTGCACCTGCTGATCGTAGAGCTTGCGTGGACGTGAACGTCTCCAACCTCGCGGTCGTCTCGGTGGACTCTAACTTCTGCGACTCTCGTAGCACCGTGGTGCGCCGCGACGCGGGCGAGAGTGACCTTCTGGCGCGCGCGGACGCGAAGAAGCGCCGGGGCCAGCGCCGCGTTGATAGGTCGCGCCGCGCGATGAATGCGCAGCAGTACTCCGAGTCCAGAGCACAGTTGAAGCGCAACGAACGTCGCGCCGCCCGGGGGCTACGTGTGGTCACGGACTCGACGCCTCGCGGAGGACGACTGACCACTACAGCTGGGGTACCGCGCCGGGCCTACCACCGTGACCAGCTCTCAGCCACCTACCGCGACCTACGGC
>PLNQ01000010.1 GCA_003141815.1 Acidimicrobiaceae bacterium | reverse complement strand
GAGGACCTCGAGCCCACCGACGAAGAGATCGACGAGGAACTTGAGACGACGGCCGCCTCGATGAACGTGTCGGCCGAACTCTTGCGCACGAATCTGCGCGACACCGGGCGCGTGATCACGTTCCGCGCCGAAGTGGCGAAGATGAAGGCGTCACGGTGGTTGACCGACAACGTCACCTACGTGGATCCCGAGGGCATCGAGATCGACCGGGCGCTCTTGAAGACGGATCAATCTGAGGACCTCGACGCCTAAGGTAGTGACGTGAACGATAACTACCGAGCTCAGAACTACCTCGTCCCCACGGTCGTGGAATCATCGAACCGTGGCGAGCGAGCGTACGACCTCTACAGCCGCCTACTGCGCGACAGGATTATCTTCCTGGGCACGCCGATTGACGACACCATCGCCAACTTGGTCTGCGCCCAGATGCTCTTCCTCGAGTCCGAAGACCCCGACAAGGACATCAACCTCTACATCAACTCACCCGGTGGCGACATCACGGGACTCTTGGCGATCTACGACGTCATGAAATACATCAAGTCCGACGTGTCGACGTTCTGTTTCGGCCAAGCCGCGTCCGCCGCGGCGGTTCTGCTTGGCGCCGGTGCGAAGGGCAAGCGTTTCGCGTTGCCGCACGCTCGGATGTTGCTCCACCAGCCGTGGGGCGGTGTGGGCGGACAGGCATCGGACATCGAGATCCAGGCGCGTGAGATCCTGCGGATGAAGGACATGTTGAACACCATGCTCGCCGCCGACACCGGTCAATCGGTCGAGCGCGTCGACAAAGACACCGACCGCGACTTCATTATGAGTCCCGAAGAAGCCGTTGAATACGGCCTGATTGACGAAGTAATCTCGCCTCGAGCCTAAGGTACCCCGAATTTTCGACGCTGGCCCGTAGGATGAATCACGGCGTAAGTGTGTCAGGGGAGTCCGTGGCTAAATTCGGTGAAGGCAGTGACCTCATAAAGTGCAGTTTCTGCGCGAAGGGTCAAAAGCAGGTCAAGAAGCTCATCGCGGGACCGAGCGTGTACATCTGCGACGAGTGCATCGACCTGTGTAATGACATCATCGCCGACGAATTTGGCGATCGTCCCGAGTTCATCCTTGACGAACTGCCCACTCCCCGTGAGATCTCGGCCTTCCTCGACGAGTTCGTGATCGGCCAGGTCGACGCGAAGAAGATTCTCGCGGTGGCGGTCTACAACCACTACAAGCGCATCCAGACCGGTCCGCTGCACGACGAGGACGTTGAAGTCGCCAAGTCCAACGTCCTCCTGCTCGGGCCAACGGGCTGTGGAAAAACCTTCCTCGCGCAGACGTTGGCTCGAATGCTCAACGTCCCCTTCGCGATCGCTGACGCGACGGCCCTCACGGAGGCCGGTTACGTGGGCGAGGACGTGGAGAACATCTTGCTGAAACTGCTCTCCGCAGCGGACTTCGACGTCAAGCGCGCCGAACGCGGCATCATTTACATCGACGAGATTGACAAGATCGCGCGCAAGGCCGAGAACCCTTCCATCACTCGTGACGTGTCGGGCGAAGGCGTGCAGCAGGCGCTGCTCAAAATTCTCGAAGGCACCATCGCGAGCGTTCCGCCCCAGGGCGGACGCAAGCACCCGCACCAAGAGTTCATCAACATCGACACCGCGAACATCTTGTTCATCTGTGGTGGCGCGTTCGCTGGGCTCGAGGAGATCATCGAACGACGCCTGGGCAAGAAGTCGATTGGTTTCAATCAGCCGGTCCAGTCTCGCCGCGGTGGCGACATCGAACTCTTTCGCCACGTACTTCCAGAGGACATGGTCAAGTTCGGCCTCATACCCGAGTTCATCGGTCGCCTGCCGATCGTTAGTGCGGTTCAGCAGCTCGATCGCGACATGTTGATCAAGGTATTGACCGAACCGAAGAACTCTCTCGTGAAGCAGTTCCAACAGGTACTCGCGATGGACGGCGTGGAGCTCGTCATTGAAGTTGACGCGCTCGAGGCGATTGCCGACCTCGCCCTCGAACGTCAAACGGGCGCGCGGGGACTGCGCTCCATTCTCGAACACGTGTTGTTAGAGCCGATGTACGACGTGCCCGGTCGCAGTGACGTCGTGAAGTGTGTCGTGACGGCGGCGTCGGTGCGCCAACACGAGGCTCCGGCCTACGAAATGCGAAAGGCGGCGACGCGTACCCGTCGCGCCAGTTAGACCGTGCGCTTCGCTTCTTACGCTGAGGCGTTGCGCTGGCTTGAAACGCACGTGGACTACGAACGGATTGCGCCCAACCGCCAGCCCGTGCCCACCCTGCAGCCCATTCGCGACACGCTGGCCCAGTTCGCCGAGCCACAGGGTGACTACCCCACCATCCACGTCACCGGCACGAACGGCAAGGGTACGACAACCACGATCATCAGCGCGCTGTTGGAGGCGACGGGACTGAGAGTGGGGACCTTTACGAGTCCCGATCTCCACGCGATCAACGAACGCATCGCCGTGAACGCAACACCCATCGATGACGAATCACTGATCGGCGTGTTCGAACGACTCTCGGACGTCGAAACGGTGACGGGGATCGTGTTGACGCGTTTCGAGTTGCTCACGGTGGCGGCGTTGTTGCACTTCTCGGACGAGGGCATTGACGTAGGCGTCATCGAAGTAGGTATGGGGGGTACGTGGGACTCGACCAACGTCATTGACGCGGACGTCTCGGTGTTGACGAACGTCGATCTCGATCACACGGCCGTGCTTGGTCTCACGGTGGGCGCGATCGCGTTGGACAAGGTGGGCATCTTTCGCCCCGACGGCATCGCCATCGTCGCGACGACCAACGCCATCGTCGTTGAAATTGCACAACGTCGGGCGCAAGAACTTGGCGCGACGTTGTGGCTTCTCGGCGACACCTTCGAACTCGAAGAGAACGAACTCGCTCTTGGTGGACGAGCGATCACGTTGAAGACGCCCTTCGACCACTACGACGAGGTCCTCGTTTCACTGCACGGCATCCACCAAGGCGTGAACGCCGCCACGGCCGTCGTCGCGGCGGAAGCGTTCTTGGGTCGAGCGCTCGGTGAGGCCGTGGTCACCTCGACCTTGGCGAATACTCAAATGCCTGGTCGGATGGAAGTTATCGCGAGAAATCCCATGATCGTTGTCGACGGCGCACACAATCCTGCGGGCGTGCGCGCGCTCGTCGCGACGTTGGACGGTGCGTTCGACGTGCGCGGTGAACGACGATGCGTGATTGGTATGTTGACCGGACGCGACATCGACGACATGGTTACGCCACTCGTGGGTGCGGGCTTCAGTGAGTTTCACTGTTGCGCACCTCACTCACCGCGCGCGATGCCGGTCGGTGAAGTCGCCGACGCACTTCGACGACACGGCGCGGTGGCCTTTGAGCACCCGAGCGCGAAGGCGGCACTGGCGCACGCGCGCGAACGATCGACGGATGATGATCTCATCGTCGTCGCGGGGAGCCTTTACGTGGTCGCCGAAGTTCGTGGCGAAGTGCTGCACGTCGCGTCTCGACACACGTCGTGAGACTGTTAGATTGCCTGGCGTGGATAGAACCCTCGTCATCGTAAAGCCCGACGCGGTCAAGCGCGGACTCGTGGGGGAGATCCTCGCTCGCCTCGAACGTCGACAACTGCACCTGGTGGCGGCTGAACTACGCACTATCGACGTGGCGACCGCGACCCGTCACTACGCCGAACACGAGGGAAAACCCTTCTTTGAGCGCCTCGTGGCCTTTATTACCGGCGCCCCGGCGCTGGTCGTCGTCGTGGAGGGTCCGGATGACACCTGGCAGGTCGTTCGTACGATGATTGGCGCGACGAATCCTGCCGTCGCAGCGCCGGGGACCATTCGTGGTGACCTCGCGTTCGACATGGCCGCGAACTTGATACACGGTTCGGATTCGAGCGAGGCCGCGCAGCGAGAGATCGCTATCTTCTTTCCAGACTTGGCTTAGCGCGGCGAACTGGTTCACTACCGCCAACTTGCCCTAACCTTGGAGCCAAGCGCGAGGTGTCTCACGCCTCAATAAAGGGAATCTATGGCTGATGGACGTTTCTCACTTTTGGGTCGTGACATGGCGGTCGACCTCGGCACCGCGAACACCTTGGTGTACGTCCGTGGGCGCGGCATCATACTGAACGAGCCCTCCGTTGTCGCGGTTGATGTGAAGGACGGCAAGCCGCTCGCCGTCGGCGCCGAAGCCAAGCGGATGATTGGACGCACGCCGAGCAACATCCAAGCCATTCGCCCCTTAAAAGATGGTGTGATCGCGGACTTTGAAATCTGCGAAAAGATGTTGCGCTACTTCATTCATCGTGTCCACCAACGTCGGTTCGCCAAGCCACGCATGGTCATCTGCGTTCCTTCGGGTATCACGGGTGTCGAACAACGCGCGGTAATGGAAGCTGCGGAGTTCGCGGGCGCGCGAAAGGCCTACATCATCGAAGAGCCCATGGCCGCCGCTATCGGTGCGGGACTTCCCATTCACGAACCGACCGGCAACATGGTCGTCGACATTGGTGGTGGTACCACTGAAGTCGCCGTCATCTCACTCGGCGGCATCGTGACGAGTCAGTCCATTCGCGTGGGTGGCGACGAACTCGACGAAGCACTCGTCGCGTACGTGAAGAAAGAGTTCCAACTCGCGCTCGGTGAACGAACGGCCGAGGAGATCAAGATCCAACTTGGATCGGCCTTCCCCCTCCAAGAAGAGTTGCGCGCGGAGATTCGTGGACGTGACCTCGTCACTGGTCTTCCGAAGACCGTCGTCATCTCGACCGAACAGATTCGCCAAGCCATCGAAGAGCCCGTACAGGCCATCGTGGACGCCGTGAAGGTCACACTCGATCGCACACCACCCGAACTCTCCTCGGACCTCATGGAGCAGGGCATCGTGCTCACCGGCGGCGGCGCACTCTTAGCGGGCCTAGCGGCTCGTCTCGAGTACGAGACCAACATGCCCATCATCGTGGCGGACGATCCTCTGAACTGCGTTGCGCTCGGCAGTGGGATGTGTCTCGAAGAGCTTGATGTCTTCGCGCGCATGTTGAAGACCAGTCCTTCTCGTTAACGCGTGGCCACGGACCGTTCGCGGCGACGATCGTGGACTCTCGGGGTCGCGGTGGTGGCGACGTTTGCCGTTCTCTACCTGACGACGGGCGTATCCTCGGGGCTGCGCGGCGGTGCCAATATCGTCATCACACCTTTTAGCTGGGCCGTCAACGCCATCGCGCGACCGATCGGCCACGTGTTGGCCGGCACTGTCAATTACAGCGACGTCGTCGCGCAGAATGAGAAGTTGCGCTACCAACTCGCGAAGGCCCAAGAGCGAGCCAACGAGGAGTGGGCGTACACGCGACAACTCCAGCAACTCACGACCCAACTGAACGTGCCCTTCGTGGGATCACTGCCCACGGTCGCGGTTCAGGTCACCACGCTCTCGCCAACGAACTTCTCCGCGACGGTTG
>PLNQ01000113.1 GCA_003141815.1 Acidimicrobiaceae bacterium | reverse complement strand
GGTACGACGCCGTGGTGGGACGGCGTGACCAAACACGCCGGCAGCACCCTTTCGTACCTCAATTTCTTCGACGCAGACGCCGCTTGGCGCCTCGTGCACGAACTGAAAGCCGACACGCCGGGACTCGCGGCCGTGGCGATCATCAAGCACGCCAACGCGTCGGGCGCCGCGCTCGGTTCGTCGTTGGCTGACGCATTCGAAAAGGCCCTCGCCGCTGACCCGCAGAGCGCCTTCGGCGGAGTGGTCGCTATTGACGGCGAGGTCGACCAAGCGTTGGCGACGCTCATCGCGGCCGGTCCTCAGGCCGACGTCATCATCGCCGCAAGTTTTAGCGACGAGGCCATTACGACGCTCGTGGCTCGACGCAAGGCGACGCGGCTCTTGAGTGCTCCAGCACCTGAGCCGCTAGGTCTCTCGATTCGTACGTTCGGCGACAGCGCTTTGGTGCAGAACACCGATGAACTCGTCACTCCCGTCGCCGAGTGGCGCTGCGTGACGAACGCAACGCCGAGCGTGCAGCAGCTCCAAGATCTCGTGGTGGCGTGGCGCGTCTGCGCGCGCACGACCTCCAACGCCATCGTCATTGCGAAAGACGGTGTGGCGGTGGGCGTGGGCGCGGGCCAACAGTCGCGCGTAGTGTCGGCGGGTATCGCGGTAACGAAGGCCGGCGACTTCGCGAAGGGCGCCGCCGCGGCCTCCGACGCCTTCTTCCCCTTCGCCGACGGACTCGAGTCACTCACGGACGCGGGCGTGACGGCAGTCGTGCAGCCCGGGGGCTCGGTGCGCGACGCCGAGGTCATCGACGCCGCGAACAAGGCTGGAATCGTCATGATGCTCACCGGTGAGCGTCACTTTCGCCACTAAGAGCTGAGTCGTAAGTCCCCGGGCGGGGAGATGCAACGCAGTGCCGAGCCGTGCGCAACCTTCGCGGGACCGAGAGAGCCCGGTCCGTTGGTCGATTGCGCCGTACGTCTGGCGTTGAGACGAGCAGCCCGGTGGGAGGATGCCACTGACCTGGCGCCGTGGTGCGTCGCGTCACTTCGACGCGATGACACCAGAGGGTGCGTTTGACTCGTCAGGGCGTCTTGGCGCCCGTGGGTAAGAGGTGGCGAGGAGAGTGTGGCCAGCAACGCGCCGGCGCGTGCGTAGTCGACTCGCGCGCTGAGTGGATCACTGAGATCGGCGTGCTTGACGCAGGTGCCCAGGGCTGCCGAGACCAGGTCCCGGTGACCACTGAACCCGCACGCGCCACAGACGTGGCGACGCTCACTCAGGCTCTTCTTGACTCGGTGCCCGCACAAGCAGTGGCTTGACAGTGCCGTCGGTCCCGTGGCCACCTTGACGAAACTGCCACCGCGTGACGCGGCGAGTGCCGCAAGCTCAGTCGTGACGATGCCCGGGGCGAAGGCGTGAAGAGACTTGCCCCAGAGCTTCGCCCAGGCGGTCAAGTTGCACTCTTCGATCAGCCAGTGCACCCCGTGGGCGGCGACCATCTTCACCGCCGCGTCGTGGGCCCGGGTCTGCTTGGTGAGGCTCTGCGCCCGGGCCCTCTCACCTTCGCGGTGTCGTCGGTCGCGGTAGGTGGCTGAGAGTTGGTCGCGACGGTAGGCCTGGCGCGGTACTCCATTGGCGTTAGCGAGGCGCGGTCCCAGAGGCGTCGAGTCCGTGACGGCGCGGAGCCCACGGGCCGCGCGGCGTTCGTCGCGCTTCAACTTTGCCCTGGACTTGGCGTACTGGTTTGCGTTGTTCGCACGGCGTGACCGATCAGCGCGGCGCGCACCCCGGCGCCGCTTCGCGTCCGCTCGAGCCAGTCGGTCGCGCTCGTCGGCGTCGCGGCGTACCACGGTGCTACGAGGGTCTCGGTCGTTCGAGTCCACCGAGACGACCGCGAGGTTGGAGACGTTCACGTCCACGCAGGCCGCCCGGTCGGTAGGTGCAGCATCGAGTAGTGCACGATTGCACTCAGCGACGTAGCCCTCGCTCAGAACCAGCAGGTGCACCTCGTAGCGCCACCCGCCCGGTTGGGAGGAGTCGTGGCGGCGCACCAGGTCGATCTTGTGCCAGGTGTCGGGACTACCCAGGAAGTGCACCACCCGGTCCCACTGGCCGCGACCCTGGGGCAAACGCACCGGTAGTTTTAGTTCGGGCTCGTTGGACGCCGACCCGCCGGCGAAGACCATCACCAATGGCCCGGCGTAGGTGGACCATTTCGTGGGGCCGGGGGTGGTCATCTTGTGCTGACGTAACACTGGGTTGCCGGGGGTCAGCGCGGCCACGTCGCTCAGCGTCGGGTGCTCTCCGAGATTGTGGTGTCCGTAGG
This sequence comes from Acidimicrobiaceae bacterium, assembly GCA_003141815.1. GTDB lineage: Bacteria > Actinomycetota > Acidimicrobiia > Acidimicrobiales > RAAP-2 > RAAP-2. Next base: position 4,043 of record PLNQ01000113.1, on the reverse strand, counting down.
CGTCGAGGTGGCCCTCGAGGGTGCCGTAGAGGCGGAAGGTTTCCCACTTGTTTTCGCTGTGTGCGACCTGGCGCGACCAACGATGGTGGCAAATTGGTAAAACGACGTGACGCGCAGAGCGCCGTGACGCTTGCCGGAACTGTCCGACCAGAGATGGCGCGCGGCGTCTTCGAAGACGGCGGCGGCCATGTGGTAAACGAGCGCCATCGACACGTGATCCATGGCCCAGGCCGAGTTGAGTGCGTGCGCTCTCGCGAGTCGTTCGAATCCGTTGCGGGTGAGCCCGAGGTCCTCAGCCACGGCCTTCCATCCGAGGGTGTCGCGATCTTCCTTGGCGGCCCAGTAGGCGTGACAGATTCGCTGGGCGTCTTGTTGCAGGGCGCGACGCAGGTTGAACATCGTGAAGTAGAGGGTCTCGAGGCGCGTGCGCGCGTGAGCGTCGGACGCGTCGAGACTGAGTACGAGAGTTGAGGTGGCCTGGTCTCCCCGGCGCCACGAGGCCTGTTTGTTCTTGCCCCTGGTGCGGGGGCTGGTGGAGGCCGGAAACGTCACGTCTATGACAGTGCCCGACGCCTGTGACACATGACGCCGGCGACAACGATCCCCACTCGGGATCACACGACGATCGCACTGTGTAAGAATTAGCTGAGGTCGGTGAACGTTCAGGTCGTCCTGCGAAGCCGCGACCGGCGGGTGGTCCGCATTGGCACGGCGTGGCCGGGCAATCGCAACGACGAGGTGGTCTTTCGTGCCACGCGGGACCCGCAGGTGACGAAACATCAGCGGCCCAATGGCGACGGTGGGTACCAGGGAGTCGCCGGTGTGACACCTCCCAAGAGAGGACCCGACGGGCGCATCATCAGAAACGAGACGTGGCGAAGGTTCCGAAAACGCAGAGCCACGGTTGAGCACGTGCTCGCTGAGCTGAAGCTCTGGTCGGTCCTGCGAGACTGTCGCTGGTGAGGCGGCGGAATTGACGACGTGGTGCGAGCAGTCGCCGCTGCACAACATGAGAATCGAGATGAAGGGCCTGGTCTGAGATCTCGGTGGGCGTCGTTAGGTTGGTAGACGTCACTGAGGGACTTACGACTCAACGCTTAGGAGCGCAATGGCCGCAGAATTATTGAACGGTGAACCAGTCGCCGCTCGAATCAAGATGGAGTTAACCGATCGCGTGCAGCGTCTCGTTGCGGCCGGTCGTACGCCGGGACTCGGCACGATCCTCGTTGGCGACGACGTCTCGAGCGCGCGCTACGTCGAGATGAAAGTCGAAGAGAGTGCCGAGATCGGTATCCGTTCCTACGACGAACACCTTCCTTCAACCGCTTCCCAAGGGGAGATCGAAGCGATCATCGATCGGTTCAACGACGATCCCAACATCCAATCGATACTCGTGCAGCTCCCACTTCCCGAGGGAGTGAGCGAGGAAGAAGTACTACTTCGCGTTAAGCCTGAAAAGGACGTGGACGGCTTACATCCGACAAACCTCGGACGACTCGTCATGGGCGCACCAGGCCCGCTGCCGTGCACGCCGTTTGGCATCGTTGAACTGCTCGCCGCGTATGACGTGCCAGTAGAGGGCAAGCACGTCGTGATCATCGGCCGCGGCGTCACCATTGGTCGACCGCTGGCGCTACTGATGGCCATGCGTCGGCCACACTGCAACGCAGCGGTCACTGTCGTGCACACGGGTATTGAAAATATGAAAGAGATCGTCCTCACCGGTGACGTTGTCGTCGCGGCGGCCGGAAAGGCCGGACTGGTCACGCGCGACATGATCAAGCCCGGCGCGGCCGTCGTTGGAGCTGGAACGACGTTCTTGGGAAGAAAACTACTAAGCGACGTGGCTGAGGACGTCAACGAAGTGGCGCGCTGGATCACGCCGCGTCTCGGTGGCGTGGGTCCGATGACTCGTGCCATGCTGTTACGCAACGCCGTACTAGCCGCAGAGAAGGTCCGATGACGATAAAAGACAGCCGCGGTCGCGAGTTCGATGAACGCCCCTGGGGTTCTTTCACCGTGCTCGATGATGAACTCTTCGATCACAAGGTAAAGCGCATCGTCGTCGCACCGGGAAAGCGCCTCAGCTACCAGCGCCACACCCGTCGGGCCGAGCACTGGTTCGTCGTGAACGGCACCGCGACGGTGGTGCTGGACGGCGTCGAGCACGAAGTCCCTTCCGGCGAATCGATTGATATCGGACTCGCGCAAAAGCATCGCTGCGAGAACCGCGGCACTACGCCGGTTGTCTTCATCGAGGTCCAACACGGCACGTATTTCGGCGAGGACGACATCGAGCGCATCGAAGACGACTTCGGTCGCGCCAACTAGTTCCGTGCGCGTCGACGAACTCCTCGCCGAGGGACTGACACGCTCTTTCGAGTTCTTTCCGCCGAAGTCCGACGAAGAGAGCGCCGTCCTCGAGCAGTCGCTGCTCGACCTTGATTCCCTCGAGCCATCCTTCGTCTCGGTAACCTATCGGGGCGGTCGTGAGTCGCGTCAACGCACCTTCGACCTCGTCACGGAGATTCAACAGGCGGGTCACGTCACCGCCATGGCCCACTTGATCTGTGTTGGTCATCGACGTGACGAGATGCGCGACCTCTTGAAGAACTACCTCGACGCCGGCGTCAACAACGTTATGGCGCTCGGGGGCGATCTGCCCGAAGAACCCGCGCTCGCGTCGTCGGAGTTCACGTACGCGCTCGAACTCATTGAGCTCGTGCGTGAGGTGGGCGAGTTCTGTGTGGGCGTGGGCGCTCACCCGCAGGGTCACCCACGGTCGAAGGATTTGGCGTCGGACCGAAAGCACCTCGCGAGGAAGCTCGAAGCCGCCGACTTCGCCGTCACGCAGTTCTTCTTCGAGCCCGACGAGTGGGTCCGGCTCGTCAGTGAACTCGCCGACCTTGGTGTCGAGAAGCCGGTACTGCCGGGCATTATGCCCGTCACCACGTTGAGCGGCGTGAAGAGGATGGCCACCATGGGCGCGAGCGTGCCCGCGTCACTGGTCGAGCGTCTTGAGGTCGCGAACGCGCGCGGGGGAGCTCCGGCCGTTCGCGCTGAGGGCATACTCGCCGCGACCGAACTATGCGCGCGACTGCTCGAATCCGGGGCGCCGGGACTGCACTTCTACACGCTGAATCGCTCCACCGCGACGCGTGAGATCTATCACGCACTTTTCACCTAGGAGACCCGTCCTCGACGTCGTCCGGCCAAAATAGAGCTTCGAAAATCGCCGTAGGATGGGTCCATGGCTGAGAAAATCACTATGAGTACAGAGGGCGTCTTGCACGTCCCGGACAATCCAATCATCCCTTACATCGAAGGTGACGGCATCGGAATCGACATCTGGCCCGCGGCGCAACTCGTGCTCGACGCGGCCGCGAAGAAGTACGGCAAGACCATCGCGTGGAAGGAAGTGCTCGCGGGCCAAAAAGCCTTCGACGAGACCGGCAACTGGCTCCCCGAACAGACCGTCACCGACTTCCGTGACCACCTCATCGGCATCAAGGGTCCGCTCACCACGCCCATCGGCGGTGGCTTTCGTTCCCTCAACGTGGCGTTGCGCCAGATCATGGACCTCTACGTGTGCCTGCGCCCGGTGCGCTGGTTCCAGGGCGTGCCCTCACCGGTCAAGCGCCCCGAAGACGTCGACATGGTGATCTTTCGTGAGAACACCGAAGACGTCTACGCCGGTCTCGAACTCGAGGCCGGCAGCGCCGACGCCGAGAAGTTGCGCGCCTTCGTCAAGGAAGCCTTCGGTTGGGACGTTCGAGAGAACTCCAGCCTCGGCCTCAAGCCCATTTCGGAGTTTGGCTCCAAGCGTCTCATTCGCGCGGCACTGGAGTACGCCGTGAGTCACGGACGCGAGTCGGTGATGTTGGTGCACAAGGGCAATATCCAGAAGTACACCGAGGGTGCCTTCATGCAGTGGGGCTACGAACTGGTGAAAGAGGAGTTCGACGACGTGGCCGTTGGTTGGGACGACTGTAACGGCAAACCCGGCTCGAAGATTCTCGTGAAGGACGTCATCGCCGACATCG
>PLNQ01000054.1 GCA_003141815.1 Acidimicrobiaceae bacterium | reverse complement strand
GATCATCAAGTACCTCCACTCGGGCGTCTCGTTGACGACCGTGCAAGGTTCCGTGAAGTTCGACAAGCTGGGCGAGAACAACAGCGCGACGGCGTTCACCTTCCAGTGGCAGGGCAGCAACTTTGTTCAAGTCAACCCGACCTCGAACTCGGCTTCCAAGCATGTGCTGTTCCCGAAGCCGGTGTGGGGTAAGTAAGCCTTGAACAGCTCAGCGCTCATTCACGCCATACTTGACGGCGTCTTGACCGGTTCGGTCTACGCCCTCATGGCGACGGGGTTAACTCTCATCTTTGGAGTGATGAACATCATCAACGTCGCTCAGGGAATCTTGGTGATTTTAGGTGCCTACCTGAGTTACACGTTGTCGGTGCACTTTGGAATTGACCTCTTCGTTGGCTTGATCATCACGATCCCCACGCTCTTTGTCGTGGGGGTCGTGGTGGAGCGCGTGTTCATGGCGAGGCTGAAGGAGCCAGAACGGACGTCGATGTCCATTCTGGTCACCTACGCCATCTCTCTCATTATTGAGGGAGCACTCAACATGATCTACTCCATCAACATCGTGCAACTGAAGGCCTGGTACGTGAACCGATCCTTTCGAATCTTTGGGATTTATCTCCCGTACATCTACCTCTTCGGCTTCATCTTGGCTGTCGGGATGTTGGGCTCTCTGTACGTCATGCTGTACCGCACACGATTCGGTGCGAGCGTTCGCGCGTCGTTGGCCGATCAAGTGGCCGCGGCCCTCGTGGGAATCAACGTCAAGCGCGTGTCGACCATCTGTTTCGGTCTCGGCATCGCCGTCACCGCCGCGGGCGGCATGGTCTACGGCGCGACGAACGCCTTCAACGCCAGTACGAGTTACGACTTGATCTCTCGACTCTTGACGATCATCGTCTTGGGTGGCATGGGCAGTCTGGGCGGCGCGTTGTTAGCCGCTATCTTGATGGTCACCTTGGGTGACGTCGTTGCGGTGGTGTGGTCGCCGATCTGGTCTTCCCCAACGTTCTTCCTCGTCCTCGTTATCGTGTTGTCGTTGCGCCCCCAAGGACTCTTCGGCAAGCAGTCCGCGAGAGTGGCTTGATGTCAAAAGTGAAGCCTTCGTTTTGGGGCCTCGGACTCGTCGCTCTCATCGTTTTTCCGCTCATCGTGACGAATCCGACGTACACGTCGATCGGGGTCTTCACACTGTTGTTCATGGCGTGTGCCACGTCGTGGAACATGTTTTCCGGCTACACGGGCTACGTGTCGCTGGGTACCGCGATCTTCTACGGATGCGGTGCGTACACCATGGCCTTGGTGTCGACACACGCGAACATGGCCGGTGGTGCGGCGCAGTTCTGGTTGGTGCCCCTTGGCGGTCTCGTGGCCATGGTGGTGGCGGTGCCCGTCGGCGCGATCGCGCTGCGCGTGCGCCGACACACCTTCGTCGTCATCACGATCGCCCTCTTCTTCGTCTTCCAGCTATTAGCGATCAACGCGTCGTTCACGGGCGGTGCGGCGGGGATATCTTTGCCGTTGATCCCTTGGTTGTTCAACTACTACAACCTGCCCTTTTACTACGTGGCGCTCGGTATTGTCATCTTCGCTACTTTGTTGTCGGCGGGGGTGCGTCGCTCTCGTTTCGGTCTGCAGTTGCTCGCGATTCGCGACGACGAGGACCGTGCTCTCGGTCTTGGCGTTCGTGTGACGGCCGTCAAATTGACGGGTTTCACGATGTCGGCCTTTGCGATCGGCATGGCTGGAGCGACGTACGCGATGTTCATCGGTCAGATCTATCCACAGTTCGTCTTTGAACCGAACTTCGACATCACCGTGGCCCTGATGGCCTTCCTCGGTGGTTTCGGCACGCTGCTGGGCCCACTGCTCGGGGGGCTGATTCTCGAAGCGTCGCAGCAGTACCTGACGCTGTCGTTCTCGAACGGCTCGTTGTACTTGATCCTCTTCGGCGTCTTGTTCTTGCTCGTCATCCTCTTCATGCCTCAGGGCATCGTCCCCGCCGTCTCGAAGTGGTGGGCCGGTCGCGGTGCGAAGCGTGAGAGGGAGTCCACGGCGAACAATGCAGCGAACACCGTGGCGAGACCCGTGGTGGACCCCGCGCCGGCAGGAGCGAAGCCCTAATGACGACACTTCTCGAGGCCAAAGACGTGTCGCGCTCCTTCGGGGGCGTGAAGGCGTTGGCGGGCTGTTCACTCAGCGTCGAAAAGGGCAGTATCACTGGTCTCATCGGCCCAAACGGTTCGGGCAAGACCACCCTGTTCAACGTGATGACCGGGTACGTGAAACCCGATAAGGGTACGGTCTTCTTTGACGGCCACGACGTCACCAACGGCCGGCCCAACAAGATCTTCGCTCTGGGCGTCGGTCGCACCTTTCAACTCACGCGCATCTTCGCTCGCATCAGTGTCATCGAGAACATGCTCGTCGCCACGCAGCGTGACGAGAGTTGGTTGCGCGGACTTACCCGTTCGAAGTCCTCGAAGACCGAACTCGACGCTGCGATGGAGTGGCTGGATTTCGTGGGCCTCTCTCGCCTGGCCTCGTTGCAGGCGGGTTCGCTCTCCTACGGTCAGCGGAAACTTCTGGAGTTGGCGTACGTGCTGGTGGCCGACCCCGACGTCATCTTGCTCGACGAGCCCGCAGGTGGGGTCAACCTGACCCTGATCAACGAGATCAGTGAAAAGATCCTCGCCCTTAACAAGGGTGGCAAGACGTTCCTCATCGTCGAGCACAACATGGAGTTCGTCATGAAGATTTGTGACATGGTGACCGTGATGCACCAGGGCTGTGACTTGGTGACGGGGACACCCGACGAAGTGCGCAGCAATCCAGCCGTCTTGGACGCGTACCTGGGCATCGCTGACGACGAGATGAGTGACGCGGTGGACCATGGCTGAGTCAGCGGCCTTCCTCCGCTTCGAGGGCATCGTCGCCGGGTACGGCGGCGGTGACGTCATCAAGGGTGTGGATTTCGACGTTCCCCAAGGTGGCGTGACGTGCATCGTCGGGCCCAATGGCTCGGGTAAGTCCACGTTGCTCAAGACCGTCAGTGGTCTCGTGCGTCCGCGACTCGGACAGCTCTGGTTCAAAGGGACGCCGCTCGTTGGTCTCACCCCGCGAGAGATCCTCCAACTCGGCATCGTCCAAGTTCCCCAGAACCACAGTCTTTTCCGTGAGATGACGGTCCAACAGAACGTCGAGCTCGGGGCCTTCCTCGTGAAGGACAAAAAGGTCATCGCCGAGCGCCTGAAGCACGTGACCGAGATCTTCCCCATCGTGTCCGAGCGCGCCAAGGACAAGGCCGGCAGCCTTTCCGGTGGTCAACAGCGCCTCGTGGAGTTCGCGCGCTGTCTGATGTTGGAGCCCGAACTGGTTGTGCTCGACGAACCCTCCATGGGACTAGACCCGAAGACGCTACGTCTGGTGTTCGACACCATCAAATTGATGAATAGTGTCGGTCGTACGGTGTTGCTCGTCGAACAGAACGCCCGCCAGGCCCTTCGCATGAGCCACTACGCGGTCGTGTTGGAGAACGGTCAGCTTCGACTCTCGGGCTCGGGCAGTGAGGTCTTGAACAACCCGGAGATTGGCGCGCTCTATCTCGGTGGCAGCATCAAGGCAATGGCGCAGAGCGCGGCACCCGCGTCGAACGAACTTTAGGAGCAAAGGCATGAATGACGACAAGACCCGCATCGGCTGGATTGGCTGTGGCCGCATGGGCACCGCCATGGCCAAGCGCTTGGTCGTAGCGAACTACCACGTCACCGTCACCAACCGGACTCGCTCGAAGGCTGAAGTGCTCGGCGAACTGGGCGCGAAGGTCGTCGACCACCCACGCGACCTCGCAGGCTGTGACGTTGTCTTCATCATGGTCTCGGCCGACAAGGAACTGCTCGCCGTGACGACCGGTCCCGACGGCATCCTTTCTGGCACCACCGCCCCCAAGGTCGTGATCGACTGTTCGACCGTGTCGTCAATGACGTCCGCGCAGGTGCGCGGGGCGCTCGCCGCGAAGAACATCGAGTTCCTCGCCGCGCCCGTGAGCGGCAACCCCAAAGTCGTCGCCTCGGGCAAGCTCACCCTCGCGGTGTCAGGGACGCGCGACGCCTTCGACAAGGCGCAGCCCTTCCTCAACGAGCTCGGCCACGGCGTCACGTACGTCGGCGACGACGAGGTGGCGCGACTCGTGAAGATCTGCCACAACATGTTCCTCGGCATCGTGACGCAGGCCATGGCCGAAATCACGGTGTTGGCTGAGCGTGGCGGGATTCCCCGCAGCGCGTTCCTCGAGTTCATTAACAACTCGGTCATGGGTTCGACGTTCTCGCGTTACAAGACGCCGGCCTTCGTCAACCTCGACTTCACACCGACCTTCACACCGGTCTTGCTCCGCAAGGACTTCGACCTCGGTATGGCCGAAGCCAAGAGGATGAGCGTGCCAATGCCCGTGTCGGCGCTGTGCACCGAACTGGTCGTGAGCGCCATCGGCGCAGGCTACGCGGAAGAAGACTTCGCGGTCCTCCTTCTCGAAGAGGCTCGCAGTGCCGGACTGGTGATGACGCCGGAGAACGTAGCAATCGACGACGGCCTGGGCGTGAAGCCGTGAGAGATGGATTCGGTCCGATCATCAACACCCCGGGTCACAACGGGGTCGACTTTGAGACCCGCGTCGACTTCGATCGCCTGCGCGCGTATCGCTTGGCTCGAGCTCGCGAGGCGCTCGAGAACAGCGATCTCGGCGCCATCCTGCTCTTCGACTTCTACAACATTCGCTACGTCTCACAGACGTGGATCGGCGGCGCCCTTGGGGACAAGATGTCGCGCTACTGCCTGCTCACGCGCGGCGGCGAGCCCATCATCTGGGACTTTGGTTCGGCTGCTCGTCACCACCAACTCTTCGCGCCCTGGCTCGAGCCCGACAACTGTCGAGCGGGCATGTTGGGTCTGCGCGGCGCCATCGCGCCCAAGGCCGGACTCTTCGAGTCGGCGGTCAAGGACATCGTCGGCATCTTGAGCGACCACGGCGTCCTCGACCAGCCCATCGGCATTGACATCGTCGAGTTGCCGTTCCTCTTCGAGATGCAAAAGGCGGGCGTCGACGTCCGTGACGCCCAGCAGCTCATGCTCGACGCGCGCCAGATCAAGAATCCCGACGAGTTGATGTTGCTCAGCCAGGCCGCGGCCATGGTGGACGGGGTCTACCAGGACATCTTCGAGGCGCTGAAGCCCGGCATCCGTGAGAACGAGATCGTGGCACTGGCGAACAAGCGCCTCTACGAGATGGGCTCCGATCAAGTGGAGGCCATCAACGCCGTGTCGGGGGAGCGCTGCAACCCGCACCCGCACAATTTCACCGACCGCATCATCCGCCCCGGCGAGCAGGCGTTCTTCGACATCATCCACTCCTACAACGGCTATAGGACCTGTTACTACCGCACCATGTCGGTGGGTAGTTCCACCGCGCCCCAACGTGAGGCCTACGCCAAGGCCCGCGAGTGGATGGACACGGCCATCGACCTCGTGAAGCCCGGCGTCGGTACCGACGAGATCGCGCTCGCGTGGCCGGCGGCGACCGACTTCGGCTTCGCCAACGAGATGGCGGCCTTCGGGCTGCAGTTCGGTCACGGACTGGGCCTCGGCCTGCACGAACGGCCCGTCATCAGCCGATTGAACAGCATGCGCGACCCCGTTGAGTTACAGGCCGGCATGGTCTTCGCCCTGGAGACGTACTGCCCGGCGTCGGACGGCGTCTCGGCGGCGCGCATCGAAGAAGAGATTGTCGTCACCGATAAAGGACCAGCGATTCTTACGCACTTTCCGGCGCAAGAACTCATGGTCGCGAACAAGTACTAGGAGAAGAGATGTCCAGCACGAAAGTAGCCCCCACCAGCACTGACCTCGCGCACAAGGTCGCAATGTACCGAAGCCAGTACGCGCTCCGGCAGTTCGAGAAGCGCGCCTACGACCTGTTCCTCGAAGGCCTCGTCAAGGGCACGAGCCACCTCTCCATTGGTCAAGAGGCCATCGCGGCCGGCGTCGCCGCGGCGATGCGTTCCGACGACTGGACGTTCGCCACGTACCGCGGCCACGCGCATACGTTGGCGCGCGGGGTGCCGATGACGCCCGTCTTCGCCGAGCTCATGGGTCGAACCAACGGACTCATGGCCGGCAAGGGCGGATCGATGCACCTCACCAGCGTCGAGCACGGCGTCATGGGCTCCTACGCCATCATTGGCGCGCACTTGCCGATCGCTTGTGGCGCGGCGTGGAGTGCGCAGTACCGCGGCACCGAGCAGGTGGCGGTTGCCTTCTTCGGCGACGGTTCGACGAACATCGGTGCGTTCCACGAGGCGCTCAACTTCGCCGCCGTGTGGAAGTTGCCCGTCGTCTTCTTTTGTGAGAACAACCTCTGGATGGAGTACACGCGTACTTCGGAAGTGACGGCGGTCGCGAATCCCGCCGCGGACCGCGCGTCAGCGTACGGTCTCGAGAGCATCATCGTCGACGGCAACGACGCCGACGCGGTCTTCGAAGTGACGAGCGCCGCGTTCGCGCGAGCGCGCGCCGGCGAGGGACCGAGCATGATCGAAGCCAAGACGTACCGTCACGGCGGACACTCCCGGGCCGACCCCGGCAAGTACCGTCCCGACGAGGAGCTGGCCGAGTGGTTAGCGAAGGACCCGATTCCGAGTTACCGCACTCGACTCCTCGAAGCGGGCGTTAGTGAAGACGAGTTGCTGGCCATCGAAAACGAAGTCGACGCTGAAGTCGACCTCGCCACCGACGAGGCCAAGGCCGGCGGCGTGCCCGGCGAAGACCTGTTGTTGAAGGACGTATGGGCTGATGGAGGTGCCTCATGGCGCAACTGACATTTCGTGAATCGATCGCGCGCGGTATCGCCCAGGAGATGCGCCGCGACGAGTCGGTCGTCTTTCTCGGCGAAGACATCGGTGCGGCCGGTGGTGTTTTCAAGGGCACCGTCGGACTGATCGAAGAGTTTGGTGGCGTGCGCGTGCGCGACACGCCCATCAGTGAACAGGCGATCCTCGGCGCGGCCATGGGCGCCGCCATGACGGGACTACGTCCGATCGCCGAGATCATGTTCTCCGACTTCTTCGCCGTGTGTTGGGACATCGTCGCCAACGAGATCGCGAAGAGTCGCTACATGACCAACGGTCAGATGACGTTCCCGCTCGTCATTCGTTCGGGCAACGGCGGCGGTCTGCGCTTTGGCGCGCAGCACTCCCAGAGTGTCGAGAACTGGGCGATGATGGTGCCCGGTCTGAAGGTCGTCGTTCCCTCCAACGCCGTTGACGTCATCGGTCTCATGGCCGCCTCGATTCGCGACAATGATCCCGTGATCTTCCTCGAAGCGAAGGCGCTGTATTCGTCGAAGATGGACGTACCCGACGGCGACATCGTCGACACCCTCGGTACGGCAAAGGTGTTGCGCGAAGGTTCGAACGCGACGCTCGTGGCGCTTGGCGCGATGGTCCCTCGGGCGCTCGAAGCGGCGACGGAACTCGCGGCCAGCGGCATCGACTGCACCGTCGTGGACGTTCGATCCCTCGTGCCACTCGACACGGCGACGATTCTTCGTGAAGTTTCCGCGACTGGACGCCTCTTCACGGTGGAAGAGAACCCCCGGCTCTGTGGTTGGGGAGCGGAAGTCGCTTCGATCGTCGCCGACGAGATCTTCTACGACCTCGACGGACCGATCGTTCGCATCACGACGCCGCACATTCCGTTGCCGGCCGCGGACGCACTCGAGGACATGGCAATTCCGTCGGTGGAACGCATCGTGACGACCATCCACAAGTCGATGAACTCGTAATTGTCCACACCATTCGCTCGGCGTTTCTAACTTTTACTTTGAATCTGGTTACGGTGCGTCACGTTCGCTAGTAGTTGAGGCGCGGGCTCTCGAGCTCTTGGGCGACAATGAGCGCGATCCGCAGAAGTCGCTCAAAATCATGAAAACTTCTCAAAAGCGTGTCACGACGACCCTCGCCTTGCTATTCTCTACTACTTCACTAGAAAATAGAGAGAATGGAGTTCTCATGCACCGTCGATTGAAAACCCTCGTCATTGCGCCTCTCGTGGCGACGTTGAGTGTTGCGGGGCTCGCACCGCGTCGGGAGCGTCGGGTGGCACCGTCAACGTGCTCGGTTACTCGACGATCTCTGCTGGGTACTCCGCGCTGGAGGCCGCGTTCCAAGCAACCTGGGCAGGCCAGGGCGTCACGTTCACCAACTCGTTCGGTGCTTCGGGCACGCAGGCCCAAGACGTCGTCTCCGGTCAGCCAGCTGACGTGGTGAACTTCTCACTGATTCCCGACATGAACACCGTCGTCAACGCCGGTCTCGTGCCAAGGAACTGGCAAACCAACAAGATCAGCGCCGCCGAGAACGGCTTCGTCGCCGACTCGGCCGTGGTGCTCGTGGTTCGTAAGGGCAACCCTCTCAACATCACGGTCTGGAGCAACCTGACGGACTCTGGCGTGCAGATCGTCACGCCCGATCCGATCAGTTCAGGCAGCGCGAAGTGGAACCTGCTCGCCGCCTACGAGTACGAGATCCTGATCGGTAAGCGGACCCAGGTGGCCCACACGTTCTTGAACAAGGTCGTTGGCAACACCGTCGCGGAACCCTCCAGCGGCTCGAAGGCTCTCTCCACGTTCCTCGCGGGAACGGGCAACGTGCTGCTCGCCTACGAAAGTGACGCACAAGAGGCGTTGGCCAAGGGCGCGGCCATCCAGATCGTCTACCCGCAACAGAACATCCTCATCCAGACTCCGGCGCCCCTCACTAACTCGGGCTCGAGCAATCCGTCGGCCGTCGCGTTCTTCAAATACCTCTTCTCACCCGCGGGTCAGGCCATCCTGGTCGTCCAGGACTACCGCTCGACGCTGCCGAGCAAGAAGAGTTCGCTCAACAAGGCGTTCTACGACCCTTCGAAGCTCATCACCATCTCGGCGATGGGTGGATGGTCCAAGGTATGGTCGCAGTTCTTTGGCACGACCGGTCTCTTCACGAGAATAGAAAATGCCCACGGCTTCACTAGCTAATTCGACTTCCCCAGAGTCCCACTCGTCGCCAGCCCCAAAGGGCTGGCGACGAGTGGGTTCACGAGTCTCGTTGCCACTGCTCATGGGTGGCGGCGGTGTGCTCATCGTCGGGTACCTCTCCATTATCGTGATCCTGCCCATCGCCGCACTCATCAGTCACGGACTCTCGATCTCGGTCGCGACCCACGGCTCGGGCTGGGCGTTCTGGCACTGGCACGTGTCGTTCGGCTTCAAAACCTTCTGGAGCGCCGTCACCGCACCAGGTTCACGTAATTCGATCGGGCTCTCGTTGTGGCTCTCCTTTGGCGTCGCCGCGATCAACGCGATGATGGGCGTTGCGATCGCGTGGGTGTTGGTGCGCGACCGCTTCTTTGGGCGAGGTTTCATCGACTCTGTAATCGACCTGCCCTTTGCGCTCCCGACGATCGTGGCGGGTGTGGTGTTACTCGCGATCTACGGCCCTAGTAGTCCGATTCACGTCGATCTTTTTGAAACGTGGATGGGGCTCATGTTGGCACTGCTCTTCGTGACGCTGCCCTTCTCGGTGCGCGCGGTGCAGCCGGTGCTAGCGTCGCTCGACCTCGAGAGCGAAGCGGCCGCGAGGACGCTCGGCGCTTTGGGCGTGCGCACGTTCTTTTCGGTGGTGATGCCCTCGCTCTGGCCCTCGGTGCTGTCGGGCTTCGGACTCGCCTTCGCGCGCGCGGTCGGGGAGTTCGGTTCCATCTCACTTATCGCCGGTGGAATTGGTCGAACGACGACAGCGTCGTACTACATCTTCAATCTCACGGCCGGATTCCTCTGGGTGGACGCGGCTGCGGTGTCGACGGCACTCTTGGTGATCAGTCTCATTGTGTTGGTGACGACCAACGTGGTGTCGCGGCGCTACCAGAAACGGCTCCTCTAGTGAAGAACACCTCGAAGTGGACGTTGCGCACGGTCGTCATGTTCTACCTGGCCGTCTTGATCGGTCTGCCCGTTACGTTTCTCGTCGTGAAGGCCTTCGGCCACGGCTTCGGTCCCTTCTGGTCCGAGGTCACTCAGCCCAACGCGTTGGGCGCACTGAAACTTTCTCTCGAAGTGGCCGCCATCGCGGTGCCGGTGAACGCGCTCGTCGGCGTGGGCGCGGCGTTACTGATCGCGCGTCACAACTTCGTGGGCAAACGCGTCTTGGACACGGTCTTCGACGTGGCGATCGCGATCTCGCCCATCATCATTGGCATCGCGCTCGTGTTGGCGTACTCGAAGATCGGCTGGTTCGGTGCCCCGCTCGCTCGTTGGGGGATCAACGTGCTCTTCACGCCTCTCGGCATCGTCCTCGCGACGATGTCCGTGTCGTTGCCCTACGTGCTGCGCTCTATCCTCCCGGTCTTGCTCGAGGTTGGCGAAGACCAGGAGCAGGCCGCGCGCACGCTCGGCGCCGGTCGCTTTCGTATCTTTTTTCAATTGACACTGCCCGCGATCCGCTGGGCCGTCCTCTATGGCGTTACGCTCACCATTGCGCGCACGCTCGGCGAGTTCGGGGCGGTGCTCGTGGTCTCGGGCAACATCACCGGCGTCACCCAGACGTTGCCGATCTACATCTTCGACAGCTGGGATCAGCGCTTCGACGTGCTCGGATCGTACGCGGGCGCGCTGGTATTGGCCCTAATCTCTATAGGAGTACTAGCAATACTCGCGGCCTTGAAAAGAAGGGAAAAGAACCTCCTTGTCGATCTCGCTTAGTCATCTCACCAAGCACTATGCCAAGACCCACGCCGTCCAGGACGTCACGGCCGAGATCGCGCACGGCTCACTGACCGCCATTCTCGGTCCCTCCGGTTCGGGCAAGTCCACACTTTTAAAACTCATCAGTGGTCTCGAAAAGCCCGACGAGGGCACGGTCACCATTGACGGCGAGGACATGACCCACGTCGACCCGCGACACCGCGACATCGGATTCTGCTTCCAGCACTACGCGCCCTTTCGCCACATGAACCTCGCGCAGAACGTGGCCTTCGGATTGAAGGTGCGCAAACGCCCCAAGAAGGAGATCGACGTGCGCGTTAGTGAACTCCTGGCGCTCGTGAAGTTAGAGGGAAAGGCCAAGAGTTTTCCCGCCCAGCTCTCGGGAGGAGAGCGCCAGCGCATGGCGCTCGCGCGCGCGCTCGCCATTGAACCGCGCGTGTTGTTGCTCGACGAGCCCTTCGGTGCGCTCGACGCCGTCGTTCGAGCAGAACTCCGCCACTGGCTGAAGGAACTCCACGGACAGTTGCACGTGACGACGGTGCTCGTGACCGACCAACAAGAGGCCATGGAAGTGGCCGACCAGTTGATCGTGATGCGCGCGGGTCGTGTCGTACAGTCGGGCAACCCACTCGCTCTCTACGAGAGTCCGGCGACCGACTTCGTGCACGAGTTCCTCGGGCCCTCCACCATCTTCGAGGGCGAGGTCACGCGTCCGCACGACCTGGAACTCGTCTCGGTGCACCAGGGACAGGTGAAGGGTCGCATCACGTCGATCGTCTCTTTGGGCTTCGAAGCCCAGGTGACCGTCGAACTAAGTGACGGCACGTCGACCTGGGTGCAACTCAGTCGCAACGAGTTCTCGGCGATGGGACTTCGCGTGGCGCACTTAGTTGGTGTCCGGCGCCGAGAGGACGTCGACGCCTAGATCGTCGTTGCTCTCGCGCGAGTGCTTGCGACCGCCGCGAAGCCATGAGGTGACGGCCGCGAGCAGACAGACGATGGCCGCGAAGTCGAGGGCCGGGTGCAGTCCCGACACGAAAGCCCTTTGGATGATCGTGGGAAAGAACGTGCGACCAACGACGGTGGCGCGCGCGTTCGAACTCAACGCCGCTAAGGCGTGGGGTCCGAGTAGATGGACCATCGGGTTGTAGCCGAGAAAGGATGCAAAGAGTGTCGTCACCGGGGGCAGCGTGGCGACGTGGTGCGCGACGTTGGAACTGACGCCCTGGTGCGTGAGTCCGGTGAAGAGCGCGTTCGGCAGTGTTCTCGAGAGCCCGATGATCATCAGCGTGAAGAAGATGCCAATGGAGATGACCTGACCGGAGTTCTGGAACGTGGAGTTCATGCCCGATCCCACGCCCCGGTGCTCGGCCGGCAAGGCGTTCATGACGCTCACGCGATTGGGCGCGGAGAAGGCACCCATGGAGAGTCCATTCAAGAAGAGAATCAGACCAAAGATCGGGTACGAGAAGTTCGCCGGCAGGAAAAGCAACAAGATAAACGACGCCGCGGCGCCGAGCATGCCGCCCACTGTGAAGGGACGCGATCCAAAACGGTCCGAGAGAAAGCCGCACAGTGGACCCGCGGCCAAGAAGCCACCCGTCAGCGGCAACAGCGCGATGCCGGCCCAGAGTGGGGTGTTCGAGAAGTTGTAGCCGTGCAGCGGCAGCCAGATTCCCTGGAGCCAGATGACCATCGTGAACATGAGACCGCCGCGACCGACGGCCGCGAGGAGCGTGGAGATACTACCCGCCGAGAACGCACGAATCCGAAAGAGGCTGAGACGGAACATTGGATCGTCAGACTTCGTCTCTATACGCGCGAAGAGGGCGAGCGAGAGAACACCGACTATGAGACACCCGAGTACGAGCGGACTGGTCCAACCCATGGCGTGGCCGCCGTAGGGCTGGATGCCGTAGGTGATACCCACCATGAGGACGATGAGCCCAACGGCGAAGGAGAGATTGCCGCTCCAGTCGACGTGGTGGAGGCGTTTCGTCGGCACCTCGCGCAGCTTCAGGTACGCCCAGATGGTGCCGAAGAGTCCAATGGGCACCGAGATGATGAAGATGAGTCGCCACTGAATCGGACCGAGCAGTCCACCGAGCACGAGGCCAATGAACATGCCCGAGATGCCGGCGATCTGGTTGATGCCAATGGCCATGCCTCGTTGACGCTCGGGGAAGGCGTCAGTCAGGATCGCCGTCGAGTTCGCGATCAGGAACGCCGCGCCGACGCCTTGGAAGAGGCGCATGATGACGAGCCAGAGCGCGGCCGCCGTGCCCGACATCCACGTGATCGAGAGCAAAAGTGAGAAGAAGGTGTAGATGACGAAGCCCAGATTGTACATTCGCACGCGCCCGAGCATGTCGCCGAGTCGCCCGAGACTCACCACCAGCACCGAGGTAACGATCATGAAGCCGAGGATCATCCACAACAGGTAGAAGGTGTTGCCCGGCTGGAGGGGATTGATGTTGATGCCCTTGAAGATGTCCGGAAGGGCGATCAAGACAATGGACGTGTCGATGGTGGCCATCAAGACGCCGAGCGTCGTGTTGGAGAGGACTACCCACTTGTAACGATCGGCGTCGGATCGCGGAAGGTCGCGGTGACGGAGTCCCGTCGTCGCGACGCTCACGAGGCGGAATCGCTCAACAGCCCCATCGGTACGACGTCGAGGGTGTGAAGGATCGCGTTCGCGAGGCTGCGTGCGCTCTCGGCACTGAGTTCGAGCGCGACGCGCGCCGACGGACCCTTTGCAGGGTTCAGCACGTCGATAAGGAGTGCGTGACCGGCACCGTAGTGCACGGGGTGGTCGAAGTAGACCGTCGCGTCAGTGACCTTGGTCCAGCCGTCGGGCGTCTTCGCGCTGCCCTCGATGGTCAGCTTTTCAGTTTGGTACGTACACACAGTTGCTCCTTAACCAATGGTGCGGGCGAGGAAGGTGAAGACGTCGCGCCAGCCCTCGGTCGCCGCCTCGGGGCGGTACGCCGGTCGGTCGGTCGCGAAGAACGCGTGGCCCGCGCCTTCGAAGGTGCGAAACGTGAACTCCTTGCCCGCTTTGGTGAGCGCGTCTTCGAACGTCCTCATCTGCTCGGGTGAGGGGTTCTGGTCGTCGGCTCCGAAGAATCCGAGTAGCGGCGCCGAGAGGCCATCGACTTCATTGATGACGGCCTTGAAGTTGAACGGTATTTCGGGCGGGGTGTCGATCGTGATGAACCCGCCGTAACAGACGATGACGGCGTCGAGAGGCAAGCGACAGCCGGCGAGGAACGACTGGCGCCCACCCGAGCAGTAGCCGATCGAGGCGACTTTTCCGTTCGAGGTCGGAAGCGACTTCAAGTGCGCCATCGCGCCGACGACGTCGCCGACGAGACGGACGTCGGGCACGCCGCCTTGGCTGCGCGCGGTCGCTGCCGCGTCGTCGCTACTCGCGCCGGGCGCCTCACGGTGATAGAGGTTCGGCATCAACGCGGCGTAACCGTTCGCCGCGAATCGCCGCGCGAACTCTTTGGTGGGCTCGTCGTAGCCGGGTAGGTGGTGAATCACGACGATCGAGCCGTGGTGCTCGACGTCGGTGGGGACGGCTAAGTAGCCCTCGATCTCGTCGCCTCCGTCGCCCTTGAAGGTGATGGTGTCGGCGCGCAGATTGTGTGTCACGTGCAACCTTTCGCTTGGTGTTCGCCCGACTCTACGTCGACGAGCGACCAAGAAATACTGGGAATGAATTAGTTACTTAAAGTAACTATGTGCTACGTTACCACAGTGACCAAGGCGATGAAAGCGCTGAACAGCGACACGACCCTCGAGCGCGAGTGGGGACGGCTTCGACGAAGTCAACTCATGCAGCTCGTGCGCGCGGGGAGCGAACCAGGCCACAGTCCCTTGGCCATTGAGTTGTTGCGAGCCGTCATGGAAGCCGGCGAGATTCGCGCCTCGGACTTGGCGAACAAACTCTTCGTCACGAAGACGTCCATCAGTCGCCACGTGAACGACATGTTGAAGGAGAAGCTTCTCACTCAGCGTCCCGATCCCGCGGACGGTCGCGCGACATTGCTCGGCGTCTCGCCGGCTGGTCGAAGGACGCTGGAACAGCGAGAGACCAGGCGAAGCAGGGTGCTGCACGAACTCTGTGCCGGGTGGCCCGAAGGTGACGTCGCAACACTTACCATGTTGCTCCAGCGGCTCAACGACGGCATTCTCGAGCGTCGTCTCAGTGAACGACAACTCGCGAAGGACTGACGCACTCGACGGGCGTCACGCCTCGTCGGCGACCATTGAGTTTCTCTCGGCGGTACCCGTGAAGTAGGCGATTCCTCCCGAGACGAGGAGCAGCAGCCCCGACACCGACAAGGCGATGTTCAGCCCGTGCGTGAAAGCGCCGAACGCCGCGGCGACCACTTTCTTGATGATGGCGCGCACGCCCGCACTGCTCTGACCGCTGACCTTTTGGGCCTGGGAGTTGACGTTGCCGGTAATGACCGCGTTGATGATGATCTGTCGATACGACGGCGGTATCCCGATTTGAGCGAGTCGATGGGTCAGGTTCACGGTGAGTTGACCGTTCACGATGGAACCGAGGATCGCGACGCCGGTCACGGCACCGAGCTCTCGACTGGTGTTGATGGTCGAGGCGGCCATGCCCGAGTTGGCGGCCGGAATGCTGATGAGGGCCGTCGCGTTGATGGGAACGACGATGATGCCAAAGCCGACACCGGCGACACCCATCGCGAAGCCGATCGAACCGAGCCCCGCGTGGGGACTGATGAATTTGTCGGTGAGGAGTACGCCGACACCGGCGAGGAGACAACCCACCGTCATGGGCACGCGCGAACCGACCCGGCCCACCCAGCGGCCCGTGAAGAGCGACGCGATGACCATGCCCGCGAGCATCGGAAGGAAGTCGAGCGCGAGGGTGTAGGGACCGACCGAGGCGACGACCTCGAGGTAGAGCGCCACAAAGAAGAAGATGGAGAAAATCGCGAAGTAGCTCGTAAAGGCGATGGTCGTCGAGCCGGCGAAGGCCCGATTGCGGACCCACCTGACGTTCAGCATCGGGTACTTCGTCTTCGACTCGACGATGAAGTAAATGATGAAACTGAGACCCGCGATCGAATAGAGAGTGAGCACGCCGTCCGAGTAGTACCCCCACGTCTCGCCGGAGATCGTGGCGAAAGTGGCGAGGCCGAGCGCAGTGGTGGCGAGGACGAAACCGTAGCCGTCGATGCGCCGACGAATGTCGTTGACGCTCTCGGGCAGCGCGATGGCCGCAACCACGAGCACGACCGCACCAAAGATGAAGTTGAACCAGAAGACCGCGCGCCACGACCACAGACCGACGAGCACACCACCGACGACGGGGCCGAGCGCGAGGGCGAGTCCACTGACCGCGGCCCACGCGCCAAGCGCGCGAGCACGGGCCTTCTTCTCGGGGTAGATGTGTCGGATCATCGAGAGCGTGCTCGGCTCGGAGCCCGCGGCGCCGACGCCCATGATGACGCGGCCGATGATGAGTTCGGTGGGCGAACCGGCGAAGGCGCTGACCAGCGAACCGCCGCAGAAGATCACGACGCCGATCAACATCACCTTCTTCCGTCCGAAGTTGTCACCGAGGGAGCCGCAGATCAACATGAGGCTGGCGAAGGCCAAGGCGTAACCGCCGACGACCCACTGGAGTTGCGTGACGCCAGCGTGCAGTTTCGCCTGCACGCTCGTGAGGACCGCACTCGCGATGGTGTTGTCGAGGAAGGTGAGAAAGAGGATCGCGAGCAGCGACGCGAAACTGAAGTGCGCCTTCAGGTGGTCAGCGATGGACGTTCGTCGATCTTGGAGGGTTTGTGACATGAGGGACGGCGAGCCGTTCTGCTCGTACATGTGCCCCTTTCACGTCACGACGTCTCAGGGGTCGTAATCCGACACCATCGACTGCTCTCAATGTCCACTGCGTACTGCTCAGGTCGAGGCGCACCCCGACGCTCGGACCCACGCAGGTGACGTCGCCACCCAGGTGAGCGAGGTGAACCTACTTCTTCGCTGGTGCCTTGAAGGTAATGACGCCGACGGCACTGTCGGCACCCGACGCGTTTCCCACACTGACGGCGCAGTTCTTCAGGTTGACTTTGGTGGTGCCGCACGTGCCCGCGCCCTTACCAGTACCTACTTTGCCCGTGACGACTTTGAAGGACGTTCTCGGTAAGAGGCCTGTGGCCGTAATCGTCGCGTACGGCGGAATACCGTTCACGAGACAGCCCGATTGGCCCTTGGCCTTGGCCAGACACTCGACGAAGTAGACGGTGTCGCCGGCCTTGAAACCACTGCCCGAGACGTGGACGACTTCGCCGTTACGCAGATTTGTCGACGGAGTGACGAGTACCTTCGGTCCGGTTATTGCAGAAGCGCTCGATACGTTCACCAGACCGCTGGAGAGGCCCGTAATACCTATAAGCGCGATGCTCAGTACGGCGCGAAATCCTCTAGTCGACATTGATCTTCCTCCCCGATTGTCCTACTTGATCGACGTCTCCGTGGTTGCGCCACGTCGTCTCGACGTGGCAACAACCGTGAATTGCTCGACGTTGCACCTGCGTTCTCATCGTAGCCAGACGATTCACGATCCATTCACCTTGAATACGTGCAATGAACGTGCTTCTACAGACAAGTGAAGAGATACGCGAACCGATTTTGGGAAGCTCGTCGGTCCACTCGTCGTGACGCGATGCTCGTTACCTTTGGAAAGTCGACCACTCCGATGAGTTGGTGCCGACTAATCCGCTAAGCGGCCGTACGTCTGACTCCACTGGTCCACGAGACCAATGAACTGTTCGGAACGAATGAGATCTTCGTGCGCTGCGGAACGAATAGCGGTGAGAATATCGCGAATGGAGCGGTCCCTACCGAGGTAGCGGACGCAGCCGGCTCCGAAAGACTGCGCTCGAACGTCGCGGTCCACACTGCTCGACAGCATCACGACGCGGGTGTCGGGGAACTCGTCGAGGATCTTGCGTACGATGTCGACGCCGTCAACGGTCGGAAGTCGATAGTTGACGAGCACGACGTCGGGTCGATCGCGGCGAACGAGATCGAGCGCGTCGGCCATGTTGCCCGCGACGTCGACGAGCACGAGATCGTGCTCTTTTGAGATCGACAAAGCCAGCATCTCAGAGACCATGATGTGGTCATCAACAACCGCGACTCTTATGGGAGCAGCCGACAAGTTACCCATAGACCATTAAGGCTACCTACCACATTTCTAAGAGCATTCGAGAATCCTGCGCATTTTGTGGCGGCGCACCACGATTTTTTGTTTGGTACCACATGATTCCTCAACGCACGAAGGGGTATTGCGTAGAGCGACGGTGTCGCTACGTAACGCGCGTTGTTAAAGAATTTTTTTACCGGCGCACGTTCAATCTGTGAACGCGCTGTGTAAATGGAGAAGTGTTGCGCTCGCGTGACGACAAAGTGAGATCTACGACGTCGTTTGATCGAGTTCCGTTTCGTCAATCACGTGCGACGTACGCGCGTTCTGGTCGTCGAGCGGGCACGGTTGCAGGTGCGTTCCGTCGAGAACGGCACCGCACGTTTCACAAAGCAGATGGGCGAAGCAGGCGCTCTCACCCCCAAGAATCTCTTCGGTTTTCGGTCGTATCTTCATGTTCACCTCGGTCGCGATGCTCGCGAATCAAGCAAAAGGGCTATCCAGCCAACGACTGGTAGGAGCAAGGCTACGACAGTTTCATGCGTGCGTCCTGTTCAGTGCGCTTTCAAAGGTAACTTGAAGAGTTCACGTTCCACGTCTCGGCAGCCAGAGCTGCTCGCCTGCCGCCTGCTTGGCGTGACTCGTGAGCCGATCCGTCGTGACCAGCCCTGCAGGATACGCAGGGCCAAATGCCCGGGGCATTCACCTACGCCGCCGATGAACCCACGACTCGCCCGTCGCTCGCAGGTGGTTCTCGAGCGACCCTAGCGTCGCGCCAGTTGAGTTAGTAGAAGTCGACTGGAAAATAAAACGAGACTATCTCTGAACATAACGCACGCTGCACAGTTTGCCGTTCGCCAACGAAATGACAAAGGTGAAGATGCCATTGCGAGATCGCGGCTTGACGGTGACCCGTGCGGTAAGCATCTTGCCGCTGTCCCTCGTGACGATCGCAGAAGTGCCCGCGTGACTCAGAACCAGCGGTCGTCCAAAGAAGCCCAAACCAGTGATCATGAGAGTAACTGTTCTTCCGGCAACCGCGTGACCAATGACCCGATAGGCGATCGGGAGAGCTGCGCTTGGCGACGGTGTCGGCGTCGGTGTCGGTGTCGGCGTCGGTGTCGGAAGAGCCGCGGGGACTTGAAGGTTGAAAAAGAACGTTCCCTTGTCGCCAGCGGCGTCGCTCATGGTGCCCCTCACCACGTACGAGCCCGCGGCCAAGGCACCGCTCGTCGTGATGAGACCCGTTGGTGAGACGATCAGGGTCGGCGCGCCGGTGGTCTGCACGAAGGTCACCGTTCCACTACTTCCGGTGGTCGCGAGTTGATCGGTGAACGTTGCTGAGGTTGGTGCCGTTGCCATGGCTCGAACGAGAGAGCTTTGGGTAAGGCTGCCAACTCTTAGGTTGAAAAAGAACGTTCCCT
>PLNQ01000177.1 GCA_003141815.1 Acidimicrobiaceae bacterium | reverse complement strand
TGACCGGACGAACGGCACTCGTCACGGGTGCGGGAAATCCCATCGGCATCGGCTTCGCGACCGCCCGGCTACTCGTTCAAATGGGAGCGTCCGTCGTGGTCACGTCGACCACCGAGCGAATCAACGACCGCGCCAGCGAACTTCGCAACAGCCTTGGCGCGAACATTCAAGCTGTCGTGGGTGACCTCACCGACCAGACAACGAGTCAACTCGCGGTGCAACGCGCCGTCGAACATTTTGGGAGCCTCGACGTCGTCGTGCAAAATGCTGGAATGACGTCGATATCGAACCCCCAACTCGAACAAGGCTCTCTCGAAACGATGGAGTACGATCTCTGGCGCGCAAGCCTGTCGCGAAATCTGGATACGTCGTTTTGGGTCGCGAAGGCTTGCCTGCCGATCATGAGAGCGGCCGGGTGGGGGCGCCTCGTACTGGTCGCCAGCATCACCGGGCCGGTGATGGCCATGCGAGACCAACCGGCGTACGCGGCGGCCAAATCGGCAACGGTGGGTCTCGCGCGCGCGCTCGCGATTGATTACGCGGCGCACGGCGTCACCGTCAACACCGTGGCGCCCGGTTGGGTGGCCACTGATTCCCAAACGTCCCGGGAGTACGAACAGGGTCTTTCCACCCCCATGGGTCGAAGTGCACTTCCGAGCGAAGTGGCGGGCGCGATTGGCTGGCTCGCTTCACCCGCTGCGTCGTACGTAACGGGACAGTGTCTCGTAGTTGACGGCGGGAATTCCATCGCCGAAGAACGTGTCGGCTGCCCAAAGAGTTCCGATGCCTCGCTCTAGAATGTGACTCATCGTCAATAGATCGCAGTGTCATTCGCGCGTAGCCACGAACTCCGTTATTTACGCGAGGCACGTGGCAGTTTCGCGCGACGCGCACTGGTTCAGCGCACTGGTTCAGTCCCGTTGAGGGCGACGTCACGTAGTTCAAGTCCCGGAGTCATTCACCTTTCGGGTAGGACTAGCCGAAACGTGCTGGCCGCGATAGCCGTGCTTTCCACGTCGTGGCTCTGGGCCCATCCTGCTGGCGCCAGTCGACAGCTCGCGCTTCAACACATCCAAGCCCCACTCTTCTCTGTCGGCCTTGTGCGCTGCACCTTCGTCGATCGAACTCGCAACGTGCTCAATTATTCGACCACGCCGCCCACCGTTTTATCGAACGCTCGAACGCTCGTGACCGAGATCAGGTACCCGACCTCGTACGTTGCGGGTGGTCCGAGCCAAATCAGTGGGGCCACGCCCGCGGCGCGGACTGGTGGTTATCCCATGATCGTCTTCGCGCACGGCTACGACGTCACTCCTGACATCTACGCGGCCATGCTCGACGCGTGGGTTCGGGCGGGCTTCGTGGTGGTGGCGCCCTTGTTCCCCGATGAAAACCAGTACGCCGTTGCCGCACAGCTTGGAGCCAATACCGAAGACGATATCCGCAATGAGCCGGCGGACATTGCCTTCGTGACACGTTCTCTCCTCCAAGCTTCCGCCACTCCGTCGACCGGTTGTCGTGTCGTGAGTGGATTGATTCAACCTTCGGAACTAGCCCTTGCGGGACACTCCGACGGCGCGACGGCCGTGGGGCTACTTACCTACGCCCGCGGCAACGACCCCCAAGGCGTGAGTTTCGCCAGTTTGCGCGCGGGCCTTAACTATCGGGCCGTGGCAATCCTGTCGGGCGAGGAGGATCGTGCCCAGCGCTACGCACCTCCGGCCAGTGATCCGGCGCTGTTGGTCATTCAAAGCGCGGCCGATCAATGCAACCCGATTCGCAACTCCGTCAAACTCTACGACGACATCCATCAGTCCAACAAATGGTTCCTCGAGTTACTGACCGCCCACCATCTTCCGCCGTTCGACGGTGCCGACGCCACTGCCTTTCCGGTGGTCGCAGCGACATCAACGCGATTCTTTCGAGTGGCACTCCAGGGCGTAAATCCGAGAGTCAGTCTCGTCGTCTACGGGAACGAACACCCTTCTGTCGCGGCGATGTTCGCGAGCGGAGCCAGCCCGACTCTGAGCAACGCAACCCTCCCAGTGATTTGTGGACGAACGTAGAAAGTGACCGGTGTCGCTCGACGACACGAAACCTACGCCAGTGAGCGGGGATCCACGCCAACTCCGCCGCGACTACTGCTCCCGTACGCGGCGAGCGCCACGCGCAGCACCTCGATCGCTTCCTCGGCGCCCCACAAGAGTTGACCTTCGCCACGGTGTAGCCAGCGCAGCCAGTGACGACCCGAGTCACGAAAACTACTCGCCCAGTCGTCATCCAGCGCATGGAACGCACGTGTCTCACCGTCGAGGTATATCTCGAAACTCGGTTGTTGAATGCCCCGACCGGTGCATCGATTCACGCGAGCGAAGCCCCGGCGCCCCGTGACCTCCCAGCGTTCGTCGTTGGTGTAGTAGTCGGAGCGCAGATACATATCCACGGCGAGGGTGATGTCCCACACGCCACGGACGCCGTTGACGTGCTCCCACGCGACGGTTGTTGGTGCGTCGACTTCGATGCCAGGCACGATCTCGGTGGCGCCGATCCAAGCGCGCACCTCTTTAATGGGACCGAACAGCCATACGGCAGTGGAGAGCTTGTGCCAACCGTCGTCGAACAGCAAGGTGCCTCGTCCGCGTTGCGCCTGTTCGAACTGGCGCTGGTACGTGTCGCCCGGCACCTCCCAACCCCCTCGACCGCTGGCGACCATTTTCAAGTGATAACCGCTGATCGTGCCGAGCGTGCCGGAATCGACAACCTCTTTGAGCCTGCGCAGCGGTTCGTAGAACAGGTAGTTCTCCATCACTCGCAGTTGACGGTTGTTCTCTCGCGCCGTGTCGAGCATCCGATGGGCGCTCGCGACGTCGTTGGCCATCGGCTTTTGCAGGTTGACGTGCCAACCACTCGTGAGGCATTGGACCACGCCCTCTTCGTGAAGGGCAATAGGCAGCAGTATCTCTGCGGCGTCGAGTTGCACGCCACTGGCGGCAAGTTCGTCGATGGAACGAAACGCACGGGCATCGGGCCATTCGCGCTGGCGTTGCGCGCGTCGTTCATCGCTCGGGTCGACGATGGCCACGACCTCGACGTCATCATTGTCGAGGTAACCGCGTACGTTGAGGTCATACACCCGGCCGAGACCAATGAACGCGGCGCGAACCGGTCGATCAAACGGCGTGAAACTCTTTGGCGTCACGCTTTCATTCATCCCAAATGGCAACGGGCGAATACCCAGAGCGACGGGCGGAGGGCGGCGACTGTTCTACGTCGACGTGACGGACAGTATCTAGTCCCTCGGTGACAGCGATCGCGACGAGCGATGACGCCATCGCGCGTAGCGACCCCGTCCCTTTAGTAGGTGTATATCCGGTGTTGCCTCGTGCATCGTCGTCATAAGCGCGGACGTGGAGAGACCTAACGCACCGAGAACCATCACGACGAGGGAGAGTGCTTCGAGCGAGGCGAACAACGGTCCTCCGCGAAGATTCTCGCCAAAGAGGACGTGACCAATGAAAATGGACACGAAGGGATTGACGAGGATGAGCGTCGACTGCGACGCGGCGAAGGGGCCCACACGAAACGCCGACTGCATGATGACGAACGAAGCAAGTCCGATCACGCACAGCGCGTACAGCTGCCACGAACTGAAGAGTGCTCCCCACCCCACAACCAAAACGTCGGTCATTGATTTCGTGATCGCTGAAAGCAGGGCGAAGCCGACCGACGCGCCGGCGCCCAAGAGCAGGGCTTGGCGCCACGCGGGACCTCGGCGGCCCAAAGCAACGAAGAGCGCGACACAGAACACCGTGGCCAAGGTGACGACGAGCCAGAGTCCGTTGGTCGGAA
Source organism: Acidimicrobiaceae bacterium (assembly GCA_003141815.1). GTDB lineage: Bacteria > Actinomycetota > Acidimicrobiia > Acidimicrobiales > RAAP-2 > RAAP-2. The sequence goes on along the minus strand of PLNQ01000177.1, from coordinate 25,830 downwards.
CCTTCGAACCGACCGTAGGCGCCGCCAGAAGTAGGAAAGAGCTCAGTCCGACGGCGGCCGCGAAGGCGGCGGCGAAATCGCGCGGGCGCATGGGCGTTGAGAACCAGAACCACAGTACGAGCACCAGTATCACCAACTCGCTCACTAAGAGCGGTTGAACGACGTTGAGCGCACCGAGGTGCAACGCGACCGCTTGGGACGCGTAACCCAGCGCCATAATCACGAAACCAAGGAGCCAAATGGGCCGGCGCAACATGTGGCGTACGAGACCAATCGACGGGCCGTTGGTGGGCGGCGCGTCTTCCACGCCGAGGCGCTGACAAACGCTCGCGATGGCGTTCGCGAACGCCGCAAGGAGAGCCAGAGTGATAACCACCTTTCGAGCCTACGGTCACTTTGACTTGTCGACGGTCACGCGATGCACCGTCGCAACAGACGTAAAGGATGACCGAGCGCGGGCACTTTTCCTTGATTTCTAGTCAAGCAAAGCGGTGTCTCGCGTTTTGCTTCTCGATGAGATCTTCGCTCAAAGACATAGATTGAGAGCAACGACCAAAGGAGCGACGTGTCATTCAATCTTGCGGAACTGCTGGATCAACGTCAAGGCGAGAACTTCCAACTCCATAGCCAGTATCTCAATCCCCAATTGACGAAAGTCGTGAAGACCCTCGGCTTCGATCGCTTCTACGTGCGCGGTGAAGGTTGCTACCTCTACGACGACGAGGGCAAGAAGTACCTGGACATGCTGAGTGGTTTTGGCGTCTTCGCCCTCGGCCGAAGCCACCCCGTGATCAAAGACGCGCTGCACCAGGCAATCGACGCGGATCTGCCCAACATGGTCCAGATGGACTGTGCCCTTTTGCCAGGACTGTTGGCCGAGCAGTTGGTCCTACGCAGTCCTGACCAGATCGAACGAGCGGTCTACTGCAACTCTGGCGCCGAGGCCGTCGAGGTCGCGATCAAATTCGCTCGAGCGAGCACCGGCCGTGGGCGGATTTGCTACTTCGCCCACGCGTTTCACGGACTGACGACGGGAGCTTTGGCGGTGAACGGGTCCTCCGATTTCAAGAAGGGTTTCGGACCCCTCCTCCCCGGTTCGACCGAGATTCCCTTTGGCGATCTCGACACGCTCAAGAGTGAACTTCGCCAGGGTGACGTCGCCGCGCTCATCGTCGAACCCATCCAAGGCAAGGGTGTCAACGAACTCGACGCCGCCCTTTGGCACGAGATAGAGGCCGCCGTGCACGCCGCGGGCGCGCTTCTCATCTGTGACGAAGTGCAAACGGGTCTTGGACGCACCGGCAAGTTCTACGCCTTTGAGCACTACGGCCTGAATCCCGACATCATCACGGTCTCCAAGGCCCTTTCGGGTGGTTACGTCCCGGTGGGAGCGATGTTGACGAGTGACAAAATCCTTCGAAAGGTCTACAGCTCCATGGACCGGGCAATGGTCCACTCGACGACGTTTAAAGGAAATCAGCTGGCGATGGTCGCCGGTCTCGCCACGCTGTCCGTCTTTGACGATGAGCACATCGTCGAACACGCGGCGGCCATGGGTGACCTGTGGCGAATTCGACTCGAAGAACTTGCCTCTCGTCATGAGTTCCTTCACGTCATTCGAGGGCGTGGACAGATGATCGGCGTCGTCTTTGGTCCGCCGACTTCGTCGGGGGCAAAGCGACGGTGGCGAACGGTGGAGGCCGCGCGCACCGCAATGTTTACCCAATCGCTCGTCGTTCCACTATTCCACCGCTACGGAATATTGACCCAAGTGGCTGCCGACGGCGTCAACGTCATCAAATTACTGCCGCCCCTCATCGCCGCGGAGACAGAGATCGATCTCTTCGTGGACGCCCTCGACGAACTTCTCAGCGACACCGAGAAGAGCAGTCGCTGGCTGATGGAGTTCGGCATCACCATGGCTAAGGGCACGATGAAGCGAACCCGGTCGTCGACCGCGAGAGTTATGAAGTGAGCTTCACACTGCGCCCCGGCGACCGCGTGGTCGTCACGGGCGCGGCTGGTTTCATTGGCTCGGCGGTCACGCGGGCGTTGCTGCGCCGAGGTGTCGAGGTAGTGGCGCTAATAGAGCCGGGCGCCCCGAGTTCGAATCTGGAAAGTCTCGACGTGGAACGACGTGATGTTGACATCACGAATCCGTCGGCGTTGAATGGAGTTTTCGAGGGAGCGCGGTTCTGCTTCCATCTCGCCGCAAAGTTCGAATTCTGGCCCAAGGATCCCGCTGGTTTTTTCGCCGTCAACGTCGAGGGCAGTCGAAACGTCGTGGGCGCGGCCACCGAGGCCGGCGTCGAGCGAACGGTGTACACCTCCACCGTCGCCACTCTGGGACTTTGGGGGACGAAGTCCGGGCGACCATCCAACGAAGACGACGTGGCCGACCTCTCGCATCTCCGTGGGAACTACAAGAAGACGAAGTACGTGGCTGAGCACGAAGTACTTCGACTCGCCGCCGCGGGCGCGCCACTGGTGTTAGTGCTCCCAACGATGCCCCACGGTCCATTCGACCAGCGTCCGACACCTTCGGGAAGAGTTGTCCTCGACTACCTGAACGGGAAAATGCCTGGCTACGTCGACACCGCAATGAACATTGCGCACGTTGACGACTTGGCCGAAGGACACCTCCTCGCACTGGAGAACGGTTCACAGGGTCGAAGCTATATATGCGGCGGTGAGAACGTCACCATGGCCGCCATGTTGGCAATGCTGTCTCGGGTGAGCGGACTTCCCTCGGCCCAGCGACGCTTCCCCTCGATCTTTCCGATGATCGCCGGTCGCGCATCCCAATTCATCGAAGGGGGTTTACTCAAGCGGGAGCCAACAGTCCCGTTAGAGGCAGCGCAGATGGCGACAACGCACATGACCTTCGACGATTCGAGAGCTCGAAGTGAACTCGGTTACCGATCACGTCCGGCGAACGTGGCCCTCTACGATTCCGCAAAGTGGTTCGTCGATCATGGCTACGTCAATGCTGAGCGCGTGGCCATGCTGCGTTGGAACGAGCCCACTGACTCTCCGAATTGATTATTGCAGATACAAACTCGCGACTAACCGAGCGAACGTGAGGGTTCGCGTCGAGGACCCGACTTGACAAGAGTGCAACCTTGCATTGGCGACTTAGCCCTAAACGTTGCGGAGTCAAATCTTTTTTACTAGGAGAAACTAATTGACTACCGCTTTTAGTGCTTGATTGAAAAGTCCGGTCTTAGTGAAGCGACTGACTCGTGCGGCGCCACTGATGTCGAGCGACGTCTAAGACGTAGAGGGCATAGCTTGCCTTTGGCAGCTTGGCATAACTGGCCGGACTGACACGCAGGCCGATGCCACCGCCATCGACTGCGTCATCGGCTATTGACCAGTTATCGCCAGCGTTTAGGTACTGATACCACTGGTGGCCGCCGTCGGTCGTGACGTCAATAACTGAGTTGCTCACCATCACGACGGAAGACGAACTTTCCGCAATGACCTTGCTGACGAAGTAGAGCGACCCACCCACCCAGTCCGTGGCGAGCTGCGGCCCGGCCGCGGTCCAGCGGGCCCCACCGTCGACACTGCGCACCGGGAACTGCGCGGGTCCGCCGTTTTCCTTCCATACGCCCCACCGGTAGGTGGGTCCCGATGACCTGAACGTCACCCGCCGCGCCTGCGCGGCGGTCAGCGTGGTACCCCAGGGCAGCGCGTGGCCCGCGGCGGATTCGGTGAACCCTCGCTGCATCGTCAGAGTCGCCGGATAAGGCGAGGACGCGGCACCCGCGACATTCACAATGGAAACAGCGAGCGTCAGGATTCCAATAAATGTAAAGCTGACTCGTCGCATACGAACCTTCTTGCATCTAAAGTTCTCGCCTCTAATCATGACCGTACCATTCACCCGCGGCATGAACTTCGGCAGACTTGGGACCCACTGGGGCAGTGCGTTTGGTGCGGTCACAACATGGACCCGATGTAACAGGAACGCCACCTTGCACTGGCGAGTGGCGACGAACACGCGTTGATACTGGCGGTCCTCTCTGGCGACTTACAGTGGACTCTCAACTGACCGTTCCCGAAGACTTTGGGAAGGTCCGCTCAGTGACACGTTTGGCGTGTGCTTACGGTGAGTATCACTTCACTACCGGTTCGTGTTCGTGTTCCCGCCGTCGGGGACTGAGATGTCACCCTGCCTGGCCGCAAATGAATCTTCGAACACCGGTATACAAATTCGTACAAAAGTCGCTGGGAGGTGAGTTGCGTCTCCGCGTTGGCCAACGGTTCTCCGATGACATTTCGAACTGTGACTGGGAAGGAGATTGTCGTGCTCGTCGACGCCGTGGCCGTCGTTGTGGGCGTCGCGTTGTCGTTCCGTACGACGAGGAATACGCCGAGAATCAGACCGGCCGCTACCACGGCCGCGACGACCGCGATGGCCACCCTTCGACGAATCCACGTCGTTTGGAGAGCAGGTGATGCTGTCTGATCGCCGAGGGCTTCGGCGGCAATGTCTTCGGGCTGGCCGACGCGATCAAGGATGTCGCGAAGCGCTACTTCTGAATCCGCGGATAGCGCGGAGCGAGCTTCACTTATGTGATCGGTTATTGAGTCCATCAGCTGCTGTCGTCGCTCAGGGCGTGCGTCGGCGAGCGCTATGTTGAGACGGCTCAAGTACTGCTCGACGATTTGATCCAAGTCGTTGTCTGACGTCACTTGTCACTACCTTTCATGATGGTGTCCACTGTGTCTCGAAACTGTTGCCACTGAACCCGAAAGGTCTCGAGGGCGAGACGACCGTCTTGAGTCAGTCGGTAGTAGCGACGCGGGGGTCCTTGAGGGGACGCTTCCCAGAACGTGTCGACCAGCCCGTCTTGTCTGATCCGCGTCAGCAGTGGGTACACGGTGCCCTCGCTCGCGACCAGCCCGCCTGCCGTTGAGAGTGCGCGGGTCAATTCGAATCCGTACATGTCGCGCTCACGTAGTAGTGCGAGAACGCAATATTCGATGGCTCCACGACGCATCTGACTCACGAGGTTTGATGATTCCTTTGCTACCATGTACCACATTGTAGCGAGCACTCGGCCGTCGATTTAGTCCACGAAGGTGAGGAGAAACGTTGGCCACGAGGAAGTGTGGAATACAAAGCTTGGAGCGGGCAGAGGCGTTCTCAAAGTACGGGAAACCTTCCGATTTTCAAGGAGTCGGAGACCGTTGGTGTCGGAGACCCGACGTGACTCTCATAATGGTGATGTCTTCCGTTGGGGTTGGATCTGACCCTCATAACGTGACTGACTTCGTGCCTTGCACCTGATTCGTCGGTCCAACCTCAACTGGAGATAAGTACCAGCCGGTCGGACGGACGTGACCTAATAGGAGCCTTGACCAGCACCGTGAGAGTCCTGTCCGCCGTCCCGGCCGGCGGTGCGATCCCCTATTGGATTGAGAGGAAGGCAGTCATCATTATGTCGCAAGAACAACGAATTGTGATCGGCGGTGTGGACACGCACAAGGACGTCCACGTCGCTGCAGTGATCGACGACCGGGGCAAGATCCTCGACACGTCGTCGTTCGAAACGACCGCCGCGGGCTACCGCCAGCTGCTGACGTGGCTGCGCAGCTACGGCGATCTTCAAAGCGTCGGTGTCGAGGGCACCGGCTCTTACGGCGCCGGTCTCGCTCACCATATGGCGGCGGCCAGCGTCGAGGTCGTGGAGGTGAACCGGCCGAATCGCCAGCTGCGTCGCCGTCGAGGCAAGTCCGATCCGGTCGACGCCGAAGCGGCGGCTCGGGCCGTGCTGAAGGGCGAAGTGACGACCGTGCCCAAAGTCGGCGAGAGCCTCGTCGAGTCGATAGGGTGCTGCGCGTCGCCTTCACGTCGGCGCGCAACTCGCGCACCCGGGTGGCGTTGCAGATCCGCGACCTGATCGTCACCGCACCCGATCAGCTACGAAGCGTGCTGGGTCCACTCTCGACGAACGAGCGAGTGGCTCGTTGCGCGCGATTTCGCGTTCGTGGCGACCTGGCGGACCCCGGCGAAGCCAGTCGGTTGGCGCTACGAACCCTGGCCCGGCGCTACCTCGCGTTGAGCGAAGAGATGGACGACCTCAAGCGCTCACTCGCCGACCTCACGGCGCGCGCGAACCCAGCGCTACGCGCGGTGAAGGGCGTCGGCCCCGACGTGGCGGCCATTCTGTTAGTCGCCGCCGGCGACAACCCGGAGCGACTGCGCAACGAGGCCTCCTTCGCCGCGATGTGCGGGGTCTCACCCGTCGAGGCGTCGTCGGGAATGACGACGCGACACCGCCTCAATCGCTCGGGTAACCGTCAGGCGAATCACGCGCTCTGGCGCATGGCGACCGCCCGACTCATCACCGACGCGGAGACTCGCGCCTACGTCGAGCGACGTACTAGCGAAGGCAAGAGCAGGCGCGAGATCATTCGCTGCCTCAAGCGTTACATCGCACGAGAGGTCTTTCGCACACTCACACGGCCCGAAGCGATCCCGGTCGGAGCGGATTTACATGACGCCCGCATTACCGCTGGGTTCAATCTGAACCAAGTGGCTGCAGTACTCAGAGTCGACCCCACCCGCGTCTCACGACTCGAACGCGCCCTCGACTTCGACCGTGATCTGGCCAACCGATATGAAGCTTGGCTCACCACTCAAAATGCGGCTTGACAACCATAGGAGCATCAGGTCTCGTACAAGTCACCGGAGGTTGCAATGTCAAGCGTAGATTGTTTGCCCTTCCCGGACATTCGTCACTCAACACAGGATTTATGTGCCCTCTATCCTTCACTGCAAGAGTCAAAAACTGTGAGGTCGCCAAGTGAAGCGAATTAGATTTCGGCGTCGGTGGATGGGGCCAAAGCATGGCGTTGCACGGGGAGTGAGTGTATATGGCTCACCTGGGTTCGACACTCCCGAAAGACTTGAAGAGTTGATCGGCTCATGTGAGCGACTACGAAATTGGTCCCTCGAACGCGGGCTTGCTCTTAACGATGATCCCGAAAGTCTTTCTTTGCTAGACCATCGCTTGGATTCGTGGAACGCCGACCCATCACACCACGGAAAGATAGATCTATCAAACGAGGTCGGTGCGTACCTGGGCAACGTGATCGTTAAGCACATCGACGGGAGTCAGTGGAAAGTGTGGCCAAACGGTCACCCGGTGATTCAACTGCGTGCCGGTAAAGATCTCGACGTAACCGCAATTGCTAATGAGCGCATAAATCACTCAGGGACGAGCCTCGAATCGTTCTATTCAATGTTGCAGCTCTAGGTGCAGATAAATCTGCCTTGAGGGTATTTGAGACCCGAACCCTCAGGTTTGATACCAGACACTGGAAAATCACGAATGCCTCGATTCAAAGCGAATACGGACTTCCGATCGAAGCGGACGTTCAATAGTGTGTGCTCATGAAGTTAGCGGGCTCTAAGTCGTGGCGCGTGGGGGTGAGCCACGGAGACCAAGCTCTACACGTTGCGTTGTACATTCGTGACCATTTTCAGATCGTCGCCATTGACCGTGACGTTCCACCTTCTCTCAATAGACAAGTACCAATAGGTCAGATTCCCATTGAACTTCAAACCGATGGCGACCTCTCTGGTCAGTGGCTCTGGTGGTGGCGCCAACTCGTACACGTCGAGGGCCACCATCAACTTGGGACGGACCCGAGTAATTTCGACGCATTGGGTACCTCTCAAGATCCACCTGGTGGACCGAGGTTCTTCGATCCGTACGAAGGTTTTCAAAGCCTGGACTCTCATCCTCGACTCAAAGACTTAGTTTCCGGATCGTGGAGTCAAAGCAATGAGTGGTCGAAAAACCTTTCCCAACCGGCGCCAAAACGTGGAGGAACCGTCGCGAGAGATGTAGCGGAAATGGTCATCGCTGACTACGAGGTTTCTCCCGAACGTGTGAATGCTGGTGTGATTGTTCTTTCGGTACATGGCCATTGGTCCGCAATTGTGTCTCCGGGCGTCCTGCTTTGCTCGGATTCAACGTACGCAGACGATTCTCGTATCGCGTTGGAACTCAAGAGGACGTTCGAGTCTCAATTGGATGAAACACATCAATGATTCGACTGACAGCTAAAGATTTCGTCCGGGAGTCGGAGACCCGACAGAAGGCTCGTCGGCGTCGTCTGAGGGCAGGCGTAATCCTGCTCGCGGCGGTGGTCGTCGTTATGGTGTGAGGCTCCCCAGAAAAAGAAAACTCTTTGTGCACGACAGTCGATTCGATCCAACGAAGCCACGATTCCTAAGACGATTTGTATCGAGGACGAGACCCTTTGGGGCAAATTCGTCAGCTTGGCGACTTCCTCTTTGTTCCGGCGGTCGTACACGGCGTCGGCTCCGGCGAAGTAGCCGGCCGAACGCTCCACGTCACCAGGAATGGTCACTTGGGCGCGATCGCTCGCGATCGTCATGATGAGGCGATTTTTGGTCCGTGACACCGAAGGCCGTGGCGCCGAAGGCCGCACAACGATCGCCGCGAGCAGGATCGCCACCGTGGCGATCCTGACATACGATGGGGGCGTCACTTCGCAGGTGACCTCGAGGAGTTTCACTTCACAAAGCCCTCGTCCCGTGAGCAACGCGTCCGCGTCGCTCAGGACTCTGGCGCGCCACCCACTTCGTCCAGGCCTGTGATGGTCGCGAGCAGGCTCTCCGCGGTAAAACCCGACGTAGGGGCGTCACGCACGACTCGGCCTAGTCGAAGCACGACGATCCGATCCGTTACCTCTAACACGTGCGGCAACGTGTGCGAGACGAAAATAACCGACAGTCCCTTCTCCTTGGCCGCGCGCATCACGCTGAGTACTTCTTGCGCTTGACGAGCACCTAAGTGGTTCGTCGGTTCGTCGAGCAAGATGACCTTTCGCGCCCACGAGATCGCCCGACCGATAGCCACAGCCTGTCGTTGGCCGCCCGAGAGTTGGGCGACCGTGCGCTTGGAGGGCGGCACCGTAATACCCACCTTCTCCAAGTCCTCGAGGGCCTCTTTCTCCATCGCTCGCTGATCGACGAATCCCAGCCGCCCGAGCAACCCGCGACGCATTTTCTCGCGCCCGAGAAACACGTTGGATCCGATCGTCAAATCCGGCGCCAGACCCGAATCCTGATACAACGTTTCGATACCCGCTTCGATGGCGTCAAGGGGAGACCGCCAGCGGTGGCGCTCGCCATCGACGAAGATCTCACCGCTGTCGGGCTCGAACGTGCCCGCGACGACCTTGACCAACGTCGATTTGCCGGCCCCGTTGTCGCCCACGAGACCGACGATCTCACCCGCGTAGGCCTTGAGGTTAACGTCAATCAGCGCGTGAACGCCGCCGTAATGCTTGTTCGCCCCTCGCACTTCAAAGACCGGCTGTCGTTGATCGCTCGTGGTGTCCATCTAGTTCCTCGACTCTGGCGGCGCGCGACGAATCATACGAACGAAGCTCCGACCACTCGGGCGCAGCACTTGCAACGCTGCGGCGAAAAAGATAAACGCTCCGACCACTACCTGGTCCCACGTGGGTTGGATGTTGATGAAGATCAGTCCGTCCGTGACAACGGTGAGGACGCACGCGCCAAGAATCGTGCCACTCATCCGTCCGCTACCGCCCATGAGATTGGCCCCGCCAATCACCACCGCGGCAATGGCGGTCAGCTCCGCGTTGTCACCCGACGTCGGTGCCCCCGAGCCTAAGCGCAGAAAAAAGAACATCCCGGTCAACCCGGCGAGCGTGCCCGCGAGAATATAGATCGACGCTACGTGGCGCCGCACGTTGATGCCCGCAGCGCGAGCAGCGAACTGATTCGACCCAATCGCGAACGTGTAGCGACCGTAACGGGAATTGTGAAGATACAGAGCCAGGACAATCACGATGACGATGATGATCATCGCCGGGTAGCTGAAGGGTCCCCAGCCCGAGGCGCTGAAAGTGACGGCCGTCGGGTCGAGTCCGACCGGAGCGCCTCCGGTAAAGACGAGGGCAAGTCCCGCGCCGGCACTCAACGTCACCAACGTGGCGACGAAGGGAACAAGACGTGCCTTCGTGATCATCAGTGCGTTGATCACGCCGACGGCGGCGCCGGCGAGGGTGCAAATAGCGGTCCCGCAGAGCAGAACCAGTACCTGGGGGTCGTGCGCGCCGAGCATGCTCTTCATCACGAATGCGCCGAGAATTCCCGACACCGCCACCGTCGAACCTACCGATAGGTCGATGCCGCCCGAGACGATGACGTACATCTCGGCCATCGCCAGCAACGCCAGACCACTGAAGTCGGTGAGCAGATTTGAAAACTCGAGATTAGAGATAAAGAGGTGATTGCGGCTGTAGAAAAAGCTGACCAGTATTAAGAGGACGAGGATGAGGATGAACTGCTGACTGGAAATGAACGCCCGCCAGAATATGCGCGAACGCGACTCAAGTTCGGGCGAGTCAACGCCGGGCGAGGCAGTTGTACCTGACACGATTCATCCTCCGTGAGCAATCTCAACCAGTGGGTTACGTCAATGGTGGCGACCGCGCACGGCCCGGAATCTAGTACCGGACCGTGCGCGGCTGGGGGCTCGTCTCGTTAAGAGGACTGGTACGTGTACGTGGACAACGTCGTCTTGGACGACGCGCCCGTCAATAAGACGTTGGGGATCGTGTCCAGGTGGGGAATACCCTTAGTGCTGCCCTTGATGGCCTGTACGGCGTACTTGACGGCCAACTGGCCTTCCAGGTACGGCTGCTGGGCGATGAGCGCGGTGAACGCGCCCGTCTTGTTGGACGTCGCGTTGTAGATTTGCGCCACGTTGGTGGCGTAGGCGTCGTAGCCAATGAGCTTCACCTTGCCCACCAGATTGTGACCCGCGAGCGCCGCGGCGGCACCCGTCGCGTTCGTTCCGTCGATCGCGAAGATGCCCGACACACCTCCCTTGGTCCCGGGCTTACCCGGGTGCGAGGCGAGAACGTTATTGAAGTCCGACGTGGACGTCGCCGAGATCGATTCCGATTGGAACACGTCCAGTATGTGCATCTTCGGGTAGGACTTGGCGATCTCCTGCTTGAAGCCCGTGAGGCGTGCAGCGTCGGTCGAGGTCGTCAGTGAACTCACGCCCACGACGACGTTGTAGTAGCCACTCGACTTGTACTTCATCGCCGCGGCTAAGCCAATCGCCGCCTGTTGTCCGCCTTGGAGGTTGTTGCCCGTGATCCACGAGACGATGTTCGACTGGCTCGCGTCACCCGAGTCCACGTTCAAAACCGGAATCTTGTCCTTGACGAATTGACCCACCACCGACTCCAACGCCTTGGTGTCGGTCGGCGCCACGACGAGCGCGCTGGGCTTCTGAGCGAGGATTTGGTCCAAGTACGGCAACTGGGTCGCCGGTGAGTACGTCGCCGGGTTTCCCTGGAAGTTCAAGTTGACACCCAACTTCGTTGCCTCGGCCTGGGCTCCCTTGTACATCGTCTGAAAGAACGGGTCTCCGGTGTCGCCGACGCTGAACGCGATCGTGACTTTCGATGACGCACCGGCTTCGGACGTAACGGCCCCCACGGTGACGAGTGACGTGGCGGCGACGGTGCTCGCTACGGCGAATCCTCGAATCACTTGACGCGTCACCCTGGAAAGGCGTGATTTAAACATTGTTTGTCCCCCTCGATCAAACACCGAGCGGAACCGCTCCGATCGGTTGGTACAACGTTGTCTCAAAGATATACTCAGGGATGTTTAGATGTCAAGCGTCTGTCGAAATGCCTTGCAAATGTGGATAAATCAAGTTTCGGTGGTCTAAATTGTCAATCATGCTCTCGAGAGAACGATGTCTCGAACGACGCAACAACGTGCCGGGAGGCGTCAAATCCTCGTCGCGACGCGGGCTGTCTAGTCCTTCGATAGGCACCGAGGTGCACGGTGCCTGAGCGCCCCGCGTCGCCCAACGCGCCCTCGGTGCGCGGCGCGAATCAACGGCCGACCTTGCGTGACGTGGCGACGCTCGCGGGAGTAAGTATGAAAACGGCGTCGCGAGTGATCAACGGCGAGACGAGGGTCAACGCCACCCTCGCTCTGAACGTGCGACGGGCCGCGGAGGTCCTCGACTATCGGCCCAACTTGACCGCGCGAAACCTGCGACGTAGCGACGGCTTCACCCATACGCTCGGCGTCGTTCTCTTTGACGTGTCGAACGCGTTCTCCTCATCGTTGCAACGCGCGATCGAGGACGTGGCGTCCACGCGCCACATCGTCGTGATCTCGAGCAGTGTGGACGAGGACCCCCAACGCGAACGAGACAACGCACTCGCCCTCGTCGCTCGCCAGGTGGACGGACTCGTGGTCGTGCCCGCTGGCGACGATCAGAGCTACCTCGCTCGCGAGCAACGACTCGGCCTCAAGGTCGTCTTTGTCGACCGCGTGCCCCAACTCCTACGCGCCGACGCCGTCGTCGGCGACAATCGCGGTGGGGCCTATCGGGCGGTGACGCACCTTGCCCGGCACGGCCACAAGCGCATCGCGTTCCTCGGCGACCGCGACTATATCGGCACGCTCAAAGAACGACGACAGGGCTACTACGACGCGATGCGCGATGCGAACCTCACGGTGGACCCCTCGCTCGTGATCACTAATCTGCACGCGGCCGGCGCCATCGCGGGCGCGGTGACGACACTCATGTCCGGTGATCCGCCCACCGCACTCTTCACCGCCCAGAACTTCATTACCATCCAAAGCATCCGAACACTCAAACACCTCGAACTTGACGACTGTGTGGCGCTCGTGGGATTCGACGACTTCGACACGTCTGACTTGTTACGTCCGGCCGTGACGGTCGTGTCCCAGAGCCCCAAAGACATGGGGTCGTTGGCCGCGAAGTTGCTGCTCGATCGGATCGACGGGGACGCTGCGGCTTTCGAGACCCACGTCATTCCCGTGAACTTGATCGAACGTGGCTCGGGCGAGTTGGAACCACGCGCTGACCTCGTACGCGCCCGGTTGGGGCGTGCGTCGAACTGATGCGAACTTCGTGAGTGAGAACTCGGCGAACCAACCCATGATCGGTGCCATCGAGGCCGGGGGGACCAAGATGGTCTGCGCAGTGGGACGCAGCTGGCGCGAGGTACGCGACGCGGAGAAATTCGTCGTGCCCACCACGACGCCCGACGAGACCATGGCGACGGTAATGGACTGGTTCGCCGCGCAGCACGAGTCCACTCCCCTCGCGGCCATTGGCGTCGCCTCGTTCGGGCCCATCGACTTCGCCACGAACAGCATCGCACCCTCGACGCCCAAGGAGGCCTGGCGCGGAGTCAGTTGGCGCGACGCCATCACCGCGCGCTTCGACTCGATCGCGATTGGCTTTGATACCGACACCAACGCGGCGGGTCTCGCCGAGTGGAGTTGGGGCGCGGCGCAACGTCGTCGAGTGGCGGTCTACGTCACGATTGGCACCGGCATCGGGGGCGGACTCATCGTGGACGGTGAGCCGTTGCACGGTCTGTTGCACCCCGAATTCGGTCACATGTTCGTCCCTCGCCAACGCGGCGACGAGTTCCCCGGTACCTGTCCCACGCACGGCGACTGCTTAGAGGGCCTCGCGTGCGGTCTCGCGGTCAATCGTCGCTGGAACCGTACCGGTGACCAGTTCGCGCCCGAGCACGCCGCGTGGGAGCTCGAAAGCGACTACCTCGCTCTCGCGATGGTGAACATCATCATGATTGCCTCGCCTGAGGTCATCGTCCTCGGCGGCGGCGTCATGAGGGTCGACGGTCTGTTAGACAAGGTTCGGGTAAAAACACGCGACCTGGTCGCGGGCTATATCGCCAAGGACGTACTCACGAGCAAAATCGAGGCGTACGTAGTGAGTCCAGGGCTCGGCTCGTCGTCCGGAGTCGTGGGCGCCTACGCCCTCGGCGCGCGCGCCGACGCCGTAGCAAAGTGAGATTGGTGAATTGGAGCGAAGGAATCAAGCGGCCGAAATTGCCGTAGACCAATTCGGTCACGTAACAACGTTCCTTCCGGAGTTAGACCTTGAATCCATCTGGGAGGAGGCGACTGTGGCCGAGTGACGGAACCTCGTCGAAGATCTGGTTGATTTGGTTCACTTTTATCCCGACCGATTAACGGTGCAAGTCGCGGGCGCACCACCAATTCTGGTCACTCTTGAAGAGGTCGGGCTACATGCTGGTAGCAAACCTGTGGTGTTGGAGAGCCGACGTAACAGGTCTGGTACCAAGCACGGGCGGTTAGCGGAATGAACCGATCTGGTGTCGGAGACCCGTCGCAAACTGCACGCTGCCCATCTCGCCGTCGCAGACGCGGCCGCGACCTTGCCTCAGCCAACGAGTCGGGTTACGACTGGATGAAGGCGAGTAGGTCCGGGTTGATGACATCGGCGTGGGTCGTGCACATGCCATGTGGATAGCCCGGATACACTTTCAGCGTGCCATTCTTGAGCAACTTGATCGTCAACAAGGACGCATCGGCGATCGGCACGACCTGGTCGTCGTCACCGTGCATCACCAATGTGGGAACCTCGATTGCCTTCAGGTCCTCAGTGAAGTCGGTCTCCGAGAACGCCTTGATGCCGTCGTAGTGAGCCTTGGCGCCGCCCATCATTCCTTGGCGCCACCAGTTCCGTATGACGCCCTCTGACACCGTCGCCCCCGGCCGGTTAAAACCGTAAAACGGTCCGGCAGCGACATCGATATAGAACTGAGCACGGTTGAAGCCGGTGCCTTCTCGTAAGCTGTCGAAGACCTCGATGGGTAGCCCACCCGGGTTGGCGTCGGTCATCAGCATCAGTGGTGGCACGGAGCTAATGAGAACCGCCTTGGCCACCCGGCCAGCACTGTGCTGTGCTACGTAGCGAGCAACCTCGCCGCCCCCGGTCGAGTGACCGATGTGGACGGCATCGCGCAGGTCGAGATGATTGGCCACGACGGCGGCGTCAGCGGCGTAGGTGTCCATATCGTGGCCGCCCGAAGTCTGGGTCGAACGGCCATGGCCGCGACGGTCATAAGCGATAACGCGATACCCGTGCTGCACGAAAAACATCATCTGCGCGTCCCAGTCATCCGCACTGAGTGGCCAACCGTGGTGGAACACGATCGGTTGGCCATCGCCCCAATCCTTGTAATAAAGCTCCGTACCGTCCTCAACTTTGATGTAGGGCATATCACTGGCTCCTCTCGACAGTCCGGCAGAATTACCAAACGGTATCCGCCAGATGACATTCCGTCAACTGGTGTCGAAACAAACATCCGAGCGTGGGACGCCGCTAACGACAACGACGAGCGACGCATCTTGATCGACGAGCTTGTCGAAGAACTCGTCATCATTGCGCACCATTTGGGAGTCACGGTAGCTAGCGCGCTGGTGCTTAACGCGCTTTATCGTGAAGTGGGACTGAAGGTACCCGATATTTCTCGTGTCGGAGACCCGACGCAACAGGTCTGCTGCCAAACACTGGTGGCTGTCGCTTCGGGATGCCTAGGTGTCGGTCCGCCCCTCAGCCAGAGTGACTTCGCGTCAAACGGGCCCGCCGCGGTCAAGTCGCGCTCTGGTGCACGCCGTTGCGGCCTCCGCTCGTCAGCCCAGGTTGAGTCCCTCCGGGCAGTTCCAGCTACCGGTAATCGTGGTTGAGCCGCTATAGGAAGTGCTTCCGACGGCGTGATACTCAACCGAGATACTTATTGAGCCCGTGGATCCGTTGTCGGTTACGGTGCCCGATGTCTCGTCAAAGGCGATGATCGGCACCGCGTTGCTCTGGAACGACGTATCGGTGAGCGAGTGCACATTCGCCTTCACTACGTGGGTCTTTCCTTGCTTCGAGACGTAGGCCGTCATGGCCCAGGGACCCGTCCCCGCGCCGGAGATGGTGCCCTTCATGTGGGAGAGGGTCACCAGGTACGACTTCCCGTTGTACGACTTCCCGAAGGAACAGTTCATGGACGAGGGCGTGAGCTCGAGCGTCCCGCTGTGGGCACCCTTGAATGTGAAGGTGTTCGATGCCGTCTTGGCAACGGCGGTGGACGGAGCGAGCAGCGCCATCGCGCCGAACAGGACCGTCGCGGCAATCGCGGCCGCGGCCACCCTGGTCGTGCGCCACCCGCGAGCGCTCTTCATCGTTGCGAACATTTCCATCTTCCTCCGGTCGTGGCATGTTTCAACTTGGCCCCGTCGAGTTTTGGCACCGAGATCGTAGATGAGACGCGACGAGAGCGTCAGGCTACCGGCAATACCTGGAGAGGCTAGATCGGTCCGTCGACTCCATCGCCCGAAGGATATTCCCCTGTAGCCGTCGTTGACAACGATGGTTCGGCGAAAGTTATCCAGCGATGTGGAGGAGTCTTTGACTCGGTGCTCGTTTCGATTGACGGAAGTACGGTGAATCGATTCTGGATCGAGTGACGACTCCATCGCCAACGTGCTCGTGCACGAACCCTTGACTGCTAGAGCTCTGGTGTCGGAGGCCCGACCCGATAGGTTTGCCACCAAGTACCGGCGGGTCGTTCCTAGCCAACCGAGAAGCGACGCGGATAATCGAATTAGGGAAAGTTGGAACGATGATTGACCGTTACCAGGATCGAGCAAGAGCCCTCGTCATCACGGGCCTCGCGGTCAATGTTGTTGCCGCAATAGTCGACCTAATCAACCTCTACGGAGACGGAACGGCCAAAGTCCTGAAATTTTCGGACATGCTTGGATTCTTCCTGAGTCCGTTGGTCGCGCTTTGCATAACCGGGGCGTGGTGGTTCTTAACCAAGATGACCGCCGAGAGTCCCACGCAGCGGTCACTTCTTGAGAAGACAATGTACTGGTTTGGAGACCCGTAGCGGAAGGTCCGTGATCCTGTCATGGGGTTGCCTGATGAACTCCCCCGTCATTTTTCGTATGGCGATGTCAAGTTTCTTGACGTCACGTGAAGCGAAGGGCCATAGTGTCTGTAATGTCGCACCTGAGCTAAGCGAGGACGATGTCGAGATGACGATCACCGCACGAGAGATGACCACCGTCACGGGATCACGCGGGATGTTTTCGAGGTCACGAAACCCTCACGCAGAGCAAGCATGTCGATGAGCACCGCCCCCGGCGTGAGCAGAAGTGACGTGCACGTTGATGATTTGCCCTCCGCGTACGTCACTCCCAACGTTTCGCCGAAAAAAGAGTTGAGTAACTTAATGGTGATAGCCCGTCGCCAACTAAAAGGGGGGGCTCGACCTTGGTTTGGCATCAGCCTGGCTAGCGCAACTGCTTTCGCGGCGGTCCTGTTGCATTTTCATATCTTGAGTCCCGAACTCTGGCGTTCTGGAGCTGTCTACGCTTCGTTACCCCTCAAGAGTGAGCTGGCGCGCCTTCCCATGTCCCTGTTCCTTCCTACGCCCTACTTGCCAGTGTGGGCTGCGAGTGGACAAATTTTGATCGTGTTCGGTCTGGGCGAAATGATTATCGGTCGATGGTTGACAGTCATGGTGGCAACCGTCGGCCACTTCGGTTCCTCACTTGTCGCCTTCGTTTTGCTGAACGCGGTCCACGGGAGTGTGTTTGGTCTCACGCCCGCACTCGCCCACGCTCTCGACACGGGTCCGTCCGCCGCGACGACCGCCGTGGGCGCGTGTCTGCTCGTCGCGATCCGAATGAAACGGTGCACGTGGCTTCTCACACTCGCTCTCGTCGCGGCGGCCCTGATCGCACCCGGCATTGACGGCGTAGAGCACACTGTCGCCCTCGCGTGCGGTTTGATCGCTGGCGCTTCTTACCGCGTGGTTGTTTCTAGAAATGCACGAGTTGGCAGTTCTTCCTCGAGGACGAGGTGGTCCTACGTTTGGTTGGGGCTCGCACAAGTGTTTCGTCTGCCTCGATCCGCGGTAGCCGCCATGCGCGGGAGAAGTTGACGCAAGTATTTACAGTCTGGCGTACGTCGAGAGATTTGCTGGCGTCGCTGGTCTCGCTCGCGTCCTAGTGCGCCGGCAAGAGGAGCGTGACTTCGGCACCACCGCCGGACACGTTGTGAAGTGAAACCGACCCGCCGTGCGATTCGGCAATGGAACGAACGATGGTTAGTCCGAGCCCCGCGCCGGGCGCCATCGTTGCTCGCCGAAGGGGACCACGAACGAACGGCTCAAACGCGGAGTCCAGGACTTCGGGAGCAATGCCGGGGCGGGAATCTCGGACCACGATGCTGATGTCGTCGCCTGGCTGGAGACCACCGAAGCCCTGCGTCAAACTGCACGGACCAACTTCGAAAGTGCCTTGAGCACTGACATTAACGCTCGCGTCACCGCGATCACTTCTGCGGGCGTCCCGCCGCCGCCCGCTGGTTACAACGGCGTCGCGTACGTGATTGGCATCCAAGCCGCGAACGTCGCCTCTCGAGCGACCGCCACCGCCGCCCAGGCGGTTTACGCCCAGCCTTTAGCGAGCGCGACGACGAACACGCAACGTAGAACGGCTCGACTTACGCTCGAGACGGCCATCGGCAACGCGATCGTTGCTCGGAGGGCTGCCCTCTTGGCTCTCGGTCCTCCCCCATCTCACCCGGAACAGCCGTCGACCTAGTCGTCGAAAGGTCGCGCACTCGCGAATGTAAAGACGGTAGTTATAGCGGAAGAGGATTCGGCACTCGGGAGTGCCGCAACTCACTCATCACACTTCCACGGACGATCGGATGTCCTGAAGGTTCCACAACGCGGCTCGATCTAGTGGTTTCCCAGGAATGATGTTCGGCGTTGGTTTGACGCGAGCAATCGGAAACGTAGCGTCGAATGAATTGGCGTTACACGACGCGCAGATGGCCGCGCGACTTGTGACGCTCAGTGACGATTTCTTGAAAGCCTGTGGCAATATCGGCACCACGCACTTCGTTCGAAAGGAATTCATCCAATTGCGAACTGGTCAGTGGAAGCGACACGAAGTTACCTTGGATGATATCGACGCCCACTTTCCTAAGTGATTCGAAGTTCACCGCGTTTTCGATCCCCTCGGCGACGACGACCAGACCGAGCGCCCGAGACATTTCAATCATCGAGCGGATCAGCGAGATCGCACGGCGGTCGGAGTTGAGCGCCAATATGAAGGACTTGTCAATCTTCAATTCATCCACTGGAAGTTCGAGAAGTTGGGACATGGAAGAATACCCGACGCCAAAATCGTCAATCGAGACTTTAACCCCCGCCAATCTCAATCTCTCGAGACTCTCCTTTGCGCGAGCCGGGTCTTGGCTGAGGCTCGACTCGGTGACCTCCAGGGTGATCCGGTCCGCCGCGATGTGGTGCCATTTGAGCATGCGGTCAATGGACGGCGGTAAGTGCTGATCCATCAGATCCCACCGAGAGATGTTCACGCTCATCTTCAGTGAATGTCCACTTCGATCAAGGCGAGCGAGTTCAGCCATTGCCAAGTCAAGTACCGTTCGCGTCAGTGGAACGATGAGTCCCACCCGCTCCGCGAGAGGAACGAATTGGTCTGGTTGCAAGAGACCCAACGTCGGGTGTTCCCAGCGCACGAGAGCTTCAACGCCGTGCACCTCGTTGGTTCGTAGGTCGCGCGTTGGTTGGAAGTGCAACGTGAGGCGACGCCGTTCGATCGCTGTTCGCAATTCGTTTATCAATGAAAGACGTTCTCTGCTGTTGACATCAATCTCGTCGCGATACACGCACACGTCAACATGGCTGCGCTTCGCTTCGTACATCGCAACGTCAGCGCTACGAAGCAACTCGGCATGCGTCACGCCGTGTTGAGGCCAAATTGCAACGCCGATGCTCGCGTTTACACGAACATTCGTGCCATCGAGCGACACGGGATTGGAAAGTGTCCACGCTAACTCCTTGGCCGAGGCAGTCGGATCCAGGTCGGCCCCGATGACGAAGGTGTAAGCAAACTCGTCACCACCTACGCGCGCGACCGAGCCTCGCTCGGCTACTCGTTTCGCGAAACGTTGACCAACAATTTTCAGAAGCTCATCGCCGTACGCGTGCCCGATCGAGTCATTTACTTCCTTGAATCCGTCGAGGTCAATCAGCACGATGCCGAGTTGTTCGGAAGGCTTGAGTGAGGCGAGTTTTGACTCGCCATCTTCCAAGAACGCTCGGCGATTGGACAACCCGGTGACGTGATCGGTCCTTGCCTCGACAAAATTCGACTTTCCCAGTTGACGAACTTCACCCTGAGTCATGACCATACGAGTAATCACGAACATGAGCGACGCGAGGGCCATGAACCGCGTTGACTCCGAAATGGTCCGGACCACGGAGACAGCGAGAATCGCGACCGACAGCGTCCCAAAAATGACCGGAATGAAGTTGAGGCCACGCGGAGCAACCTGGAAGCCCCTCACCTCAGTGCGTCGATCGATCCGGGGCCAGGCGGCCAAGGCGATGCAACACAGTCCGACGGGACGTGACGCGCTGACCAACGCATTAAAAGACGACGAGACAAATACTGCGTGATTCAACTGAATAACATCGCTTACCGCAAAGGCGGTAAGTCCAACGATGAGAAACGAGGTCGTCGCGTCGGAACGGAAATGCTTGGGAACGAGTCCCGCGAGGAGGAGAACCAATAGCGCCATCACGAGTATTGGATTGTAGATATTAAGTTCCGCAATTAGAGGCCGGCCACTAAGTTCGATGTTCTGCTTGAACCAGTACATGGACACCAACGACGCCAGGGTCAGACCAGCGATTATCCCGTCCAGTCGCACACTATTGGCTCGAGGTCCGAATGATTGCTGCATCACGACAGCCACCGCGACGGCAATCGCGAGGTAGGAGAACGCGAACACGACGTCGCGAAGCGTCGGCGTCACAACTCGAGTCACGTTATTGAGAGGGATCGAGTCGAGAAGGCTTGCGACGTTAAAGAACAGGACGCCAAGCCCCATGATGAACCACGCGCCTCGAAGCGCCGCGCGTTGGCGAACCCGAAAGTAGATCGGAAGGACGGGTGACAGGGTCGCGATTCGCCCCAGCCAACTGGTTAAGGAGGTCGAAGTTCCAGCAGGGGTATGAGCGTCACTGAACAGCGACACCGCGTAGACAGTGACCGCCAAGATCGAAAAGAGTTGCGAGTAGAACTGAATCCTCTTCGAAGAGTCAAGGACGCCGTCATCTGGCTGGCGCGTCGAAGTAGTCGTGCCCGACGATTTCAACATCGTCATGGCGATACCGGGTCGAGATTTTGTGAGTACGAGTTGCGGGATGTAAGGAGAGTCGACGATGACCTCGTCGCGTGCTCTCGTGCCACGTGACGGACATGAGGCTCAATTGCCACGATTTGTCGATCCCTACCATTGGGAAAGTGTGCCGATCGCACAGACTCCGTGCCATGCTCATGCACAAGGCCCTCCAACTTCATCATGAGTCACTTGCCCCTAGTTCTCTCCCAAAGTTGGAGGTAAATACTTTTCAGTTGACATCAATTTGACGACAACGCGATCACAGCGCAGACAATCATCATTTAGTAATGTCAACTTGACGACAACACGTTCACAAGGTCAGCCCAACTTCAAGGCGCAAGGAGCTACCGTAAGTACGGCTAACTCGCTAAATTTCTTCCAAAACAACCGTTCCGCACGAAATTATGTGTGTGGTGTCGTTTGGCCCGGTGCTCTGGTTCAGTGCGCACGACTGGCGAAGGTTTGCGCGTCTTTCAACGGAGTCATGCGGCGCTAACGAGCAAAATTACGAACGTCAAGCGCGAGTGGAATCGATGGATTGAGGCGAGATGTAACTAAGCCACGCGATTTCGTTGAGTGGGCGCCGCACACTCGCGGCAGAGAACGACAGACTTGCCAACGTCCTCATTCAATTTTGCGACGCGAAGGATTCGGACGACGCCGTTCGAGCGGCACTGGCGCTGGTGCCAGCACGTGGTACGCGAGCATTTGCAGGCGCCACTGGCGGGAGTACGGGTGGCGATCGCGGTCGGAGGATTGGGCCTTGGTGCATTCGGAAGAAGTTCGGTCATGGAATCCCCTCAAGTCCTTGCAACACCAATCATACTTTGGACGAATTCAACCATCGGGGCACTTTCGACGAACTTTCGTCATTGCGCGGTGCACCAGATTGCTGAAACGCCCCAAGGACTCAATGATCTTCCGGAAATACGGTCACGCACTGTCGCGCGCGAGTCTCGCTGATGGTACTCATCCACATTTAAGGATTCTTAACACTTCGAAGGACTCCCTATTCCGGGCCATTCGAGCCCTGAACCAGAAGCCCTCGTGCGTAATTAACAGTTGCGATGATTGAGGTCGCTTCGCTCAATGCCAACATTCCGGGCGGGAGTCAGTCCCGAACCAGGTTCGCGAGTGCGCTTCGGTTGATTTTGCCGGTGTGCGTTCGGGGCAGTTCCGTCACCTTGACAATGGACTTCGGGTGCTTGTACGGCGCCAAATTGTCGTGGCAGTACTGCAGGACTTCTCCATCGCTCACGTTTCCGACGTAGGCGACGCACACTCGCTGGCCCCACTGCGGGTCGTCAATGCCAAAGGCGACGACACTCACGATGCTGGGCAGTTCGGACAAGACCCGCTCGATCTCCGCAGGATAGACATTGACGCCGCCAGAAATGATCAGATCAGTCCGGCGGCCTTCGAGGTAAAGATATCCAAGCTCGTCAAGGCGTCCGACGTCTCCCACGGTGAGCCAGTCTCCTCGCCACGCGGCACTCGACTTTTCAGGGTCGCCCCAGTATTCAAAACGCGCGTATGGAGGGACCCGACACCAAATCCGGCCGCCTTTATCTATGTTCAGTTCACGTCCGGGCCGAGCCCGTCCGACGGTCCCACGATGTTCGCGCCACTCCGCGGCTCGACAAAGTGTGAACTGACCTTCAGTCGATCCGTAGAACTCAACAAGCGCGTCAACGCCAAACGCTTCAATTGCCGCCAGACGCACTCGATCAG
Source organism: Acidimicrobiaceae bacterium (assembly GCA_003141815.1). Lineage (GTDB taxonomy): Bacteria > Actinomycetota > Acidimicrobiia > Acidimicrobiales > RAAP-2 > RAAP-2. The sequence continues at coordinate 2,953 of PLNQ01000177.1, read as the reverse complement.
CGCAGGACGAACCAGCGTGCGCGACCAGGCGCATCGAACTCCGTTTCGGTGGACGAGTATCCAGGATTCTCTGTAAGTGGACTGGTACCATGAACGTCGTGGTCGCGAGGCCACTTTCGATGATGGCGATCACGTTCTCAACGTCGAATCGCGGCGGAACCAGAACCATTCCACCGTTCAGCAACGTATGAAGGGCGAAACGTAATGGCGCGGAGTGGCTCAAGGGTCCGTTGACGAGATGGACGTCGGCCTTAGCGAGATGCCACGCGTCACGCTCTTCACTGGCGAGAGCGTCTGCGTCGTCGCTCGTCAGCCAACCACTCCACACTCCCTTTGGTTTGCCCGAGGTACCCGACGTGAAATGAACCGGTCGACTACAGAACCGTTGAGACAGCCCAGTGGAATCTGGCTGGTTCGACTTCGCGAACTCCTCCAGCATCTCGGCCGAAACGACGAGCGAATGCGGGAGATCCTCGAGCATGTCGTTCACCTCTCGATCGCTGAGTTTTTCGCTGATGACGACGGCTGCGTAGCCTCCGAGAAGAGCGCCGTAAATGCCCGCGAGTAGATGCGCAGAGTTTGCGGACTGGAAGACCACGAAGGAACGTGGTTGAATTCCCCTCTGCGCAAACGCTGCAACGATTCTCTGGCTCATAACGTGAGATACTTCTGAACTGAGTAACTCCACTTTGGCGTCTCCGACGACAGTTAAGGAAGAGCGGGCCCCAGCGATGTTCATCGCCCGTACGTTCTAAATTCCACTTCGACCTGAGAATCCCTTACCGTTGTCAACAGAAGGACCATCGCGTCGGGCCCCCGGGTCCGCCGGGTGAGGCGTGCGGTCAACGGTCGGCTCTGTTCATCTTCAAGATTGCGACAACAGCGTCGGTCATCTCCGTCGTGATTGACTTCCCACCCAGATCGGGCGTTCGAACGTTGCCGGCGACGAGCACCGTCTCAATGGCGTCAACGACGGCGTCGCGGCCCTCGCGTGGCTGCGACGTGCGTCGACTTCTCTTGGCGTGAACGCCACCAGAATTGGCGTCGGGGCGCCAGCGCAGGAGGGGCTCTCGCGGCCGGGATCGCTCTGCGTGTTCGCGATGAGGGTGAACCGCCGCTCAAGACGCTGCTCCTTATCTATCCCGCAACTGACAACGAGGCATCGACCCATTCGATGCTTGAATACCACCGCTGTGAACCGTGGGACGGTGAGCGTACCCAAAAGATGTGGACGACGTACTTGAGCGAAAGTAACGGTGACGTCTCGCCGTACGCCTCGATAGCTCGCGCCAACGATCTTTCGAACCTTCCACCGACGTACATCATGACGGCGGAAGTCGACCCTTTACGCGACCAAGCTATTGCGCACGCCGCGCGGCTGCTTGAAGCGGGGAACACCGTGGAACTGCATCACTTTGCACGTACCTTTCACGGATTCGACGTGGTCGCTCCGGGATCGAGGCTAAGTGAACGTGCGCTCGATGAGCAGGCCGCGTACCTATACAGCGAACTTTCGATCAACGACAATTGAAGGTGCATCAAGGGACGGGCCGTGGAGTGTGCGAGCTCATTGGAAAGTGGGCCGTAGAGGTCTTGAACCGGTGACCCCTTGCGAGTCATGCCACTCTTTAGCGTTCAAGGATGTTCGTCTCGGAACGACACATCCGATTTCACAAGGATGTACGTTCTTTGGCGTTCACCACGAGTCGCTTTCGTCCAGAGTAATTGCTGACGCAAATGCTGACATTTGCAATGACCGTGACGTCACGCGGAATCTCAGAGTGCCTCAGTGAATTCATCAGAACGGGTTCCACAATGGGTACAAACCTTGGCTTCGGGACTAAGTGATTCCGCGCAGATAGTGCAATGCCGGGCCGAGTTCGAACGTGAGGTGAACATAAACGCGACAACCCCAACGACGATGAGAAACGCTCCCCCAATGAGCCACGGCCACGGGCTCAACTCTTGGGTGCAACTGTGGACAATCCCGTAAGCGTTTTGACTCTGTGAACACACCGTGCCCGGACCGCCGCGATTGAAGTACGCAACGAAGAACAGTGGAAGTCCAAGCCCTGCGAAAAGCCCCGGAAGGCCGCGTTTGGACCTTGGTCTGCGAACCAGCCAGACGGTGCCAACGACCACCACGGGAATGAAGAAGATTCCGATGGTGAAAGCACCAAGGAAGACCATGGCGAAGGCAGCACCAACGAGCAACCAGGCGATGAACGAGACCCTCGTTTGACTATTCGTGGCTGGAGGTGAAGCCTTCAACGTACCTTTCGAACTGTTCTTCATCTTTGGTCGTATTGAGAAGAGGTACGTGAGCGCCAAAAAGAATCCGACGAGGGCGAAGAACAACGTGAAGACGGCAATGAGCGTAATCCACGTACTTTTGGTCGATCCGATGGAGACGAACGCCTCTTTAGGTTTTGACGCCGCGTCGACGATTGCCCAGATCGAAGTGCCCATGAACACCATCACGAGGAGCAGAAGGACAACGAACACGCGGATCACTCAACTTTCACAGAGATCCTTGGAGATTGATTTTTTACAGGATTAAGCAATCGTAAGGCGCTTTTGGCTCGAACGGCGATGGAAGTCGAATGACGACGAAGACTATGCCTAAGTCGCCAACCGCGCCGTACGACCTTTCGCCGATTGATTCACATGGACGCGTTGACGAGAAATTGGTTGGACAAAGGCGCCAACAGCACTTGACGGAACTTTAACAGTGTGCAAGTATTACGAACAATGATTAATACTGCAGAGATAGCCGACTGGCGCGAAGCCCGACGACGTGCCGCTCAAGATGCGATCATCGATGCTGCCTGGTCACTGGTGGAAGAGGAGGGCCTGGCTGGCTTGTCGCTCCGGGATCTGGCCCGTCGGGCGGGAATCACTGCGCCAACGGTGTACGCCTATTTCGACTCAAAGAACGCTATCTACGACGCAA
>PLNQ01000048.1 GCA_003141815.1 Acidimicrobiaceae bacterium | reverse complement strand
GTGGACCTCACGTCGTTGACGCCCGAAGAGCTTCGCTGTCATCGTTGGCGCGACATCTCGGTCGTCATGCAGAGTGCGATGAACGCGTTGAACCCGACGCTCTCAATCGGAGCACAACTCGCTGACGCCTGTCGGGCTCACACGGACTGGAACGACAAACGAATCGCTCAGCGCTCCGCCGAAGTGCTGGCCATGGTCTCCATTGACATCGTGCACCTAAAGAGTTACCCCTTCCAACTCTCCGGCGGCATGCGCCAACGAGCCATGATCGCCATGGCACTCCTCCTCGAGCCCAAGCTTGTCATCATGGACGAACCGACCTCGGCCCTCGACGTCGTGGCGCAGCGCTCTTTGATGCGACAAGTCGAGACCCTGCGTCACGAACTCGGATTCTCCGTGCTCTTCGTCACGCACGACATGAGTGTCGTGTCACACTTCTCGGACCGTCTCGCCGTAATGTACGCCGGCGAGGTCGCGGAGCTCGACACCACGCGCGAGGTATTCGACCGACCGCAGCATCCGTACTCCCAAGGCCTGATGGACGCGTTTCCTTCGCTGCTCGGAGAGCCGCGTGCGTTAACGGGCATCGCCGGGACGCCCCCGACACTGGTGAACCCACCCGCGGGATGTCTCTTCGCGCCTCGCTGCTCCTTCGCGATGGACGTCTGTCGAACGACAAAGCCTGAGCTGGTCACGAAGGGCACGCGCGCCGTTCGTTGTCACTTGGTCAATCCTTTGGAGCCGGCGTGAGCGAGGCCGTTCTCAAGGTCGAGAATCTCTCGAGGTACTTTCGCGTCGGAGGCTTTCGCTCGCGCGGACAACTGCACGCGCTCGACGAGGTGTCCTTCGAGGTGGCGCCGGGCGAAATCGTGGCGCTGGTGGGCGAGTCGGGCTCGGGTAAGTCGACCATCGCTCGCGTACTCGCGGGGCTCTACAAGCCCTCGCACGGATCGATCATCTTCGAAGATGAGACGATCAGTAAACAGTCCAGTCGCTCCGTGCGCGGACGAATGCCGATGGTCTTTCAGGACCCTTTCGGTTCCATCAATCCAGTACTTCGCGTCGGTCACAGCTTGCTGCGAACCCTCAAGTTGCACAGACCCGACGTCGCGAAGTCCGCTCGCCACGACGAGGCGGTGGCGCTCGTTGAACGCGTGGGACTCACCCCCGGCGCGGACGTGCTGCGCCGGTACCCTCACGAACTCTCCGGTGGTCAGCGTCAACGACTGGGCTTCGCCCAGGCGCTCGCGTCGAATCCGTCCTTGATCTTGGCCGACGAACCCGTGTCCATGCTCGACGTCTCGATTCGCGTCGGACTCTTGAACGTGATGAAGGGGTTGCGCGACCGTGAAGGCGTCTCGTTGCTCTACATAACGCACGACCTCGCGAGCGCGCGCTACGTGGCGAATCGGATGATCGTGCTCTACGCCGGACGCATCGCGGAAGAGGGTCTCACCGAAGAGGTCATCAGCTCACCCCAGCACCCTTACACGCAACTTTTGATGGCAACGGCGCCCGACCCTCGGCTCCCTCTCGCGGAGATCGAAGGCGAGAAGGACCTCGGTGAACCACCTAAGGTCATCGATCCCGGTCCGGGATGTCGCTTCGCTCCTCGCTGCCCCCTCGCGATGGACGTGTGTTGGGCGAACACGCCCCCGATGGTGCGACTCTCACCCACGCACCGAGCGGCTTGTTTTGCGGTGAAGGCGCAGTGACGCGTGGTCTGATTCCTAGTCCTCGGTTCATCGAGTACTTGTCGGGCACCGTCGCCTGGCAGTCGCCCCTTCGGATATCGATTGACGAAGAGTGGCGAGGTGTCGCTAAGACCTTTGGCGCCGATCTCGAGAAGAGTATTGGCTGGTCGGTCGAGTTGGTGGGCGAGGGCGACGCCTGCGACGTCGAGATTCTCGGACTGCCCGAACTCGACGTCGAGGCCTTTCAAATCAGCGTCGCCGCGCGTACGCGCGTTGAGGCGAGTTCGCCCGCGGGCGTGGCGTACGCACTGACGGTACTTCGTCAACTGGGTCCGGCGTCGCTCTGGTCTGACGTGCCGAGCGCCGTGGCGTCAATTGAAGTGCCGTGCGTCGTCATTCAAGACGGGCCAGCCTTCGCGTGGCGGGGTCTTCATCTCGACGTGTCGAGGCACTTCTTCGACGTCAAGACGGTGTGTCGCCTCATCGATCTGTTGGCGGCGCATCGCCTCAACCGACTACACCTTCACCTCAACGACGACCAGGGTTGGCGCGTCGAGATCCCGTCGTGGCCTCGGCTCAGCGAGATCGGTTCGACGCGCCGCTCGTCGCCCGTGGGTCACGAAGACGATGGTGTTGACGACGACACGCCACACGGTGGTTTCTACAGCGCGAGCGATCTCGAATCCATTCGTCACCACGCAGCAAAACGATTCGTGCAGATCGTCCCCGAGATCGATCTGCCCGGTCACGCCCAAGCGGCCATCGCCGCGTACCCCGAACTGGGCAACGTCACGGACTCGCTAGAGGTGTGGACTCGCTGGGGGATCTCCGATCACGTCTTGAGCGTGGGCCCAAGGTCACTCGAATTCGCCGAGGACGTCGTCCTCTACGTGGCGAGTCTCTTTCCCGACTCTCCCGTGCACATCGGGGGCGACGAATGCCCGACGATTGAGTGGGAGCAGAGCTCCGACGCCCAGTCCGTCATGCGCGACCACGGATTCCACGAAGCTCGCCAACTGCAGGGTCTCTTCACGAAGCGGATGGCCTCGGCTCTTGAGCGAGAGGGCCACGAAGTCCTGGCGTGGGATGAGGTGCTCGACGCCGAAGTTCCAAAGGGAATGGTGGTCGTTTCGTGGCGGAGTTCGGCCAAAGGCGTCGAAGCGGCGAAGCGAGGATTGGACGTCGTCATGGCGCCCATGCAGTTTCTCTACTTCGACTGGCTGAACAGTCTCAGCCCCGACGAACCCGTCGCGCTCGCGCCGGCGCCCTTCGCCACGACGTGGGAGAAGGTCTACGGTTTCTCGGTCGTTCCACCGGATCTCGACCCCGAACTCGCGCATCACGTTCGCGGCGCGCAGGCCCAACTCTGGTCGGAGTACATCACCACGCGAGACCACCTCGACTACATGGCCTTTCCGCGCTTGGCGGCCTTCAGTGAAGTGGTCTGGGGTACGGCGTCGACGGAGACTGACTTTCGTCCGCGCCTCGAAGAACATGTAGAGCGTCTCGCCGCCATGGGAGTGCACTATCGTCCGCTCGACGTTGACGAATGACTGACGTAACCTCAACACTTGCCAAGATGCGCTCGTTCCTTGCGCCGGCAACAGGCGAAACCATCGATCGCGTACGCCACGTCGAGTCGAAGAGTCTCATTGAGACGCTGGAGTGGTTGAACATCGCCAGTGACGACGTCGCCGAGGTCGCCCAACACTGGGACGAGTTTCGACGTGATGATGAGTGGGTGAGCCTGCTCGCTTCCTTGCTCACACAAGTAGAACTCCAACGCGGCAGTATCGACGCGCCCATTCCCATCTGGCCCGACTTGGACGAAGCGGGACCGAGCGGTCGACTGTTCTATATGTACCTCTTCGCCCTCGGTTACGAAGGCGCAAAGGAATTCTTCGTCGCGGAGGGCGCGCCCGAAAACGTTATCGATCGAACGTTCGACGTGCTCGCGCGACACTGCGCGACGCACCGGCGAAAGTGGGGGACCTTCGGCATTGACGCCGGGTGGTGGATGTTGCCCGTGTTGCGTGGCGAGTTGGTCCAGATTGGAAGTTTGAAGTTCCATCGCGTCACGCTGGGCGTCGGGAGCCTCTCACCTGTGCCGTGGTACGACGAGCACGTTGCCGCGACGCTCGGCATTGGATTTCGGCGCGGCGATGACTCACTTGGCATTCATATTCCCCAGGGCGCCGATCTCTCGCCCGGTCGTCTTGACGAGACGATGGACGAAGCTCGACGGGTCCTCGGTGAGATGTGGCCCACGCCGCAGCGACGTCTCGCCACGTGCGCGACGTGGATGTTGGACGAGCGTCTACGAACGTTCCTTGGTCCGTCTTCCAACATCGTGCAGTTCCAACAACGATTCAACGTGTTGAGCGAGTACTTCGACGACGACGAGGACGTGCTCGACTTCGTCTTTCGCAGACCCGGAACCGCTCTCAAGGATCTGTCGCAAGAGACCACCTTGGAGCGAGCCATCGTTGACGTTCTCTCCAGTGGTGGTCACTGGCACACGTGCTCCGGATGGTTCGACTTCGATGGTTTGTAGCAACACCACGCTCAATCGGCGCCGGAGCGCGTTTCGAAGATCGAAACCAGCGTGTGAACGAATCTGTAACTTTCGGTCAACAAAGTGACAAATACTGTGAAAATCTATCAATTCTCGGTTGAATCATGTTAAAAATTCACATAAAGTGGCCTGATGGACTCTAAGACCCGTCGAGCCACCATCGCCGAACAGTTGCGCGTTGACGGCGAAGCGTCCATCGCCGAATTGGCGGCACTCTTTGGGACGTCGGAGATGACGATTCGCCGGGATCTCGATTTCTTGGAAGTCGAGGGATTGGCTCGTCGTGCCCGCGGCGGGGCTATCTCGGTGCTGAGTCGTTCGTTCGAACCACCAATCTTGCAGCGCGCGGCGCACATGGCCGACGCGAAACGGCGCATCGGTGCCGCCGCCGCGTCACTGTTGCGCGAGAACGAAACGGTTGTCATCGACGTCGGGACCACCACACACGAGATGGTCAAGGCCATTCCTGACGATCTCTCGATCACCGCCATCACGAGTTCGCTCCTCATTAGTACCGAACTCAGCACGAAGCCTTTGGTGAAGACCATCGTCACCGGTGGTGTACTGCGACTCGGCGAGTTGAGTTTGATTGGACCGAGAGCGCAGAGTTCCTTCAAAGACCTGAACTGTGACACGGTCTTCCTCGGAGTGGCTGGCATCAGTGACGCGCAAGGCATCACTGAGTACAACCTTGACGACGCGGACGTGAAACGCTCGGCCCTTGCTTCCGGACGACGCGTAATCGTATTGGCGGACGCCTCGAAGTTAGGTCGCGTGGCCTTCGTCACCATCGCGCCAGTCAGCGCTGTCGACTTGCTCATCACGAACGCCTCTCCCGAGAACGCGATCATTCGTCGCATCAAGGATCACGACGTCGAAGTGTTGCACGTAGAACCCTTTGAAGAGGAGAAGGACTGATGTCCAGGTTTCGCACGATATTTCCCGAGGTGGCCAAGCCCCTCATCGCAATGGCCCACGTGCCACCACTACCCGGAACGCCGCTCTACGATCAGGCCGAGGGTGTCGAGGGACTCATCGATCAGGTAAAGCGCGACACCGCCGTGTTGCTTGAGGGCGGCTTTGACGCCGTGCTCTTCTGCAACGAAGGTGATCGCCCTTACCAATTGCACGCGGGACTCGAAGCGGCAGCCGTCATGACGCGCGTTGTCACGGAGTGTCGACCATCGGATCGACCCTACGGTGTGGACTTTCTCTGGGATGCGCAGTGCGCGCTCGCGATTGCTGTTGGGAGCGGTGCGTCATTCATGCGCGAAGTCGTGACCGGTACCTGGGAGTCCGACATGGGACTGTGGAACCCCGACGCGGCGACGCTTCTCCGAAACCGACGCAACTTCGGTAGGGACGACCTGGCCATCTTCGCCAACATCACCCCAGAGTTCGCGTCAGCTATTGGTCAGCGCTCTCCCGCACAGATTGCCAAGTCGACCGTGGTCTCGTCGCTCGCTGACGTGATTCTCGTGTCCGGTCCAATGGCCGGGAGCGAGCCCGACGTGAGAACGGTCGCGGATGTGCGTGAGGCGGTCGATCCCTCAGTGCCGGTGCTTCTCAACACCGGCGCAAAGGCGGCCACCATCGCGCTGTACTTTAAGTACGCCGATGGGTGCATCGTCGGCAGTGATCTGAAGCGAGACGGATACACGTGGAACGAAGTGGACCCCGAGAGAGTCAAGCGGTTCATCGATGCGGCGCGTAGTGCCTGATTCGTTGGGCGAACTTCTCTTAGGAATCGACCTCGGATCATCGGGAGTGAAAGCCGTACTACTCAGTCCCGAGCACGGCATCGTGGCGTCGGCCACGAAGGACGTCGACCTCTACAGTGACCACCCCGGCTGGGCTGAGGCGGATCCCGCTCAGTGGTGGACCGCCGTCTGTTCGCTGGTTCCAACGCTCCTGACGACGGCCAACGTCACGAACGTCGCCGTCGTGGGCGTCGCCGTGACCGGGATGGTGCCGGCCGTCGTCGTCGTTGACGAAGGGGGTCGACCGCTTCGTCGCGCGATGTTACAAAACGACGCCCGCGCGACGAACGAGATTCGAGAGATCCAAGAGACGCTCGGCGACCTCGATCTACTGAAACTGACGGGTTCGATCCTGTCGCAGCAGTCCCTCGCCCCCACGGTGTTGTGGCTCGCGCGCCACGAGCCGGACGTCTGGGCCAAGACCGCTTCGCTGCAAGGCTCCTACGACTGGCTCGCTCGCGCTTTGGGCGCCAGTGCGCACGTCGAAGAGAACTGGGCGCTCGAGAGCGGTCTCTACGACATGGACTTCACGCCCATCTTCCAGGTACAAGCGGCGACGGGCGTGGCGTGGCCGTCGCTCCTCGAGGTGAAGACGCCCGGCACGGTAGTGGGTGAAATTAGCGTCGACGCCGCCGAGGCGACGGGCCTAAGAGCCGGGACCACGCTCGTCGTTGGCGGCGCCGATCACGTCCTCTCGGCGTACGGCGCGGGTCTCGTCAATGAAGGTGATGGGCTGATCAAACTCGGCGGCGCCGGCGACATCTTGGCCGTGAGCGATCACGTTCTTCTCGACGAGCGGCTCTACCTCGATAAGCACCCGATCCCCGGCAAGTGGCTACCCAACGGGTGCATGGCCACGAGCGGATCACTACTGCGTTGGGAACAGTCCATTTTCAACGCGGTGCCGCTCGAAGAGCTCGACGGCGCGGCGGCGACGAGTACTCCGGGCGCGCTCTTGACGTTGCCCTACTTCCTCGGCGAGAAGACGCCACTACACGACCCCGATCTTCGAGGCGTGATGATCGGAATGCACTTGGGAACGACGCGCGGTGATATTCACCGATCGTTTCTCGAAGCGATTGCCTACGGGTTCAAATCGCACGTCGACGTCTTCGCGCAGGACGGTCTGAATCTGACGAACACGCGCGTGACGAACGGCGGATCGAAGTCACGTCTGTGGCGAGAGATTCTCGCCGACGTATTGAACCGGGACCTGATCTCGATTCTCAACTATCCCGGCGCGTCGTACGGTGCTGCGGTCATCGCCGGCGTCGGCACGGGACGTATCGACGACTGGTCGTACGTGGCGGGCGCGTTGGAAGAGGGCGAGATCATCGCGCCTTCGCCTAAAAATGTTGCGTTGTATGAACAGCGTTATCAGGAGTTTCTCCAACTCCACGACGCCACGGCGTCGTTCTCTCATCTACTCGCAAGGAGTCCATCATGACAAAGCCAGTCGCCGGGGTTACCGGAGCCGGATCGGGCATCGGCGCGGCAATCGCTACCGAACTCGGGCGCCGCGGGTATCACGTGGTGCTGAGCGACATCGATCTCGCGAGCGCCGAGCGCGTCGCGAGCACTCTCGAGAGTGCCCAGGCGCTCGCGCTGGACGTCACCGACGCCGCGGCCTGCGAGGCCTTGGTAGGTGGCGTCGTCCAAGAACACGGTCGTCTCGATGTCTGGGTCTCGAACGCCGGCATCTCCAAGATGCAGCGTTTCGTGGACATCTCGTCGTCGGACCTCAAGCGCAATTTCGAGGTCAACACCTTTGGGGTCTTTTACTGTGGTCAAGCGGCGGCGCGCGCGATGATTGCCCTCGGCACGAGGGGGAGCATCGTTAATACGGCGTCCATGGCCGCAAAGCAAGGGGGCGTTCCCTTCCTCGCGGATTACGTCGCGAGTAAGTTCGCCGTGCTGGGACTCACTCAGGCGATGGCCTATGAACTGGCACCGTTTGGCATTCGCGTGAACAGTGTCTGTCCAGGTTTCGTCGCTACCGCCATGCAGACGCGTGAACTGGCTTGGGAGGCTGAGCTCCGAGGCGTCGAACCAGATCTCGTGAAACAGATGTGGATCGACGCGACACCACTTGCTCGTCTCGAAACGCCCGAGGACGTGGCGAAGGTCGTGGCGTTTTTGGCGTCGGACGACGCCGCGTTCCTGACGGGAGAGTCGATTTCTGTCAACGGTGGCGCCTACATGGACTGAAGCTTGACCGTAGGGGCGCGTCCGGCATACGGCGAGGCGGGAAGATTCGGTGTCGGTGTCTAGAGGGGACCGAATCGTTGGAGCTGCGTCACGTGCGCGGGGACCAACTCCGCAAGGTTCTTGACGCCGAGAAGCCGCATCGTGCGAGTGACCTCGCTCGCGAGGATATGGATCGCCCTATCGACGCCTTGACGACCGCCGGCCATGAGTCCATAGACGTACGCCCGCCCCACGAGGGTGAACGTAGCGCCGAGGGCGATTGACGCGACGACGTCCGCGCCACTCATGATGCCCGTGTCGAGGTGAACCTCGAGGTCCTTTCCGACTTCGCGCACCACCTCCGGCAGTAGGTGGAAGGGAACGGGCGCTCGGTCGAGTTGGCGACCGCCGTGATTCGACAACGTGATGGCGTCGACCCCCAAGGTAGCCAGTTTCTTGGCGTCATCCAGGCTTTGCACTCCCTTCACGACGAGCTTGCCGGGCCACTGCTGTTTGATCCAAGCGAGATCGTCGAAGGTGAGGGTCGGGTCGAACATCGTGTCGAGCAGTTCGCCAACCGTACCGGGCCAGCGATCGAGCGACGCGAAGGCCAAGGGCTCGCTGGTGAGGAAGTTGAACCACCACGCGGGCTTCGTGATTGCGTTGGCGACGGTACTGAGCGTCAGTTGGGGTGGGATGGAGAGTCCGTTGCGCCGGTCGCGCAATCGAGCACCGGCGACAGGTACGTCCACGGTCACGAGCAGCGTGTCGAAGCCGGCGTGAGCCGCGCGTTCGACGAGCGCCATCGAACGCTCTCGGTCCTTCCACAGGTAGAGCTGAAACCAGTGGCGCGCTCCCGGGCTCGCAGCCGCGACGTCCTCAATAGTGGTCGTACCCATGGTCGAAAGAGAGAACGGAATGCCCGCCGCCGCGGCCGCTTTGGCGCCAGCGATCTCTCCCTCGGCGTGCATCATCCGCGTGAAGCCGATCGGCGCGATGCCAAAGGGCAGCGCCACGGGGCCTCCGAGCACGGTCGACGACGTGTCGACCATGGAGACGTCGCGTAAGACGCCCGGATGAAACTCGATGTCCTCGAACGCCTGGCGAGCACGCGCTAGTGAGATCTCGGCCTCGGCGGCGCCTTCGGTGTAGTCGAACGGGCCCTTCGGAGTGCGGCGTTTCGCGATGGCGCGTAGGTCCGCAATTGTCAGCGCATTGTCCAAACGACGTTTCGTGGCGTTCAGTTGCGGGGTCTTCAGTCGCACGAGTGGTGCGAGTTCGCTCGGCCTCGGGAAACGTCTCTTCACGGCGCAACTTTCACTCTGTTGGGCTCACTCGCCGTTCGGATTCGAGGACGTGGCGACGTGAAGCCTGGTCGTTCGTCGTTACGCGCCCACGTAGTACTTGTCGGCAACATCGAGCGCACGATCCAATCGGGCCAGACCCTCACGGGCCTCATCGTCGGTGATGGTGCACGGCGGCACCACATGAAGTCGGTTGAAGTTGTTGAAGATCAACAGGCCTTCACTCCGACATGCGCCCACGAGTTCGTTCATCGCGGGCGAACTCGCGCCGTAGGGCGCGAGCGGCTCTTTCGTGGCTCGGTCAGTGACGAGTTCAAGCGCGAAGAAGACGCCGAGACCACGGACCTCGCCAATGATCTTGTGCTTCTTGGCGAGCGCTTCGAGTCCAGGGCGCAACACCTCATCGCCGATCCGTTTGGCGTTTTCGATGATGTGTTCGCTCTCCATCGCCTCGATGGAAGCCACCGCCGCCGCGCACGCCAGTGGGTGACCGGAGTACGTCAGACCGCCGGGGTAAACGCGGTCGTTGAACGTCGAGGAGATGGCTTCGTTGATCACGACGCCACCCAGTGGCACGTAGCCGGAGTTCACGCCCTTGGCGAAGGTCACGAGGTCGGGCCTCACGTCGTGCTCCTGGTACGCGAACCACGCGCCGGTGCGCCCGAAGCCGCACATCACCTCGTCGGCGATGTAGACCATGCCGTAACGATCGCAGATCTCGCGGACGCCCTTCAAGAAACCCTTCGGCGGCACCATGATGCCCGCGGTACCGGGAACAGATTCGAGGATGATGGCGGCGAAGGCCGAGGGTCCTTCGAAGCGGATGGTGTTCTCCAAACTCTCGAGCGCGCGAGCACACTCCTCCTCTTCGGTGGTGGCGTTGTAGACCGAGCGATAGAGGAACGGTCCAAAGAAGTGCACCGCGCCGGATGAACCGGTGTCGCTCGGCCAACGACGTGGATCGCCCGTCAAGTTGATGGACGTCGACGTCGCGCCATGGTAACTGCGATAGGTCGCGAGAACTTTCTGTCGACCCGTGTGAAGCCGGGCCATTCGCACCGCGTGCTCGACCGCCTCGGCGCCGGCGTTGGTGAAGAAGACCTTGGCCGCTCCGTCGAAGGAGTGATCGAGGATGAGCTCGGCGGCGTGGTACCGCGCCTCGTAGCCGTGTTGGGGAGCGATGGTGCAGAGAAGACCGGCCTGCTCTTGGATGGCGCGTACGACCGAAGGATGCTGATGACCAATATTGGTGTTGACCAACTGTGAAGAGAAGTCCAGGTAGGTCGTGCCATCTTCGCCGGTCACGTAGACGCCCTGGGCGTCTTTGATCATTAGTGGATTGATCGAAGCCTGGGCCGACCACGAGTGGAAGACGGACGCCTTTTCGCGTTCGATCGAGGTCAGTGCGGAGCGGTCGTTTGACATATCACGGTCCCTTTTATTTGGCGGTATCTGAACTGTAACGTACCGAGTTGCCTGAGGATGAGGCTTGCGAGGACGCGAGGCGAACGTTCGACGGACCACACGGGACGCACCGAATGAGCATCGAACTAACTGCGCAACACGACGTTCACCGGCTCATCACCAGCCAGCATTCGGACAATCTGTTCGCGAAGGAGGCGCGCCATGCGCGGCAGCATCGCTGACGACCGGCCGCCGACGTGTGGCGAGATCAAGACGTTGGCGAGGGAGAAGAGCGGATGACCTTCCGGTAGCGGTTCTGGATCGGTGACGTCGAGCGCCACACGGATTCGCCCGGCGCTCGCGTGCGCGAGCAGTGCCTTGGTGTCGGCCACGCTGCCGCGCGCGACGTTCACGAGCAGGCTATCGTCGCGCATTCGACGAAGGAAGGAATCATCGATGAGGTGCGTCGTCTTCTCGGTGAGCGGTACCACGACCACGACGATGTCCGCTAACGGTAAGAGATCGTGCAGTGATTCGAAGCCGTGGATCTCACCACGCTCGTCGGAACGAGCTCGGAGCGCCACGCGCGTCACGGTCACCTCGAAGGGGAGGAGACGAGCCTCGATTGCTTTGCCGACCCCGCCGTAGCCAATGAGCAACACGTTACGGTCGGCCAAACTCTCATGCCACGATGGGACCCACCGACCCTCACTGGCGTAACGCACGAAATCGGGAATGCCGCGTTGTGAGGCGAGGATGAGGGCCAAGGTCAGTTCGGCCGTCGACGTCTCGTGAACCGAGGCCGCGTTTGCGTACACAACGCCGGGCGGCAGTACCTCTGCGACGCCGTCGTATCCGACCATCTGACTCTGCACAAGGCGAGTCTTCACGGTCGCGAGTTGAGCGAGCATCGTGGTGCCCCCCAAGTAGGGCGGCACCACGATGTCGATCGTGTCGACCGCTGCAGGGCCCGACATGGTCCACTCGATGACCTCGACGTTGTCCGGCACGTCGGTGAGGGCCGCTCTCAGGCTCTCGTCGGGCACGCTCACCGAGAGAGGTGGGGAGTTCGTCATTCGATCCCTTTCGATCGTTCGTGTCTACGTTTCACGGACACCGGCGCATGCCGAGACAACAGTGTTCAGTTCTACCTCCTGCGCCACTGGTCTCGGCGTTACTCCGTGCAAACGCCAGCCCCACCGAGGTCGCGAACTCACGGACGGCGATTCACACTCAGCTCAAAGACGCCGGGCACGTGCCACTCCATCGACCGGAGAATGGGATTTCCCTCCTTGGTGTAGTCAACTTCACGTATGTGCTGGAGGGCACTGCCGACTGTGACTCCGAGCAACGACGAGAGTCGCTTGTTGGCCGTGACAGGTACGAGCACCGCGTTTGCGCTCACCACCTGGTGGCCAATTTTTGTAAGTAAGTCGTACAGTGAGCGACTGAATCGCTTGTCGGTCACTCTCGACAGGTAACACTCCGGAAGGGTGTCGATCGAGTAGATGACGGCGTGGCCGTCGGCGGTGCGAAGTCTCTCGAGTCGCCTCACCTGCTCGTGAGATTCGAGTTTCAACTCCGACGTTTCGTCGCTGTTGGCTGGGCTCGACTCGATACTGAGCACCTGCAAGCCTGGTTTCATTCCCGCTTCCGCGATCATGTGTGTGTAACTGAGCGTGACGTTGAGGGCGTGTCGAGGTCCCGGAAGGCCGACGACGTACGTCCCGCTACCGTGACGTCGTTCGAGGTAACCCGCGGTGACGAGCGCGGCAACGGCTTCTCGAACCGTGAGTCGGCTCACGTTGAATCGCGCGGCGAGACTCTCTTCGTTGACGAGTTTGGACCCAACGCGCAACACGCCACCGACGAGATCTTGGAGTAGACCTTGGCGAACCTTCTCGACGCGGCTGCCTCGCGCCGCCATTGACGCCGTCATGGTTTCAATCCAAGGCGGTGAACAACACGACGCAACCAAGGGCTATTGGCGCGTCGGCGCACAATCGCAACGCGACTCACGACGTTTCCGCGATCGAAAGTACGTGACGAACCTGGGTTGCGACATCGGGCGCGCCGGGCAAGAGTCCATCGAATATCGCCGAACCAATCGTGAAGCCCCAGGCTCCCGCGGAGGCGAGCAGGGCGATCTGTTCTTCCCTCACGACCGATCCCGCCGCGATCACCGGCCCGGACGAGGCGTGAACGACGGCCCGGGTGAGTTCTTCGATATTGGCGCTTTGGTGACGATACGCGAGGAGGTCGAGGCCGAACACGCCCGGTCTCGCAGTGAGCGCCGCAGCACTCTTCGCAATCTCGTCGATACTCCCTTCGAGGATGCTCGGGTGACCAACGACGCGACCGGGGAAGGGGCAGTATTTCACGGCACTACCCGCCAGGAGCGGCAACACGGCGTCGGGTTGGGTTCCGCCTAAAACCCAATCGACACCTGCGTCGAGCGCGGCACGTACGGAGTCGATCTCTGCCTCTCGAGTCGTCGACACCACCTCCAGCATCGTCGCCAGCCCGGCGTCGCGGGCCGCGTGCGCGATGGCCCGCTGACGTTGGGGTGTCGCGCCGACGTCCTTGAATCCGATGTACTGAAGGCCCGTGTTAGCCACGTCCTCGACGTAGTCGAGGGCGTCATCGATGGTGCTATCGGCGTGCGTCAACATGAAGATGAAGTTGATCATCGTGCTTCCAGTTTGGCGGGGGGAATCTGAAACGTTCGGTGAAAGAAAGTACTGCATCGAACAATGCTGTGCACGATGGTGAAACGCCAAAGACAAGTGCCGACGAATATTAGTTCTAACTGGCCCACGTCGCGGTTCCGTTTCACAGCGCCAACATGCTTTGCTGAGCGAGTAGGTGAGCAACGTCGTCAGGGTTCCATGTTCCGATAAGGTCCGCAAGATCGACGACGGTGAACCGGTCGCGCATCAGGTGGCAGTTGGTTGTCGCCCATACGACCACTTCGAGATCAGGGACCGGATCGAGTTGGTCGAACGTCAAGGGCGCTTGCGCGCGACGAAGGGTGTCGGCGACGAACTCTGGTGACTTTAGGAGCTGGTGGAACTCCCTTTCGTGAGTGGACCATTCGTCGAGGACATGGTTGATGTCGTCAAGGTGCAGGCGGATCCACCGCGACTTTCGTTGGTATGCCTTCCAGCACTCCTCGGCCATGGCGCCGGAGGAATCGAGGTGAGCGAAAGCGCCACGGACGCGCTCGTAGTTGGCGATGTTCGAGGCGTCCACGCGGACGTTACCGTCAGCGAGACGTTGTCGTACGTGCCGCCAGACAAGCGACGCGAACACGCTCGATGCGCCCACCTGTGATCCGTGCGAAGCCGTCGAAACTCCGAGCGCGTCGCCGTGCATCTCGAGCAAATGGCTGACCAAGTGCTCGGTACCCGATGACGGCGCTGTTCGTCCGGCCACGCCCATCGCGAGCCCGCCTACGGTCAGACACGACGCCAACAGGTCGACGGCTCTTTGGTCGCCCCATCCAAGTTCGTGCGCTAGCAACACCAGCTCATCGACATCGTGGCGCATCATCGAGACCGGCGTCGCGGAGTAACTCGTGTCGAACCCGACGGCTCCGGCGAGATACCAGTCTGCGGCCGCGCTGAACATCGAAAGCTGGTCTCCCAGACCCGAGCGCGTCATCGCGATCGGCGCCTCGGCGACGGTCCACGGGTCGATGACGAGCGCGTCGGGCCACTGGCTGGGCGTCGTTCGTTTGACGCCGTCAATCAAAAGCACTGATTGATTGTCGGCGAAGCCGTTCACGCTCGCCGCGGTCTGGACGACGACGTGAGGAATGGAGAGTCCGTGCGCGACAACTTTGCCGATATCCACCATCGTCCCCGAACCGACGCTGACGAGCCCCCGGGGTGCGCCAAGCCGGGTGTTCTCGACGGCGTCGGCGACCGTTACCTCGTCGGCGTGCACTACCGAGGCCAACGGTCCTGGCGCGATTCGCACGATTTCGACGCGGTAGGTAACTCGAAGTGCGTCGAGCACGACATCAAGGACGTCGTCGTTCTTGTAGCGTTTACGCGTCGTGTCGGACAACACGGTGATCACCGACCCCGTGTCGACCCCACAACGTTCCAACACGTCGGGCAGCGTCTCGAGTGCTCCTCGTCCACGAACGACTTCCTTGATGCCGATTGGGTTGAGGGACGCGGCGTCAGGTGACTCGCGAACTAGCGCCCGCCACTCATTGAGGTCGTCAACGATCACGGCGTCCAGATTGCTCACGTCAGAGCCCGCTCGACCCCGTCGTAAAGCGCACGATACCGGTGATACGTCTCCGCGTAGAGCGACGCTCGGACAGGGTCCGCCACGTAGGGCTCATCCGCGACCTTTACGGTGCGACGCACCGCGTCAGTGAGATCGACGAACAGACCTGCCGCGACGCCAGCCAACAGTGCGGCGCCGTGCGCGGTGGCTTCAGGGACGAGGACGCGCCGCACGGGGCGACCCGTGACGTCGGCTTTGATCTGCATCCACGTCTCGCTCGCCGCCCCGCCACCGACGACACGAATCTCGTCGTGGCCGAGTTGTAACGCCGCGAATCGGTCGGTCACGTCGCGCAGAGCGAAGGCGCATCCTTCGAGTACGGCACGCGCCAACGTGGCCGACGTGTGGGGCATGGCCAGGCCGGCGAAGACGCCGCGCATGGTCGCGTTCCACCGCGGCGTCATTGCGCCCGAAAGCGCCGGAAGGAAGATCGCGCCGTCGGAGCCCGCCGGGGCTTGGGCGGCGAGTTCAAAGAACGTGACCTGACTGACCTTTAGAACGTTCTCGGCTAACCACCGGGTGCTGCCCCCCGAAACGAAACCGGGATTCTCAACGAGGTAGTGGTCGTCGAGGGCGTGCGCGTGGGTCTCGACGAGACCTTCGTCGTCGAGCACAAGCGTGTCCGACGCGACCGTGACGGGTTCAGCGGTACCGGTCACGTCGGTGATAATTCCCACCGTGATGGCGCCCGCGCCGATAGAAGCGGCGTGCTCGTCTCCGGTCCCGACGAGTACCGCGCACGTCGTCGAGAGCCCCGTCATCTCAGCGGAGCGCGAGTTTAACGTTCCCGCGATCTCACTCGCGTTGAGGATCTCGCCCAGTTGAGTGGCACTGAGTCCGGAAGCGTCGAGGAGTTCATCGGACCACCGGCGCGAGCCCAAGTCGTAGAGCAAACTCGATGACGCGTTGGCGTGGTCAATCGCAAGTCGTCCCGTGAGGCGATGGAGTAAGTAGCTCGCGGCTGGCGGAAACGCTGAGGCGTTCGCGAATATCGAGGGTGCGTGCTCACGCAGCCACATGATCTTTGGGCCCGAATGTGAAGCGTCGGGGATGAGTCCCGTGATCTTAAAGAGTCGATCTGGACCAACGTCGTGGGCGAGAGCTTTGGCCTCGACGTCGGCACGCCGGTCGAGCCAGATGATGGCAGGTCCCAGCGCCTCGCCACTTGGAGAGAGTGGCACGACCCCGTCGACTTGACACGCCAGACTGAGCACGCCCACCTCGCTGCCCGCCACGCCAGCGGCTGCAAGCGCCTTGGCTATCACCAAAGCGATGCCCTCTTCCCAGTGGCGCGGGTCTTGTTCGGCCCATCCGCCGTGAGGATGCGTCATCGTCAGTGGATGCGACGCCATCGCCCGCTGCACACCTTCGGGGTCGAGCAGCACACCCTTGATGCTCTGCGAGCCAACGTCGACGCCGAGGACGAAGGTCACTTGCCTGCTCGCGCCTCGGTAAAAAAGTTTTTATTTCGGCAGATGTTGGACACTTTCATCGCCGTCACGTTAACGTTGGATGAGTAGAAATGACGTTCGCAATTTCGACAACACGCCTCCACCAATCGGAGCAGACCATAGGAATCTCGCCGTTTGCGGCCACGTTTCACCTCATCGTCTTTGTCCATCGCAGGTCCGCAACGGCACCCTTATACCCAGCCAAAATGTACGAGTAACAGAGTAAGTCATCAGATGACTTTGGTCAAACGATTCTGAGATCTTTTCCGTCGGGCCTTGACGTGCTGATCGAAAGTGACCGGGTCGCTGACTAGACCGTACGAGCCGACGTTGTCGCCATTCCTCAGCCGCCGCCTCATTTGTCGGGAAAGGAAAGCTCCCGGTGAGGCCATCAAAACGTGGTGAGCGAGGAGATCGTGGGAGGGAGGAAAATGCTCCCAGAATCGTTTGACAGAAGTCATCTGATGACTTACTGTGTTTCAAAATTACACGGAGAGTCAAGGGAGGCTTCTGTGACAACATTCAACGAGATGCAAGACGCCGTTGGTCTACGCGAGAATTCGGTGAGTCTTTGGGGGGATTTCGTTGTCTCGATCGCGAACGTCGCTCCGTCGAGCAGCGTCGCGTACACGTTGGCGTTGCTCGTCTCCTTCGCTGGGCACGTCGCGCCGCTGGCGGTACTCATTGTTGGTCTCATGATGTTCTTCTGCTCAGTCGGCTACGCGAGTCTCAACCGTTGGCGAGCGCACGCGGGTGCGCCGTACATCTGGGTCGGTGAGGCGGTCACGCCGTCGGTCGGCGTCGGCACGGGACTGCTCAACGTCGCAGTGTCGACGTTCGCCAACGTGGGCAACATCACGCTCGCCGGCGCGTACTTCCTCTTCGTCGTCGCACCAACGGGCAAGACGTTTGCCAATCCCGTGACGTGGCTCGTCGCGACGGCGATCATGGCTGTTCTCGTATACCTCTCGATTCGCGGGATTCGCCCGTCGGTTCGTCTTCAATGGATATTCGTCGTGATCGAGTACAGCGCCATGATCTCGTTCGTGGTCCTCGCTCTTCTGCACGAGGCCTCGCACGCAGGAGGTGCGACGCTGCCGTCCTTCTCGGACTTCTCATTCTCGGGCGCGAGTCACGGCATCGGGGGCATCGCGGGACTGGCCAAGGCCGCGGTACCCTGCGGATTCCTCTACCTCGGCTGGGAAGCAACGGCGGTGCTCGGCGAAGAGTCCACCAAGCGCAACATCAACCCCGGTCGGGCCATGATGATGGGAACGCTTTTCCTGACCATCTGGTACACCTTCCTCATCGCGGTCTTTGAGGGCGTGTCGAGTCAGGCGCAGGTTCTCGCTCACGGCACCGACGTCTTGGCCTACGCGGGGCAACTCTTAGTACCGGGCTTCTGGGGCCGGGCCCTGCCGCTCGCGGTGCTCGTCGCCGTCATTGGCACCTGTCAGATCCAAATGACCGAGCCCAGCCGAGTGCTGTACGCGTTGGCGCGCGACAAGCTCATTCCCAAAGTGTTCGGCTTGATCAATCGCAAACACCAGACACCGTGGGCCGCGCTGCTCATCCTGGCCGCGATCCCTCCGGCCCTCTTGATTCCGTACCTAGTGAACTCATCAGCGAATCATGCCATTGGTGACATCATCAGTTCCGACGGGATGATCGGCCTGTTCATGTACTTTGTGGTCGCCACCGCCAGCGTTTGGTTCTACCGTGACCATCTTCGTCGAAGTGCCTCCAAGTTCTTCCTCTTGGGTATCGTGCCCCTCGTCGGTGGGCTCTTCATGGGTGCCATCTTCTTCTACGGTTTGACCACCCAGTCCCACGTCATCGCGTGGGTGTCGGTGGTCATCATCGTGTTCGTCTTCGCCCTGGGCTTTCTCATTCGCGCGATGCGTCCCTCGTCGCCCTACTTCATGGAACTGAAGAGGCGGCGCGCCGAAGGCGTCAAGGGGTCGAATGAGTAGTGACGCCACGAGAGCGGACTCCCGCTTGTCGGGGACTCGTCACACGTCGGAATGAACGGCCGCACTCGGCGATGATCACGAAAGTGATGGAAGCGAAGATTGTCGCGTCGAGGTGACATGCCGCATTACCGACGCAGCGCTGACCGCGGTGGCCGGCGAACGCCATAGACCAGGGCGTCGGTGCAACAATGTCAGCGCGTGCGCCAAAGGGCTCGCTGTGACTCTTGAAGGTCAAGTTACGAAGGAGAGACAGTGTCACGATTTGAGGGCAAGACAGTGGTGGTAACGGGTGCGGCGCACGGTATTGGTCGAGCGAGTGCGTTGCGTTTCGCCTCCGAGGGCGCAAGCGTGGCCATCGTCGACATGCGCGCCGAGGAAGGTCAACTCGTCGCCGACGAGTGTTCGCGCGCCGGCGGGCGAGGCGTGCCGTACGAAGTCGACGTGTCAGACGCCGACCAGGTGAGTGACGTTGTTCGTCGTATCGGGGCCGATTTCGGTGGCATCGACGTGCTCCATTCCCACGCGGGTCGTCTGAGAGCCGGAACGGTCGCCGAGACGGATCTTGAGGAGTGGAATCGCACGTTCGCGGTCAACGTGACGTCCATGTTTCTCGTGGTGCGATCCGTGGTTCCCGTCATGCAGGCGAAGGGTGCCGGGGCCATCGTCACGACCGGTTCAATCAGTGGGCTCTTCGGTGAGCCGGCCCTGTCGGCGTACACCGCGTCAAAGGCGGCCGTGGTGAATCTCACGCGAAGCCTGGCGATTGACTACGCGAGTTCGGGGATTCGAGTGAACTGCGTCTGCCCGGGGTGGGTCGACACCGGCTTCAACGATCCACAGTTCGTGCACGACGGGCTCTCCGAGGCGGACATCAAGACGCTGATCGAGCGCACGGTGCCCATGGGGCGACAAGGTCTGCCGGAGGAAATGGCGGCCGCGGTGGCGTTCCTCGCCTCCGACGACGCTTCCTACATCACGGGCCAGACGTTGGTGGTGGACGGCGGGCTGCTCTGTCACGTGTAGCCACTGTTTGACGTGGCCAAGAAGGGCCAACGCGCGATCAGTCTTCATGCGTGAACTCTTCGTCATTGGCCGTGGACTCGGGGGACAGATCTCGGGTGAACACGGCATAGGTCGCGACAAGCAAGAGCACTCTCTAGCGTTGGGCGAACCTTTCGTGCTCGATCTTCAGCAACGGTTAAAGCTAGCCATTGACCCCACGGGGTTGTTCAATCCCCACCGTCTCGTCGATACGAGAGTGATGCTCCTATGTTTGTCAAG
>PLNQ01000033.1 GCA_003141815.1 Acidimicrobiaceae bacterium | reverse complement strand
AGCAGCGTCAGGGTTAGGAGAAGACGATGGCTCGTATTGCTGGTGTCGACATTCCGCGTGACAAGCGTGTCGTGATCGCCCTTACTTACATATTCGGCGTTGGTTCCACCATCGCGCAGCAGATCTGCGCGACGACGGGCATCAACGAATCGACGCGCGTGAAGGACCTCACCGAGAGTGAAGTCAATCAGCTGCGCGCCTACATCGACCAGAACGTCACTGTCGAGGGTGACCTTCGTCGCGACGTCGCTCAAGACATCAAGCGCAAGATGGAGATCAACTCCCTCCAGGGAATTCGCCACCGCAAGGGTCTGCCCGTTCGCGGTCAGCGCACGCGCACCAACGCCCGCACTCGCAAAGGACCCAAGCGCACCGTCGCCGGTAAGAAGAAGGTAACGAAGTAATGGCTAAGCCAACGACGGTTCGCAAGACCCGCAAGAAGGAACGTAAGAACGTTGCCTTCGGTGTCGCGCACATCAAGAGTTCGTTCAACAACACGATCGTCTCCATCACCGATCCCGAGGGCAACGTCTTGGCGTGGGCTTCGTCGGGTCAGGTTGGTTTCAAGGGGTCGCGTAAGTCGACGCCCTACGCCGCGCAGTTGGCCGCCGAGAAGTGTGCCCGCGCCGCCATGGAACACGGCGTGAAGAAGGTCGACGTGTTAGTGCGCGGTCCGGGTTCGGGTCGTGAGACCGCGATTCGTTCCATTGCCGCTGCCGGCATCGAAGTCGTGGCGATCAAAGACGTCACCCCACTGCCGCACAACGGATGTCGCCCCAAAAAGCGGCGTCGAGGTTAAGGAATAGTTATGGCTCGTTACACCGGACCCGTCTGTCGACTCTGTCGACGTGAGCGCACCAAGCTCTACCTGAAGGGTGAGCGCTGCTTCACCTTGAAGTGCCCCGTNNCGCCAGGGCTCGGAGTACTTGACCCAGCTACGCGAGAAGCAGAAGGCCCGTCGCATCTACGGCGTCTTGGAAAAGCAGTTCCGCAACCTCTACGAAGAGGCCAACCGTCGCCCCGGCATGACCGGCGTGAACTTGCTGCAGTTCCTCGAGACCCGTCTCGACAACGTGACGTACCGCGCCGGATGGGGCGCGTCACGCGCGCAGGCCCGCCAACTCGTTCGCCACGGTCACGTGAGCATCGACGGCAAGCGCGTGGACATCCCCTCGTACCGCGTTCGTCCCGGTGAGGTCGTCACCTTGAAGGCCGTCACCCGTGAGAACTTCAACGTGAAGCGCAACCTCGACGTGCTGGACCGAAGCGTGCCCGGCTGGCTCGAAAAGGGCGAAAATGGCTTTAGCGTCACCGTGCGCGTCGTACCCCAACGCGAGCAGATCGACGAGTCGATCCAAGAGCAACTCATCGTCGAGTTGTACTCCAAGTAACCGTTCTTTCTAAATACCCTAGGAGTCCCTATGTTGATTATCCAACGACCTACCATCGAAGCCCTCGGCGACGAAGTCAATAACCGTCAGTCCTTCGGCATTGGCCCACTCGACCCCGGCTTTGGCCACACGCTCGGTAACTCCCTGCGCCGCACTTTGTTGTCCTCGATCCCCGGAGCCGCGGCCACCCGCGTCAAGTTCGACGCCGTGTTGCACGAGTTCGGTGTCATCGAAGGTGTCAAGGAGGACGTGCAGGACATCACCTTGAACTTGAAGGACCTGTTGATCCGCGTGCACTCCGACGAGCCCGTGACGCTCCGCCTCGACAAGCGCGGCGAAGGTCAGGTCATCGCGTCGGACCTTTCGACGACGGCCGACGTCGAGATCTTGAACGGCGACCTGCACCTCGCGTACCTGACTTCCCCCAAGAGCGCCCTCACCTTCGAGCTCACCGTCGAGCGCGGCAAGGGCTACGTGGGCGCCGAAGGAAACAAGGGTTCGTCGACCATCGGCGTCATCCCCCTCGACGCGATCTTCTCACCCGTTCGTCGGGTGAGTTTCGAGATCGAGCCCGTTCGTGTGGAGCAGAGCAAGGACTTCGACCGTCTCGTCATCGACATCGAGACGGACGGATCCATCTCACCTCGTGAGGCGCTTGCCTCGGGCGGCAAGACGCTCGGTTCACTCGTGGAGCTCATCGCGAGCTTCGACGAAGAGGCCCCGTCGCTGGAACTCGGTGACGTGGGCAGTGCCCAGGCCGCCGCGAGCGAACTCGACATCCGTATCGAAGAGCTCGGTCTCACCGAGCGTTCGCGCAACTGCTTGAAGCGTGCGGGCATCAACACGATCGCCCAACTGGTCAACGCGACAGAGCGCGACCTCACGTCGATCACCAACTTTGGCGCCACGTCATTGAAGGACGTGAACGACCGTCTCGAAGAGCGCGGCCTTTCACTACGAGTAGAGGACTAAGCATGCGCGGTACTCCAACTAAGGGCAAGCGCTTCGGTGGCAACTCGGCGCACCAGAAAGCGATGATGGGCAACCTCGTCGCTTCGATGATCGCCGCGGAGTCCATCGTCACGACTGAGGCCAAGGCCAAGGCGCTTCGTCCCATCGTGGAGAAGGTCGTCACCGCCGCGAAGAACTCGCCCGAAGGATCGGTCCACGCGCACCGTCGCGTCGTGGCGTTCATTCGCGACAAGGACATGGCACACAAACTGTTCGCCGAGATTGCGCCGCGTTACACGGATCGTCCCGGTGGCTACACGCGCATCTTGAAGCTCGGGCCGCGTCAGGGCGATAACGCCCCGATGGCGCGCATTGAATTCGTCTGATCCACTAGGCGTCACGCAACGCTGGCGCCTCGACCTGGCCTATGACGGCCAGGCGTTTAGTGGCTTCGCGTACCAACCCCAACACGACACCGTCGTGGGGCAACTTCGTGCCACGTTGGCGAAAACACTTCGCCTCGAACATGAACCATTGATCGTGGGCGCAGGTCGTACCGACGCCGGCGTCCACGCCTTTAACCAAGTCGTCCACGTCGATCTCCCGGTCGTGACGAAAGTTCGCTCGCTCGAGAGTGAGCGTCTTATGACGTCGCTCAACAAACAACTACGCGGTCGCGTCCAAATTCTTCGGGCCGAACCCGTGGAGAGCGACTTCCACGCGCGATTTTCGGCCACGTGGCGCGAGTATCGCTATCTAGTCCTCGAGTCGAAGCCTCCCGGCCTCGAGTCCACGAACGCCTGGGCCTGGTCCGTGGCGGGCCCCCTTGATCTTCGGGCGATGAATCGAGCCGCGAAGAACGTACTGGGTACGCACGACTTTCGCGCATTTTGTCGCCGGCCCACGAATTCCAGCGCGGACGAGCCGCTTCTTCGAAAGGTCCTCGATGCACACTGGGAGCGATTGGACGACGAGTGGGTGATGAGTCCGCGTCACGCGCCGGTGGTGCGCCTCACGATTCGCGCCCAATCCTTCTGTCACAACATGGTGCGGTGCCTGGTTTCGACGATGGTCGCCGTGGGTCAGGGAGATCTGAGCGTGGACATCGTGGAAGAGCGTCTTGAGAGCTTGAGCCGGTACCAACTCCCACAGGCCGCGCCCGCCGGGGGACTCGCACTCATTGGTGTCGGATACCCCGAATCAAAGTGATTGGGTCGCGCAGGTCGTAAAGCTGAATGAGCACGCTCTTGGGTGTGTCGTGTGACGAATCTCACGGAGGATTGGTTACTCGACATCCAATCGTTGTGCGAGGCGTAGGTAACGCCCTAACATCGCCACACGAAGCCGTTAGGGAAGGTGCTCAGTGATAGTCGACCGAATGTCAATCCCAATCGGACCCGAGTTGTTGGACGTCGTTCGATGAGTGCTCTCGCGTGAGCGCGTTGCTCTTCATTCTTGGGTTGATAGTTTCGGTCATAACTGCGGCCAACGTACTGTTCGCGCTCGTTCTCCCGCGGCGACCACGTGGCTTCGAGCGGATCTCCCTCAAAGTGAATTCAGCGGTTCGCCTCGCGTTCATTGGACTGTCCCAGATGGCGCGTCGCTACGAAGCGAAAGACGCCATCATGGCTCCGACGGGGCCGGTGTGCATCGTGGCTCAACTCGTGACCTGGGCAGGGGGCTTCATCGTCGCCTTCGCGCTAATGCTGTATTCGACGACGCATAGTTTCGCGAACGCGTTGCTCCAAGCGACCACGAGTCTATTTACTGTTGGATCGATTCACCCGGGTGGATCGATGAACCTCGCGCTCGACATCACGGCAGGCGCGACGTGGGTCATCGTCGTGACGTTACAGATCGCCTATCTACCGAGTCTCTACGCCTCCTTCAATCGACGTGAAGGTCTGGTCGCCCTGCTCGAAAGTAGGTCGGGTGTCCCGGCGTGGGGGCCAGAGATCTTGATGCGTCATCAAATCGTTGGCATCACCGATACCCTGCCTGACTTCTACGCCACGTGGGAAGAGTGGTCGGCGGATCTGGCCGAGAGCCACACGACGTACCCGGTTCTCCTCCTCTTTCGCTCACCGGAACCGTGGTACTCGTGGCTCGTTGGACTTCTTTCTGTACTGGACGCCGCTGCCATGCATCTTGCGTTGGCGCCGACTAAGGCGTCGTCGCAGGCGCGGCTCTGTCTTCGTATGGGCTTTACCGCACTAAATCGCATCGCGGTGACGCTTGGCTGGGACGTCGAATCGGATCCCGATCCCGCGGGTCCGATTGAGTTGACCTACGAGGAGTTTGAGGAGGCGGTCACCATGATGCGCGAGACCGGCTTTGAAATGGAACGCACTGCCGAGGAAGCGTGGCCCGACTTCGTAGGTTGGCGCGTCAACTACGAGAAAGTTGCCTACCGACTGGCGGCGCGCATCGTCGCGCCTCCGGCGCCGTGGTCGGGACAACGTCCGCATTTGCATCTGGCCACAGAAGCCCCCCACCGTCCGCCGCAACGAACGCCGAGAGGGTTCTCTTCTGGTTCATGAAGTCCTCGCTCGCTTCCATTGGCCGGCGACGACGCTAGAACGACACAATCTGATTCCGAGACTGACGGAGTTGCCGTTTCGGTAGCGTCACTGGGAGTGAACCTCTCGAGAGTTTGAGCCGTTACAACTGCCCACTGGCCGCACCAGCTGGCTGTCTCACGCTCATTGGCTTCGGCTCCGACGAGACAGCAAAACGAGCGACACTCGGCGCTCGCCACTCGTCGACGTCGTCGTGCGAGCGCAAAGGAGCGCCCGGTAAACTGCACGCCATGGTCGATGGTTCACTCGTCTCTGGTATTGCGATCGAGGATTTGAGCGATAAGACCCGTCCCCAGGACGATCTCTTTCTCTACGTCAACGAGCGTTGGATTGAACGTACCGTCATTCCCTCGGACAAAGCCGACTACGGCACGTTCATGATCCTCTATGAAGAAGCAGAGCAGGCGATTCGCGACATCGTCGAAGAGGCGCGCTCAGCGCCCGAAGGTTCTGAGAAGCGAAAGTTTGGTGACCTGTACAGCAGCTTTCTTTTCGAGGAGAGGATTGAAAGTCTAGGAGCCGAGCCCCTTCGACAGCGGTTGGACGACGTCGCGCGCGTGGGGTCGATCGGTGATCTGCTGCGCCGGGTGGGTGCGATGGAGCGCCAAGGTATCTCCGGTTTCTACAACGTGTTCGTTGACAGCGATCCCGGTAACCCTGAGCGCTACCTCGCGTTCTTCGAACAGAGTGGGATCTCGCTTCCCGACGAGAGTTACTACCGTGAGGAGCACTTCGCTCCCGTACGAGACGCGTTCGTCGCGCACCTTGCCCGGATGTTCGACTTGGCCGGACTGAGTGAGTCCCAACGTCGAGCCGATCGGGTCTTCTCCCTGGAAACGGAGATCGCGGCTGGCCACTGGGACAACGTCACCTCGCGCGACAGTGAGAAGACGTACAACCTCGTCGCGTGGCGCGCCGCGTCGGACCTCTTCCGCGAGGGGTTGCCAGCGAGCGTGACTGGGGAATCGTTGAGTCTGGACGACTGGTCGAACGCCCTCGACGTACCAGCGGGATCCTTCGACGAAGTGGTGTTGCGTCAACCGAGCTTCACGAGCGATCTGGCCCGACTATTCGTTGAACAGAATCTCGACGCTTGGAAGGACTGGCTCTCGTGGCAGGTCATCCGAAGTGACGCGCCTTATCTCTCGAAGGCCTTCGTCGAAGAGTTGTTCGACTTCTATGGCCGTACCCTCACTGGCGCGCCCGAGCTGCGAGAGCGCTGGAAACGCGGCGTCTCGTTCGTCGAAGGCGCGATGGGTGAATCGGTGGGCAAGATCTACGTCGAACACCACTTTCCACCCGATGCCAAAGCTCGCATGGACACGCTCGTCGCGAGCCTCCTCGAAGCGTATCGACAGAGCATCACGACGCTTGAGTGGATGGGGACTGAGACCCGACAGCGCGCGCTCGAGAAGTTGGACGCCTTCACTCCGAAGATCGGCTATCCCGTCAAGTGGCGCGACTATTCGTCGCTCGAGGTCGATCCAACTGACTTGATCGCGAATGTGCGCGCGGCAAGCGCGTTCGAGTTCGATCGACAACTCGCCAAGGTCGGTAAGTCCATTGACCGCGACGAATGGTTTATGACGCCCCAGACCATCAACGCGTACTACAACCCCGGGTTCAACGAGATCGTGTTTCCCGCCGCGATTCTGCAGCCGCCGTTCTTCGTCGTCTCGCGTGACGACGCCGCCAACTACGGCGCCATCGGCGCGGTGATCGGCCACGAGATCGGCCACGGCTTCGACGACCAGGGCTCGAAGTTCGACGGCACCGGTCGTCTCACCGACTGGTGGGAGCCGTCGGACCGCGCGGCCTTCGAAGAGCGTACGTGTTCGCTCATCGATCAGTTCGACGCTGTGGCGCCGCGTCAGACTCCAGAACTGCACGTGAACGGCGCGCTCACAATCGGCGAGAACATTGGCGACCTCGGCGGTCTCGGAATTGCCTGGAAGGCTTATCTGCTGTCGCTCGGTGGCGACGCGCCGCCCGTGATCGACGGACTGAGTGGCGCCGAACGGTTCTTCCTCTCATGGTCCCAAGCGTGGCGCGATCAGATGAGGACTGAAGAGGTCGAACGGCGGCTGGCGATCGACCCCCACTCGCCGGCTGAGTTCCGCTGTAATCAGATCGTTCGCAACATCGACGAGTTCTATGACGCGTTCGAGGTGACCTCGAGTGATGCGCTCTGGCTCGATCCCTCGTTGCGCGTGACCATTTGGTAACACGCTCGCGCGCAGGCCTTCGTAACGTTACGATTTTGCCGTGAGCGACGTGAAGGAACTCTTGATCGAGACACTGGACGACCAGCGTCGACACGTGCTCGGCATCCTCGAGGGTCTCTCGGATGAGCAACTCCGCCGTGCCGTGCTGCCTTCGGGCTGGAGCTGTCTCGGCTTGGTGAAGCACCTGGCCCTCGGGGTCGAGCACTATTGGCTGCGTTGCATCGTCGCGGGGGAGTCACTCGACTTCTTCGCGCTGAATTCGCTCGACAACAACCGCGACTGGGACGTCAGGCCCAAGGAGACGAGTGAAGAAGTCTTCAATCTCTACCGCGACGAAATACAGCGCTCCAATGAGATCATCATGAAGACGCCTCTTGACACACCGCCGGCCCAGCGCGACGACTGGTGGGGGACGTGGGAGATCCCTGACCTGGAGTACATCGTGTTCCACATGATCACGGAAACGGCCTGTCACGCGGGGCACCTGGACGCGGCCCGTGAGCTTATCGACGGCCGCCAGTGGATGGCTTCGTGAGCTCCAGTGGCTGGTGGCGGTTGGAAAAGACAGCGTGGATGCGCTGAATTGGCCTGGGGCGCGACAATTTGCTTTATGGTGGGTCTCGAGACGATTTATCGATCGCGGAGCCCAGAATCACAGAACTTGCTTAGCCGGGCTGAAATCTCGTAAGATGGGGAGCCCCTTCGGACCCCGTCGGGGCTGATCCGAAGATTTCGCTGAAGGAAGAACCTTGAAGACGTATTCACCAAAAACGAGTGAGCTGACGCGCGAGTGGCTGGTCATCGACGCCGAAGGTCTCATCCTCGGGCGCGTCGCCACCGTCGCCGCTTCACTGCTTCGCGGTAAGCACCGTACCTTCTACGCTCCTCACGTCGACACCGGTGACTACGTCATCATCGTGAACGCCGACAAGGTGGTCGTCACCGCGAACAAGGCCGCGCAGAACTTCCACTATCACCACTCGGGCTACCCGGGCGGCCTGCGCGCGACGTCGTGGCAGACCTTGATGGACACGAACCCCACGAAGCTCGTCGCTGACGCCATCCGTGGCATGGTGCCGAAGAATCGCCTCGGTCGTGCGCAGATGAACAAGCTGTTCGTTTACGCCGGCGCCGAACACCCCCACGTCGCGCAAGCGCCAAAGAAGTTTGACACCTCGGCGATTCGCCGCGGTTAAGGAGTATTCGTGACCATTCCTCTTACCCAAACCACTGGCCGTCGCAAAGAGGCCGTCGCGCGCGTTCGTCTTCGTCCCGGTACCGGCACGATCACGATCAACTCGCGCGCCTTCGACAACTACTTCACCTCCGCGACGCACCGTCAAATGGTGATGGAGCCTCTTCGCCTCATCGACGCCCAGCAGACCTACGACATCGACGCCACCATTGAAGGCGGCGGCGTGGCCGGTCAGGCCGGCGCCCTCCGTCTCGGTATCTCGCGTTCGCTCTTGAAACTCGACGAGGGTGTTCGTCCGTCGCTGAAGAAGGCCGGGCTCCTCACGCGTGACTCACGTAAGAAGGAGACCAAGAAGTACGGTCTCAAGAAGGCGCGCAAGGCTCCTCAGTACTCCAAGCGTTAATGGTCATGCCCGTGCGATTTGGCACGGACGGCATCCGAGGGCGTGCGAGCGACGAGATAACCGTCGACCTGGCGTTTCGACTCGGCCGGGCCGTGGCCACCGTCTTTTCTGTTCCGATCTTCGTGGGCTACGACACGCGAGAGAGCTCACCGTCCCTCGCCGCCGCGGTCCTCGCGGGACTGCGCGACGGTGGGGCGCTCGGGGTAAACCTCGGCTGCTTCACCACGCCGGGTGTCGCGGTCATCGCCCAACAACGCGGTGGTGCTGGCGTCGTGGTGTCGGCCTCGCACAACCCCTACTACGACAACGGTCTGAAGGTCCTTGGGGTTGGTGGCGCCAAGCTCGATCACGCCACGGAAGCGGCCGTCGAGAGTGCGCTGAACGTGGCGGAGAGCCCAAGTGTCGCCGACTTCGACGACGTGGCGATCGACGAGACGGCCGAGCACGACTACGTCACGCACCTGCGCAAACTCGCACCCGCGGACCTCACCTCCCTATCGTTGGTCATCGACTGTGCGAACGGTGCGGCGTCACGCGTGGCCCACGAACTTTTCGCCTCGACGGGCGCGCAACTCAAAACGATTCACGACCAACCGGATGGCCGAAACATCAACGAGGGGGCGGGATCGACTCATGTCGAGAGCCTCGTCGAGGCCGTTCGCGTCGCCGGCGCGGACCTCGGCCTCGCCTTCGACGGTGACGCCGACCGGTTGATCGCGGTGGACGCAGAAGGCACTGTCCGAGACGGCGACGATCTCATGGTGCTCTTCGCACTCGACCGCAAGGAACGTGACGTGTTGGGTGGCGGCCTCGTCGTCACGTCCATGAGCAACCTCGGTCTCTATCGCGCGCTCGACGCGGCGGGCGTGGAGATAGAAGAAACCGACGTCGGCGACCGCAACGTGTTGATGGCGCTGGAAGAAAAGTCGTGGATCTTGGGCGGGGAGCAGTCGGGTCACGTGATCTTTCGCGACCTTGCCCCGACCGGTGACGGACTCTTGACGGGACTTCTCTTGGCGGAGCTGCTTCTGCGAAAGGGCTCGTTGGCCGACCTCGCCGGCGGCGCGTGGCGACGCGTCCCCCAAGAACTCTTCAACGTGTCGATCGAACACTTCAGTGACGACGAAGTCCAAGCGCTCTTCAACGAACTCCTGGCGGTCTACAACGTTGACCGCAACGACGTTCGCCTCTTGGTGCGACCGTCGGGTACGGAACCGTTGGTTCGAATCATGATCGAGGCGTTGAACGCCGAGTTCGTCGAAGTCTTCTCCGAACGGCTCAAGTCGCTCTACGGGTCGTAGATCTTTGTTCGAAAGACGGGAAAAGTGACCCGGGTAGGCTGGCACCATGTGCGGCATTATCGGGGTCGTTGGATCCTCTGACACTCTGGAGACACTGCTCGAGGGGCTCGCTCGCCTGGAGTACCGCGGCTACGACTCGGCGGGCGTCGCGCTCGTGCGCTCCGGCGAGACTTGGCGGGCTCGAACCGCTGAAGGCACCGAGTCGGTGAAGGCCCTGCGCGAGGAGTGCGACCTCGCGCCGCTCGGCTTCTCGTCGGGTATCGGTCACACCCGATGGGCCACCCACGGCGGCCCCGAGACTATGAACGCCCACCCGCACCTCGACTGCTCGGGCAACATCGCCATCATCCACAACGGCATCATCGAGAACCACGCCGATCTGCAGGAGCAACTGGAGTCACGAGGCCACACGTTTAGTTCGCGCACCGACTCGGAGGTGCTCGCGCACCTCATAGAAGAGTCTCGGGCTAA
This sequence comes from Acidimicrobiaceae bacterium, assembly GCA_003141815.1. Taxonomy (GTDB): domain Bacteria; phylum Actinomycetota; class Acidimicrobiia; order Acidimicrobiales; family RAAP-2; genus RAAP-2. Next base: position 236 of record PLNQ01000033.1, on the reverse strand, counting down.
CGGATTCGAACTCATCGAGGCCGTGCGGCGAAGCCTGCTCGTGGTGCGCGGCGCCTTCGCCGTCGCGGCCATGGACGCGACCGAGCCCGACGTCATCGTCGCCGCGCGACGCATCTCGCCGCTCATCGTCGGCACCGCGCCGGGCGTGACGTATCTCGCGAGCGACATACCCGCCATTCTCGACCGCGCGACCGCGTTCTACGCCGTGAGCGACGACGAGATCGTTCGCCTGGCCC
>PLNQ01000107.1 GCA_003141815.1 Acidimicrobiaceae bacterium | reverse complement strand
GGGAACCCGAGGAGTCCCAAAAATTGAGTGGACTTCAATTTGCCTCTTTGCTTTGTCGCTCGTGTTGTGGTTACTGGTCGCGATGAAGCTTGCGCACCGAGCCACAGGAGGACTCCCAACTGACTTTACGGTGTACCGCGACGCCGCCATCAATATGCTGCACGGAGGAGCCACGTACCTCGCACACTTCACTTCTGTGCACCTCAACTTTACGTACCCACCTTTCGCCCTCTTGCTATTGAGTGTCCTCACGTTGCTGCCGCCATTCGTCGTGCTGGCGATCTGGTGGTTGCTCAGTTCTGTAGCGCTGATAGTCATTGTGATCCTGGTGTTGCACGCACTCACTGAACTTCCTCGTCGCACGGTCGTCCCTCTAGCGCTGGTCATGGGCGGCGCCTCCTGTCTGTTGCTGGAGCCGGTTCGCAACAGTATGGACTTTGGGCAGATCAACTTCTTCTTGATGCTCGCCATCGTGGCGGACGTTCTCGTCGTGCGCTCATCGCGACGCGGAGTGCTGACGGGTCTCGCTGCGGCGATCAAACTCACACCATTGCTCTACGTCGCCTACTTCGCCGTCATCCGAAGTCGAGTCTCAGTAGTGAGGGCCCTAGGTATCCTCGCCGTGGCGAGCGCAGTCGCGTGGATCGTGCTTCCGTCGGACTCGGCGCTGTTCTGGTTGCACCAGGCCTTTAGCCCAGGCCATAAGGGCGGGGCGAAGGGCACCGCCAACCAGTCGTGGTTCGGACTGGCCGGTCACTTCTCTTCGACGCTGGGTTCGTCGACGACCATTGTCTGGCTATCCCTGAGCGCGGTCACCCTCCTGTTAGGGCTCTATGTCGCCAAGCGCTACGTCACGAGCGCCCGTCCCGTCGAGGCTCTCCTCGCCTTGGCGTTGACGGAGCTGCTCGTAAGCCCCATCTCCTGGACGCACCATTGGTCGTGGATCATCCTCTTGCCGGTGATCTTGATCGCCAAGTGGCGTCAAGATCCATGGGTCAGCGCTGCAATGGTGTTCGTGCTACTCGTTGCGGTCGTCGCTCCATACAAGTGGCACCGTTACAGCTGGTACAGCCACGGATTTCTCCGCGTTCTTCCCGGCTTCTCGTTGCTCTTCGCGGGCGTCGTACTACTGATCTCAATGGCGGTGACAGAGTGGCAGCGGTCTAGACGGGGAGGCGCGGACTCGATTCTCACCCAGGAGCCTCTTGCAATCGATGACGGTCTGCAGGACTCTCAAACTCCTCGAGAGAATCAATCAGTCCCTTCTCGGCTTTGATTGGCGCATTTCGATAGGCATCCCTTCCTGATGTTCCAAGCAGGCCACCCACTTGAAAGCAGGATAGAGAATTACCGCCGGAACGTTTCAGCGTCCACCCGAACCCCTGAGTTGCCCTGAAAGAGCGAGACTCTCTACCTCGACTTTTGTCACACACGTCAGCCCGAGCCCGAGTGTGATCACGCTGTCGCTCTCCGTACCGCGAAGAGCGACAGCGCGGCCAACAGCGCCGCCCCAATGAGGTAAAACCCTCCTTCGAACGACTGCAGAGTCCAAAATTGATTGCCGGGTATGTACAGCTGAACTCTTGTGAGACCCAAGTGCTGGGCGCAATAGGACTCAGAGAGCGGCGGAGTCTCAGAAATCGCACAGTGATACATGTCGTTCGTCCCTTGGTTTATGACCGAGGTGCTCGGAACGCCCTTCTCCGTCTTCGGTTCATACCCAGTCGAAAGGGGCCACGAATTTGCGGGAGCCCCACCCGACGAGTAGAAACCACTCGACGAGCCCTCACCTAATTGAGTACTCTGCATCACGACGACTGAAGGTGACCCGAGACTCGGGAGGACCTGGGTGGTGAAGCCCAGAAAGATCGCAGCGAAGAGAACGACACCCACCGCGAGGGACCAGCCGGGTCGACGAACGAAGAGTCCGACGACGACGACCAGCGCGAAGCAGAAGATCCCGCATGCGACTTCGACGAAGCCCGAGATCGCGAAGACCTTCTGGGTGATTCGCGCCGCGTCGTGCGATGCGCCGACCCACCACGAGAATAACCAACACAGCGGCGCAAGAATAACCACCAGTGACACGACGCTCGCGAGGTACTTGTTCATGAGCCACCGGACACGAGAGCCCGACTGGGTCCAGGCCAGACGAATCGTCTTTTGTTCGATCTCCTGCGCCACGGCGTTGACGCCGAGAATCAAGCCGAAGAGTGGGGCGAACGCTACGCCAATGCCGAGGACCACCTGGTTCAACTTCCCGCTGCTGGAGACGGAAGACTGCAGACCTTCGCAGAACTTGGCATTACTCGCTGTGGGCCCGCCGAACTCGCCTTTGCAGGGCGCCGAGAGAAACTCGCGCCACAGCGTCTGCTCGTTTAGGCCCATGATCAGCACCCACGCCGATACGGCAACGGCAAGGAGGGCGAACGCAATCACGATGGAGCGCTGCTGACGCCACACGACCCACATCAGCGCGCACCGCTTTCGATCTCGTCGACGTTGCGACCATCACTATGGGGCGAACCTTCTCGCAGGTAGGCCATGACAATCTCTTCCAGGGTTGGTCGATCGACGCGCCAACGATCGTCGTTGAAGGGAAGTTCCACCCGTACGAGGAGCGACCGACCCCGGGCGCTGCGCTGCTCGTTGATGACGGTGATGCCCGGCGGTAGCGCAAGATCACCGTCGCCGACAATCGAGAGAATTCGGTGGGTCTCGACTATGTACTCGGTGTCGTCCGATAAGACCACGCGTGCGTGGGCGAGCACGACGACGTAGTCACAGATGGCGGCGACGTCGCTCAGCGCGTGCGTGGAGAGCACCACGCTCGATCCGCTGTCGGCGACTTGGCGCATGAGTAGACGGAGTAGGTCCTCGCGCGCCACCGGATCAAGCGCGGCGGCGGGTTCGTCGAGGAGCAGGAGCTCCGGCTGCTTCGCCAGACAAAGCGTGAGCGCCACCTGCGCCTGCTGGCCACCTGAGAGATTTCCAACGCGCGAGCGTAAGGGAATGTCGAGGAGTGCGAGATGGTTCTTCGCGACGTCCATGCTCCACGTCGGATTGTTCATTTCGCCAAAACGCAGCATCTCGGCGACGCGGAAACTCTTATAGAGCGGTCGATCCTGATCGAGGTAGCCGACTCGTTCGCGCAGATCGTTGGTTCCTGGCGATGGGGACCGCCCGAGGACTCGCAACGTTCCTGCGCTCGGTTCTGACAAACCCGCCGCCATCCGGAGCAGCGTCGACTTTCCCGATCCGTTCGGACCAACGAGGGCGACCACTCTCCCTTTGGGAATTCTGAGCGTGCAGTCCTGTAGTCCCCAGGAGCGCCGGTAGCGCTTGCCAAGATTTACCGCTTCGAGTACGGATGCTTCTTCAATCACGAGCGCACGTTGCCGTCTTGACGGAGCGCGCTGCGCATGAGTTCACCGATCGTCTCTTCGTCTATCCCGGTGCGACGAGCGTCGACGACCCAGTCGCGAAGTGCTTGCTCGAGAGACGCTCGTTCCGTAACATCTGGTGCAACTCGCTTTCGCGATGTGATGAAGGTGCCCAGACCGGCACGGCCTTCGGCGATCCCCTGATGCTCGAGTTCCCGGTAGGCCCGGTGCACAGTGTTGGGATTGATTGTGATCTGAGTAACGACGTCACGCACTGAAGGGAGTTGGTCGCCGTCTCGCAACAGACCAGAACTCACGGCTTGACGGACCTGATCAACGAGTTGTCGGTAGGGAGCGAGACCACTTTGCGGGTCGAGTCGAAACGTTAGGGATGGATGCTGGCTCATGTACTAGTACACTAGTACGGGTACTCGCTGAGATTGAGCCGGGATTTCGAAGTGGAAGGCGTGGTGAGTGATATTTGGGCCCTACTGGCTGTGCCGTGCAGCAGCTGACTTTGGTTCCGTCCACAGGACTCTTGTCCGGCCCCCGCGAAGCGAGACCAGCTCCTGTCGAAGCTCAAAGCCAAGGTTGCCTGGCAATTCGTCTACGTAGAGCGTGCCGTGAGGGCCGAACGCGAAGTTCGTCGCCCAGAAATATTTGCCATGGACTTTAACCAATTTGTCGACCGGGGCAAGGCCGGTCGGCGTGACGCGCGCGATCGCACCGCCGTTCGCCGCGTAGACGGCACCATCAGGATCACTGACGAGATCGGGGATCGTGCCGCCGCTCCCCCGGTCGTAGCCAACGTAGGTGGCTGCGCCATTAGGCGCCACGTGCCAGATCGCCCAGCCGTTGAATCCTGAGACGTACAGGCTTCCGTCCTTCGCGACGGCGAGTGTGTCGAGTCCCTCATCAAGCGAAGTCGGCAAACCCTTCACCTTGCCAAACGAGACGCGGTGCGTTCGAATGGTATCGAGCCGGCCTGAGATCGTCAGACGTAGCAGTTGTTTGTCAGAAGCGATGTATAGGATGCCGCTCGGGCCAAACGCGATGGACGGGTTGGAACGGAACGAAGCGCTCAAGGCAGGCGCGCCGTTCGCCACCGTGGCGACCGGATGAGAACCGACGGCCCACGAGGGCGACCCGTCGCCGGCGACGGTCTCGATCACGCCGTCGTTCCTGACGACGCGAACGCGTCCCGAATCGACGAAATAGAGATTGCCCGTTGCATTAAACGTCAAGTCCGTCGGTTCGGTGAGTTTGGCGTCTATGGCCCTTCCACCGTTGCCCGAGTAGCCCGCGATCCCCGTGCCCGCGACAACCTTGAACTTCCCGTCGAGAAGTCGGGCGAGGATGCGACGCTCGTCGGGTGCCGCGACATAGAGGACGCCTGTCGGTCCGACAGCGAGCGACCCAGCCACGTTCAGAGCAACCGTGGGTCCGGTCGGCAGAATTGTGGTCCGCGATTGCGTGCCGTGGTTAGTTGGGCCCGTTGAACTGATGAGACCGTGGCCCCCCACGATCGCGAGTAGAACAGCGATCAAGGCTGTGAAGATGATTGAACCGATCACGAACCGTCGTCGCCGCGCCTTGCGCCGAGCCTCTTTGATGAGAAGTTCGACAGACTCCACGTCCCCGGGGTTTGTGTCGTGTTCGGTCGGGGTGATTATCATCGCAACATCGCCAATGTCGAGTGGTTGTTGATGGAGGCTGTCGAGTGCCCTCGCGTCGCTACGGTCTCAGTGGTTTTGTCATAGTGCCGCCCGCGAGTCATCGTAAGCCTTGACTTTCAATGATCGCCACTACCTCGTCGCGCCGGTAGCCCTGTTCCCGCGCGAACGCCAAGAGCTCAATGATTCGAATGAGTACGGCACTCTGCTGCGGCGTGCCCACGACACGCACGCCACGACCTCTCGTGAAGTCAATCAGTCCTTCGTCGCGTAAGAGGTGCAGGGCTCGGATCACGGTGTTCTTATTCACGCCCAACACGTCTGCTAAGTCAGTGGCCGGTGGCAAACGTTCGCCAGGAGCCGCTTCACCATCGGCGATGGCCCGTCGAATCTCCGCGGCGACCTGCACGTGTAGCGCCAAAGAGTCATTGCGGTTGACTTCCATTGTTTGGATGATACCATTGACGCTGGTATCATCGAGGAGTCGGGTGGAGAAGACGATGGCAACCATCAAGCAACTGGCCCCCAGCACGGTCGACCTCCTCGACGAAGAGGCTCTTATAAAAGAAGCTCGCGTGCTGTCGCGGCGCAGACGTCGTCGTCGCGGTCTACTTGTCATCACCCTTGTCGCTGTGGCTTGCCTCATCGTGGCTGGTGTCGATCGTTTCTCATCCTCGCCAGCGTCATCTAGCAATAGCAACGCGTCGTCAGCAGCGACACTGACATGCCCAAGCGCTCACGTGAAGCTACTCGGAGTGTCAGCAATCCCCGGAGGTCTTGGACATGCAGGCTTGCTCGTGCGCGCCTCGTTGTCTTCTTCTGTAGCGTGCGCGATGAGCGGCTACCCAACGGTCGGCGCCGGGCTCTCCAGCCACTCAACCGCGACAGCCACCGACGTGCGAAACGCCTATCTCGGCGGGGTAGCGACCAAGGTTGGCGCGCCGATCCCTCGGCTCTCGATCGCATCGCGTCCGCGCGTCGTGTCTTTCACGATCCAATGGGCTGGTGGCAACGGGCCGGTGTGCCCAATGGTCAACGCAATCCAAATCACGTTGCCAGGTTCGCGGGATGTCCTGACGGCACGGTCGATGTACGAGGGCGGAATTGGTAATACACGGTTCATGGGCATCTATTGCGGCCACCTAAGCGTGACACCTCTCGTAAATGGTTCAAGTGGGAGTGGGAGTTAGACCATGACGGCGATTAAGCAACTGGCCCCCAGAACCACCGATCTCCTCGACGAAGAGGCTCTTATAAAAGAAGCTCGCGTACTCTCACGGCGCAGACGCCGTCGCCGCGGACTACTTGTCATCACCCTTGCTGCGGTGGCGTGCCTCATAGTGGTTGGCGTTGATCGATTCTCTTCGGCGACCGCGTCCTCTGGAAAAAACGACGCGGCGGCGGCGTCAGCACTGGCGTGCCCAAGCGCACGCGTGAAACTACTCGGCGTCACGGGAATGGAGGGTGGTTCGGGGCATGGCGGCCTGCTCGTGCGCGCTTCGGTGTCATCTTCCGCGGCATGCACGATGAGCGGCTACCCAATCGTCGGCGCGCAGCTCACGAGCCACTCAACCGCGATGGCCATCGGCGTACGAAACGCCTATTTGGCCGGAGGGATGGCGACGAACGCGCCGCTCCCTCGGATCTCGATCGCGTCGCGGCCGCGAGTCTTGTCCTTCACGGTCCAGATGAATGATGGTGGCGGAATCCCGTCCACCTGCCCGTCGATCAACTCGATCCAGATCACATTGCCCGGTTCGCTGGGAACCCTGACGGCACGGACGATGTATCAGGTCAATGTTGGCGTCACTCGAGGCATGGGTAACTACTGCGGCCATCTTCTAGTGACACCGCTGGTCACTGGCTCGAGCGGGAGGAATTATTCAAATTACTAGGCCACGGCGAGGATGTCGCCTAGCGTGCAAGAAATGATGTCCGCCGCTTACGCACTGTCCTTGTTGGCAGCAGTTCTGTTTGTTCTTGTGTTCATCGTGCTTCTCGTTTTGCCCCTCTATTGCGTCATCGACGCGGCTAAGCGATCGTCGGTTGCGTTTGAGAAAGCCGACAGCAATAAGACGCTCTGGATTGTCTTGCCTTTGGTATTCGGCATCCTCGCTGGCGTCGTCTACCTGGCCGCCGTGCGTCCCAAGGTGAAGGCGCTCAGTCAATAACTGATCTCCGTCGAACTGTTCGAGAGTTTTGTAACTGGGCTAGAAACCCGTACTAGCAGGAGCTTGGCAGAGCCAACGAGAACGGCTCGATCGGAACGCTGACCTGGTGCGTTAGTCCAAGAAACTCTATCGAAACGGGCAACGTTGAAATATCCCACGTGTTGCCAGGTGCTCGATCACATGAGAAAGTCTCTCTGATAACGACCTTCGTCGAACTGTGAGATCCGAGCACGAATGGTTTGAAGGCTCCATCGCGCTTCCAAGAACTTGACTGCCCGACACGAACCTTTAACCGCGACATGTGGCCAAAGGCCGCGAAATAAATCGGTATTGGTGCGCCAACATTGGATATTTCCACACCTATTGGTCCGCGATTGGAAATCGTCGCGACAACTCCAAGCACCGCATCTCCTGATGGCATGATCCATGTTCTTTCGATGGCACCAGGTTTCATCGCCACTTGCGAACCGTTGGGTGTCGACACAACGTTCGTGCTGACCTCCATCGAGCTGGTGCTGATCGGTTGGTAACGAACGACGCCAACCAGAACGACCACGATAACCAACGCGGAACCTAATGCAACGATGAGTCGCAATCGCGACCTCAACATGCGACGAAAGATGTGACGGGGTGTGGCGTCTGCGGAGGAATCTGGAACGATCTCACTTTGATTCACGTATGGACCTCGGACCGATCAATTCTCGAACGAAGGGAGAAACTTGGTGATATGTCCAGGACAATGAAACCTGGCATTGTTGAATGCAATGAGTAGTTCCCGAGTGGGCGAGTAGTTTCCGCAGGCGCGACCGTACCACTGGTCCTCCATTTGGGCGAATGTCTTAACGCCCTTTAACCATGTTGGGGCGCATGAGTATTCGGTACCGTACCAATAGTCGAGATCGACGTTCGATGGCGAGTAGTTCCCGCACTGTTTGCCGTACTGCTGCGCCTGGTAATCCGTGAACGATTGGATTGGTTTGAGTTGGCTCGTCGTAGTCGTCGCAATAACGAATGGTCGTTTGGGAGTTGGTCGTCCAAGGACATCGGAGATGTGGACGCCAATGGCAGCGAACGCCGCGGCAAGGAGGACGACCGTAACGACACGAATTTGGCGGCGCTGACGACGAAACTTTTCCCTGACTTCCGGGTCACTCCATGTCAACGCGATACCCCAATCATTCTTGCGGCTGGGCCGGGTTTCCCCAGGAAACTGCGATCTCTAGCTTCCCATGAGGATAGGTGGTGCTTACAACCCGGAATGATCTCACTTTGATTCACGAATGGACCTCGGACTCAACTTTGATACGTCGAGGTGTTCTGCCCTCTCGACTTCTTGGCTTGATGCAAGAGATAAAGCAAGTAGATGAAGCAGCCACCTGAGACGGTGCCCGTTGCACCAATGGCCACATCCATAGCCACACCATGAATGACGTTGGACATTCGAAATAGAAGTTCTGCCATCAGAAACACAGATCCGGTCGTCTGCGAGATTTTCATTCGATTCGTCATTCACACACCTCAATCACATTGAGAGCGAACGGTCGGGCGTTCATCGCGAGATTCATATCTGAAACGAACGTCTCAATCGCGAAGATCTGAGTAGCCGCGTCGATCAATCCAGAGCAAACGTGCGAAGACGATGATTGGCGCCCCAAATAGAACTATGCCCAAGAAAACATTCCAAGGCGCGGCTACAACGAGTCCGCGTGAAGTGCAGTGCGAAATCGTTTCACCTCCTGGATTTCCAGATCTCGAACATGCAATGGCGGTGGGCCGCACCCACAGAAACGCGAACAACCCGCCGGGCAAGATGAACGTTCCAATCAATTTGTCAATAAGTCGCCACGTGGCTGACTTCCACAAGAGAACGACGCCGACTATCCAACCGATTCCTAGCGGAAGTGCCCCACCTAGGAAAATCAACCAAGGAATAAGGGCGTCGGATGATCGCCTCGCAACACCGTCTTCGATCTCCAACAATTCTCTGCTCAACAACTCTTCCTTTCAATACTCGCCGGGCGAATACGAAGACTGCCCGCAGGATAAGTGACTGAAGGCTCGCTTTTCTATGAACACCGTTACGGAGTCTCATTACCCACTCGGTGAAATCGTCTCAGCCGTGAACAAAGCACCGGTTCACCACGACGACGAGTCTGTGCGACCAGCAGTGGCGCGGCGATCACCGTGTCCAGTTGGAGGTGGGCCAGGCACTCAGAATCCGGAGATCGAACCTCCAACTTGTCATCGAGATTCAACAGGCTTCCGAGCAAAGCTGCGTACCGTTCCATAAGCTCGTCGCATATGGCGAGAGAACAATCGGCGCTAACTTCGAATGTTGATGACATCTGTGACTGATTCCCCGGAAGCCGCCAAGTTTCCCCGGAAGCCCATATCTCGCAAGAAGGTGTTATCGATCAGCCTCGGATCGGCGCTCGCGGTCGCATTGATCGTCATTGTCTCAGTACTTACCGGAGGCTACGCAAAGAACACAAACTTGTCGACATCAGCAGTATTGGTAGGTCATCACTTGAGTGGCTTCTCCCTTGATGGACTGTTTGGAGGCAAGGTCAATGCACCGTGGGAATCAGGTCGTCCAAGCGTTGAGATCTTTTTTGCTAGTTACTGTGGTCCGTGCCGAGCCGAGATGCCCAAGATTGCGAAATACTTAAGAACTCACTTTCTGGGTCGCGTGGCAATCCTGGCCATTGACGCGACTGACGAACGTCCGGCCGGCCAGGCAATGGTAAAGGGGGACGGTTTCACTTTTCCAGTGGGGTTTGACCCAAACGGAGTCGTCACCGGCGGCGTCTTTGGATTTAATTATGTTCCAGAGAGCGCGTTTGTCAACGCGAAGGGTGTGGTGACGGAGGTCTACTACGGAGCGATCCCAAAGCAACAACTTGCTAGCGGCATCAAATCTTTAGTCGCCGCGAAATGATCCCACGGAAAATCCCACGCACCATTGCTCATCCAGCAAGATGAACCCGAGGTGACTATCGAAATGCGGCCTTCGGTGATCCGACTGCAGGACCCCAAAGCATGAATGCGAGGACGTACCAGTAAGGGACCCTGTGGCCAAACCTCGTGGCGAATGCGTCGACCGCGAGAATTCCCGAGACAATTCCACCTGCGGCAAACCAAATGCGATTGATTAGATTCATCGCCGAATCATAGGTTTGATGGTTGAGGTACATCTTTAGCGGCACAGCCAGTGCGAGGTGGCATTCCTAGTGGGAAGAGCGACCATCGAGAACACTTCTATTCCGATGATGCCCGTGCATAAATCGAAGGAAGGCTTAACCCCGAGTGCATGAGACGGTCGTTCGCAATCGCGGTTACGTCTAACTCTCGACCCGATTCCAGTGCAATGACGGGGTGTCCATTTGGCCAAACTCGCCACCGGGTACCAGCAACGTTCTTCAGTATCACGTTGCCCAAATAGATACCCACCTCATTGCCTAAATCGACACTCTCATGATGCTTTGGATCAGCATTCCATTCATCGATGTGCGCGTCCAAGACCTCAAGACTCGCCAAATTATCGGTGAGGACGACACCATGCGCAAGCGACCATTGACGAAGCCGACCGCTGTCGGCCAAGGCGCCAATCACCAGGTCAGAACCGACTGAATCCGCTGCGCCAAATACAGCAACTCCACGAGCGACTCCATGTTTCGGCCCCATCCATCTGCGTCGCATTTTGAATTTCACGGCTCTCCAACACCCCTCGTGAATTGATCACTCCTTGCAGACTATTCAGCAAGTATCCCTTGACGGGAGCGTCGAGGAAGGGGTGAAATCATCGAAGGCGGAGTCTCCAATGCAAGGTGGCATTTCTCTCGTGTCGGAGAGCCGACATAACAGATCTGCTACCCAGAAATGGAGACTGGTCACTTCTCCGTTCGGCGAACACGATTAGGTGGCTTTTCATAAGAAACGAGTCGAAATTTGCTTCTCGCGCCTTCGCGTGCTCATTTGCTCAAGGGATTGTTGTGCTGGGCTTTGGCTGCGACAACCCGAGGTCTGAACACGTCGAGGAATTGCCGGGGAAGACGCCGGCGGTTCCATCAGGCATCGTGCAAACCACCAGGTTTGGCACCGCGTGCACGGTAGTGGGCTGGGTAACGTGGACCACCTGGAACACCCCTGGTGTCAAGAAGCCATCGCGAAAGAGCATTGTGCACGTACCAAGTGCGTCGGTTACTTGGGAGGATCCGGTAGTCACACTCAGCACAGCGATAGTGGTGCCGTTGTCGCCGAGTTGCGGAAGGCTGTAGCAGTGCGCAGTCGTGATGTTGCTCACCTTTTCATAGTGGGTGTACACCGCCGCCGCCGCGACGCCAACTCCGCCCGCGACACCTGAAATTCCCAGCAACATCGCCACGCTCGAGCGACGCCAACGGCGCGGCGCCACGCTACCGAGCTTTTGAACCTCTCGTCGCAGTGCCACGTAGTGGGCGGCACGCATCGGACGCGGGTCGGGAACTTGGTCAACGATATTCATTTTGCTGCTCCTTCTATTCGAGTATTCGCGGCGACGGCCAAACGTCCGTCGGGCGGGCGTCGGCTGGCGCAATGTTGAGAGACGCGCGAATTCGACCGTGGGCTCTTGATAGTCGAGACCGCACCGTGCCGATAGGTACACCCAGTACCGTGGCTGTCTCTGCGTAGGAGAGCCCCGCCCAGTCGCATAGCGCGATTATCTCTTGGTCCTCGATACGTAGACCCGACAGAGCAGCGAGGACTTCGGCCATGCGACGCTCATCATCCAAGCGTCCGTCCGCGTCCTCGGTGAAGTCGTCGATGTTGGCCGTTCGAACTTTGGCTAAGAACTTGCGATGACGACGTTGCGAACGCTGGAAATTCCGTAGACAATTATTAGCGACGGCGAGAAGCCAGGGAAGAACTGAATCGCTGTGAAGACGTGCGTCCTTGCGCCGACGCCAGACTTCGACCCACACAATGCTCGTCAGATCTTCAGCGGACGACCAAGAGGCAGTCCGTCGAAAGCAGTGGTTGTAGACCGCTTGAGAGTGGCGCTCAAACAAGAGAGCGAATGCCGGGCCGTCGCTCTTAACAGTTCGTTGCCACAGCTCCAGGTCGGTCGAGTCTTCGGACATACTCATATCTGTCTATGTCCAATACAGCAACATTGGTTCCCGAATTGGGGAAACTTCTGAATCAAAGTACCTGAAAACTACGTCAACTCCATTGAGGGTTGCGAAACTTAGGAATGCGCTGACTCCCCAAAAGGAGGAGATTGTTGATGTCGGAGGCCCGACGTCACAAGTCTGGGGGTCAAAACTCCCAGGGAAAAGGCCGCAGCGTTGCCAAGAATCGAGCTGGAACCAACTGAAGCGATGGATGGGCCAGAGGCGTAGGAAGACCTTGCCGATGATGTCTGAGCGCGGCACGGTACCCCATCTACGGCTGTCGCAAGAATTGGCGTGGTTGTCACCCATCATGAAGTACCGACCCGCTGGGACCGTGACGTTCCCTATCGCGGGGCCCAGGGGCTCCCAGTGGGTCCAATTCTCTCGCAGTCGTTTGCCGTTCACGTAGATCGTGTTGCCTTTGGACGTGAGATGATCGCCCGGCAAGCCAATCACGCGCTTGACCAGATCTGCGACGGGATCATGACAGTCCTTGACCACGTCGGGCGGCGCTTTGAATACGACGATGTCACCGAGGTTGATGGTGCCAAATTCAACGCTCAGTTTGTTCACGACGATTCGATCGCCGATGTGCAATGTTGGTTTCATCGACTTCGAGGGTATGTAGAAGGTCTGGAACGCGAAAGTTCGGATGAGGAGGGAGGCCAGCAGCACTAACGCGGCCGTGACGACCCACTCTATGATCACCCGTCGTCGAGACTTCTGTGGGCGACCGCCGACTCCTTCGTCTTCGCTCTGTGCCTTTCGAAATCGAGAAGGCACTCGCTACCGCCTTCTCGCCGATGATGCGTCTTTCGCTGTGGTCGACAGCGCCAGGGGCGATATGCGTCGTCGGAGTACGTAGATGTCGTGGTCGGATTCACGTTTAGGGTTCATCGACGTCCGCCTAAGAGGCACTAGATGCCGGAGAAGTCGGAGCGCTCGTATAGACCGGCGTGGTCTTAGACCCTTGATCCGAAATTCCGAGCGCGATGCAGTCGTTGACTTGCGGACACTGAATCTCACCCACGGCCATAAACGCGTCGATCTGTACGCCACTGGGGACCGATGAGGGAACGGCGAAGGTGACGTCGTTCCAACTGACGCCGCCATTGTGGGTAACGAGCATCATCGCCGAACTCCAGTTTGCCTTGTTCGGGCCAAACCGTTGCGGGATCGCCGCCGAACCCACGACAACGCAGTATTCGTCGCCAGAGCACGCGATGTCGGAGAGGGATGGATCAGGCGCGGATGACGGCAAGGCTTCCGGTGTCCACGTGAGACCCCCGTCGCTGGTCGATGCAATGTCATTCACAAACTGAGTAGCACTGCCACTGCACGAAGAGCCGAACCCCTCGCTGGTAATCTTCGCGTTCGCCGCAGCTGCCAATGCCGATTCCATGCTCGAAATCGCTTGCACTTCCGGACTCTGAGGGGTCGTTGCCCCAGGCGTACTGGAAGGCGACTGGTTCATACCGGGACACACTTGACTAGGGACGTTGATAGCAATGATGCCGATAATCGAGCAGTGTTCTGCGTCAACGCAGGTGAGCCGAGACAAATAGTTAATACCGAAGCCCGCCGGAAGCGCGCCGCTCGTCCAGTTCGCGCCACTGTTCGTTGTGCTCGCGACGACTCCCGCGGTCCAGTCGCTCACGCTCAGTGCATCGCTTGTCCCTATCGCGACGCAGGTTTCAGCGGTCGTACAGTCGAGCGACTTCATCGAGTCGCCAGATGGCAGCGGTGAGTCGATGAAACTCGCCCCGCCGTTCGTGGTCGATAGGAACGTTGCGTCGATTGGGGTGCCATTGGAATCAGCCGACGTGCCCGCGAGGCCTGCACAGAACCCCATCGACGGACAGCTCAGTGAGTAGAGCTTCCCGTCTGCTGACGGCAGCGGATCGATCGTGAAGGAGTGGCCACCGTCAACGGTTGAGATGAAGACGGGTTGACCGTTATCGGTGGCACCGGCGGCACAGTTTTCGGCGGTGGCACAGGCGAGTGGCGTCGTGAAGTCGAGGCCCGCGGGTAACGGAAGCACGCTCCAGTTCAGTGCTCCATCGTTGCTGACGTAGAGGGTTCCCAACTTGGCCGGTCCACTGCTTGAGGCAGTGCTGTCTCCCGTCACGTAGCACGTGAGCGATGTCGGGCAGGTGAGAGGGCCGGGTTCTGGACCCGTAGTGTTCTGTTGCCAGCCCTCACTCGTGATGTAGTCCGCGAGCATAAAAGCACCGGCCGGAGCTTTCACGTGTGTTGCTGATTCGGGAAGTGTTCGAGCCGCCTTCCAAGCTGTATGCACCGGGCCCGACAGACCGTTTCCGCTGGATAGTACGGTCACAACCGCTCCTACGATCAGTGCGATACCTACGATTGTCGACATCGCCATTAGGTAGCGAGATCGGTGGCGTTCGATTGAGTGTGCTCTGCGGCCGGTGGTCGAAAGACGCTGAACCGACGTTCTAGAAATTGCGCGCGCTTCGCCCATGTCGGGTTCCGGGATGGGTACTCCGCGCGCGGGATCAGAATCACGAAGAAGTGCATCGAGGTTCATGGGAGTTGCTCCTTTTGGATCGTCAAGGCTGGCAAATAGAGGTTGGGAGGGGAAACCGACGCGGCTAACTTTGTTTGAAGGCGAGCCTTCGCCTTTTTTGAGCGAAGCGCGACCGCGTTCACCGAGCAATCAAGGACGGACGCTGCCTCGACGTGGCTCAGTCCGTCCCAGTAAACGAGGACCAGTACTTCTCGATCCCTAGCGCGAAGACTGAGGTTCCCCAGAGAAAGT
>PLNQ01000039.1 GCA_003141815.1 Acidimicrobiaceae bacterium | reverse complement strand
TCGCATCCTGCGTTACTGAACACCGGCTCTCATGACGACGGACGATTTTCGTCCGGTCGCCGAAAGATCTAGGACACGAACACCTCAACCCGCGAATATTGAGGCCCGGTCTTTCCCACGACAGCACCCTCGCCAGCGGCGGAAATCGCGACACCCGTGACCTTCATTGAGCCGAGTTCACTCCTCAAGTATTTGGCCACGTTCGTGGCTCTCGCCGCGCTAAGTGATTTGTTGAGCGAGGCTACGCCGGTCTGTGCCGTGTAGCCATACAACGTCACTTTCGCGTATCTCTTCGATTTGATGGTCGTGGCCAATCGGCGAACCTGCGCTTTGAGACTTGCGCTCAGTGATGTCGACCTCGCGGAGAACACCCCTACGGCGTCGTAGAGCACCGACGTTGGAGTTTTCTTCCACTGCGCGTAAAGCGTCAGCGACGCCGACAGCGTCACACTTTGACCTGGTGCATACGAAGTACCCGATCCATCTGCGGCCGTGTTCCACGAAGACAACGTGTAGCCAGAACGCAACAAGGTCGACGCGTTGGGCAACGTCACCGTCGACCCAGCAACACCGCTCAACGTCGAAGCCGAACCGCTTCCACCGTTGGCCGAAACGGTAATTTGAACCGTCGTCGTTTGACTCCACTGCGCGTAAAGCGTCAGTGATTGAGTCGGCGAATAGGCAGCTCCCGCGAGGCCGACGAGCGTGCCACCTGTTGGCGCACTGAACCAACCACTGAAGTTCTCACTCACGTAGTTCGGCGTCGGCAAGGAAATCGGCGCGGCGCCAAACACAAAGGCGATGGTTGTCGGATTGACCGTTCCCCCGTCGGGCGCGAAAGTAACCGCAAACTGCTGCGGTGTCCATTGCGCGTAATAAGTCTGATTCGCGCTCAGCACAATGGAAGCGCCCACCGCATACGAAGTGCCACTTCCGTTGGCTGCAGTATTCCAACCCGAAAAGAGGTATCCGGTGTTAGACAGCGCTGTGCCCGATGGAAACTGAATCGTAGAACCCACCGGATCGGTGATCGTTGAGACTGACCCAGTTCCTCCGTTGTCGCGGAAGTTCGCAGTAGTTGTCGCCGTGGCCTGCCACTGGGCATAAAGCCGCAAGTTTGAATTGAACGAGAAACTTGCCCCGTCGCTAAACGAAGTTCCCGTGTCATCGGCCAATGTGTTCCAACCGGCAAACGTGTGACCTGGATTCGAAAATGCTGGACTTAGATTTGAAAACAGTGTCAAGCTGTGAGTCGACGATCCGGTTTGATAACTATTCACTGAATCGGTTCCGGAGGTGTTCTCGTAGAAAGTCACGGCATAGGTCACCGGCACACTCGACCATTGGGCATAAAGCTTCAAGTCCGAAGTGAATGGACAACTCGCTCCGTCGCCAAACGAGGCTCCTGTGCCATCGGCCGATGTATTCCAACCAGCAAACGTGTGACCTGAATCCGAAAACGCCGGATGGAGATTTGCAAAAAGGGTCAATCCTTGTGAGGACGATCCGGTCTGATATGTATTTACCGGGTCGGTACCGCTGTCGTTCTGGTAGAAAGTCACGGTGTAAATCGTTGGTGGTCCTGCGAATGCAGGAACACTGAGTGTGAGCGTAAAAAGACATATAGAGAGAAGCAACAATTGTTGAACTGCCGCCCTAACTCTTGAGGGACCTCGCAAAGTCACGATTTCGCACCAAAAGGAACATTGCAGCCAAACGTGAAGTCGAATCGATACATGGAGGCTTCCAATCCTTGAACTCGATGCGCTTGAACATCAAACGCACGTACAGCCACATCAACTCCGATGGACGGTCCGTACCTCGAAGTCAAAGAAAATCGGTCACCGTGACGTCACGTTTTGTTGCTGTGCGTCACTGTTACCGATCTAAAACTTCACTGAAAGTAGCAAAGGGGTCAACATCCCCGCATCAAAAATCGGACAACTATGAAGAGGCGCGGCGTTGACGTGCGACTTCGAAGGCCGCCACGGAAACGGCGACGCCCGCGTTCAACGAGCTGATCCGACCAAGCTGTGGTATCGACACAACGGTCGCGCATCGTTTACGCGTCAACGAAGAAAGTCCTTTTTCTTCGCCGCCCACCACGATGGCGACGGGTCCCGAGCCGAGGTCCAAGTCGTAGATCGAATCCTTCGATTCGCCCGCGAGGCCCACGGTGAGAACGCCCGCACGGTTGAGTTGATCGACGGCCGTGGGGATGCCGCCCACGTCACTAAAGGTCAAGTATTCAATGGCGCCCACCGCGGTCTTGGTGACCGTGGGCGAAATGCGAGCCGACCGATGCCGGGGAACGATCACGCCCGTGACACCCGCGCCGTCGGCGCTTCGTAACATCGCGCCGAGATTTCGTGGATCGGTCACGCCGTCACAGACCAGCAGAAAGGGCTTCTTCACGCCGAGGAGCTGTTCAAGGGTGACCGTGTCGAGAGGCTGCGCGAGGGCCATCACGCCCTGGTGTCCTTCAGTCTTGGCCTCGCGATCGAGGCGAGTCATCGAGATCATGTGCACGGGGACGCGTTGACGCTGGGCCTCAAACTCAATGGCGTCGAGCACGTCCGAAGCATCTTGGGCTTCGGCCATGAATATCTTCTTCACCGTGCGTCGCTTCGCTCGCAAGAGTTCGAGCACGGCGTGACGTCCTTCGACCTGATCGCCCCCGAGCCCGTCGCGATCGCGCGCCGGCGCACGGCGAGGACCGCTCGACGGCGCACCGTAACGGGTGTTCGCACGCGGTGCGCGTGACGGCGCGCCGCGCTTGGGTGCTGGTCGCGGACTCATCGTTGCTCCTCTAAGAGAACCACGGCGCTCGCGCCGATGCCCTCGACTCGACCCAACGCGCCGAGACCCTCGGCGGTCGTGGCCTTCACGGACACTGTGGCACCCACGACACTCGAGAGCGCCTCCGACATGACGGGCATGTAGACCGCAAGTCGGGGGCGTTCGGCGATGATCGTCACGTCGCATGACGCGATCGAGAATCCTTCGGCGCGAACCAGCGCCACCGTTGTCTCGAGAAGATCGCGTGACGACACGTCGCGGTAGTTGGGATCGGTGTCAGGAAAGTGGCGACCCAGGTCACCGAGGTTCGCCGCCCCGAGAAGCGCGTCACACAGCGCGTGGGTGGCGACGTCGGCATCGGAGTGGCCGTCGAGACCGGGCGCGTCCGGCACGTGCACCAACCCAAGCCACAGTTCTCGGTCACTGGACTCGCTCACACGATGGACGTCGATACCTTGGCCGATCCTCACTGGTGGCTCCTCTCGAGCACGCTGAGCAGTTCGATGTCGCTGAGGTGGGTGATCTTGAAGTTGTGGGCTTCGCCGTTCACGACGACGACCCGGGCGCCGAGCGCTTCGACGAGCGCGGCGTCGTCGCTCGCGTCGTCGCCCTTCGCGTGCGCGCGCTCGAGCACGTCGCGGCGAAAGGCCTGGGGTGTTTGGACCGTCACCAACTCGTCGCGCGACACGGTGGTCGTGACGACCGTGTCATCACCTTCGACGCGCACCTGCTTCACCGTGTCGGTAAGGGCGAGTCCGGGAATGGCTGCGTCGGCGCCGTCGCGCACGGCCGCCACGACCAAGTGAAAGAGGGCCGCGCTGGCCAGAGGTCGGGCCGCGTCGTGCACAATGATGACGTCGGCGTCCAGACAGTGCGCGAGTCCGGAGCGGACCGAGGCCGCGCGCGTCGAGCCGCCGACGACCACGAGATCGGCTCCCTCGCCGTCACCCTTGTAGCTCTCGGGTACCACGAGTACGACGTGCGTGGCGACCGACCTCGTCGCGCGCACGCTGCGGGCCGCCACCGTCTCACCTTCAAAAAGGGAGAACTGTTTGAGGCCACCAAAGCGAGTGCCCTGGCCCGCGGCCACCACGACGGCCGCGACGGTCATGCCTAGGGAAGGACCGAGGCGAGCTTTTCTTCAGCCGCTTCCGTGTCCACGTTGAGAGCGAAGGTCAACTCCGAGACGAGAATCTGACGAGCACGCGTGAGCATGCGCTTCTCACCCGCACTGAGACCCTTGTCCTTGTCACGAATCGAGAGGTTCCGCACGACTTCGGCGACCTGGTAGATGTCGCCGGAACGGAGCTTCTCGGAGTGATTCTTGAAGCGACGTGACCAGTTCGTGGGCATACGCGCTTCCTTCTTACGAAGCACGGCAAAGACCTCTTCAACCTCTTCGTCGTTGATGACGTCACGGAGCCCTACCGATTCGGCGTTCGCCACGGGCACCATCAGCACCAGGTCGGTGTAGGCGACTTTTAGCTTGAGATAGTCCTGTTTGACGTCAAAAGCCGTCATTTTCTCGATCTTTTCCACAGTGCAGGCACCGTGGTGGGGGTAGACGAGACGATCGCCCTTTTTGTACTTTCGCGCAGTCATTACTTGAGACTCTCCTCAGAGGGGGGTAACGCCCTCGAAAGGGGCGCTTGGGGGATTAACTATTTTACCAGACTTTTACCCATCTGTGACGGGCGTAGAGGGTCTCTTTGGTCAGATTAGGCGTCCAGCAGTGGACCGAGCCACGTGACGTTTCGACGCGCCGCCACGAGGACCTCCGCGACGGAAGGGTACTCGTGGCCAGAGAAGTAGCTCGTCGCGGTCCACGCGCCCATGTCTTCGGGGTCCCGGCGGAACTCCTCGAAGCCGAACGTGCCGTTTGGCCGAGAAAAGACGTCCACGCAGTGCGTCCCGTCGAAGGTCTCGTGGCTAGCCAGGACCCTCCAGGTCCGATCGAGACGCGACGACATGACCTGGAACTTACTCACTTACCCGCCAAGGACGGGCTGTGCGGCCCCAATGGCCTCAACCAGGGAGTGACACCTGATCACGGTGACTCCCGCGACGTCGTCGAGTTCGCCCTCACCGGGGACGATAACCACCGTTGCGCCCAAGCGCGAGGCCTCGCGGACCCGCCGCGTAAGACCCGACACGGCGCGCAGTTCACCAGCGAGGCCCACTTCGCCCAGCGCCACCAACGTCGGCGGGACCGCGAAGCCCCGCACCGCTGAGGCCACCGCGAGCGCCAGCGCCACGTCCACGCCCGGCTCGTTCGCGGCGAGACCGCCCGCCGTCGCGGCAAAGACGTCCAGCGCGCTCGTGTCCACGCCGCAACGCGATTCGAGAACGGCCAGGAGCAGCGAGAGGCGCTGTGAGGAGACCTGGTACGCGACGCGACGCGTCGAGCCCGACGCGTGCGCCACCAGCGCTTGGATCTCGACGAGGAAGGAGCGTGAACCGTCGTTGGTGACCGTGAGCACGACGCCCGGGACGTCCAGCTGGGGGCCGCGTAACGAACGCGACGCGTCGGTGAGTTCGAGCAGGCCCTCGCCCACCATCTCGAAGAGGCCGACCTCGCCGGTGGGCCCGAAGCGGTGCTTCTGCGCGCGAAGGAGTCGCAGCGTTCCCTGGCGCTCCCCTTCGATCCGCACCACGGTGTCGACCAGATGTTCCAAGGCGCGAGGCCCAGCGAGCTCGCCGTCCTTGGTGACGTGGCCAATGAGGAGCAGGGCCGTTCCCGTGGCTTTGGCGGCCGAGCAGAGTCGTTCGGCGGCGTTTCGGATCTGCGGGACCGAGCCCACCGCGCTCGTGAGCGTGTCGTCACTCATCGCCGAGATGGAATCCACGACGCAGAGCGTCCGGCGGCGCTCTCGAAGCAGCGCTTCGGTACTGTGCACACTCGTTGAGGTGGCGACCTCGAGACCACGGGGCACCTCGCCGATGCGTCGAGCGCGCTGCGCGACTTGGGCCGCGGACTCTTCCGAGGCGACCAACACGACGTCGGCGCCCGCGAGCGCCAACGCGCGAAGTGTCATTAGCGCGAGCGTCGACTTGCCCACGCCCGGTTCTCCGTAGAGCAGGGTCGTCGATCCTGCGACGAAACCTCCGCCGAGGACGCGGTCTAGTTCGCCAACCCCCGAGGGCGTCACGGCGCTGTCCTCGCCGGCCACGTCACGCAGTGACGTCGTCACGACGCGTCCGCCCCTGGCGGGACCGGTCGTCGGGACTTCGTCGATCGAGTTCCACTCGTCACACGTGCCACAGCGTCCCTGCCAACGCGGCGTGTTCGTGCCGCAGCGTCGACAGGTATAGAGCGCGTGGGTTTTCACCCTCGCGACGTTAGGTGGTGGCTGTGACGCCTACGCGTTGAGCGTGGGCTCTTCGAAGTCCACCGACGGTGGCAGTCCTTCGACACCGTCGAAGGTGAGGTACGTACCGTCATCACCTTCGGCCGTGTCGACAACAATCGTCTGGCCAGCGTGGAACTCCTTGAAGAGGATCTTTTCGCTCAAGACGTCTTCGACGTACTGCTGAATCGCTCGACGAAGTGGTCGCGCGCCCAGTTCGGGGTCGTAACCCTTCTCGGCCAAGTACTCCTGGGCCTTCGCGGAGAGCTCGAGACCGAGTCCCTGTAGCGTCAACTGGTCACGCAGACGTGTGATGAACATGTCGGCGATGACCATGACCTCTTCCTTGGTGAGCTCGTGGAAGACGATCGTGTCGTCGATACGGTTCAAGAACTCCGGACGGAAGTGCGCCTTGAGGGCCTGGTTGACCTTCTCCTTCATGCGCTCGTGCGTGATCGAATCCGATCCCTTACCGAAACCGATCGCGGCCTTACGCAGGTCCGACGTACCGAGATTCGAGGTCATGATCAGGATCGTGTTCTTGAAGTCCACGGCACGACCTTGGGAGTCGGTGAGACGCCCGTCTTCGAGGATCTGCAACAGGGTGTTGAAGACGTCGGGGTGTGCCTTTTCCACTTCGTCGAACAACACGACGGAGAAGGGCTTGCGACGAACGGCTTCGGTCAGTTGACCGCCTTCGTCGTAACCGACGTAGCCCGGGGGTGAACCCACGAGACGCGAGACCGAGTGCTTCTCCATGTACTCAGACATGTCGAGTTGGATCAACGCGTCGGCGTCGTCGAAGAGGAACTCCGCCAACGTCTTCGCCAATTCGGTCTTGCCGACACCCGTGGGGCCGAGGAAGATGAACGATCCACCTGGACGCTTGGGGTCCTTCAGACCTGCACGCGTACGGCGAATGGCCCGACTCAGTGAGTTAACCGCTTCTTCTTGACCAACGACGCGCTTGTGGAGTTCTTGCTCCATGCGCAGCAACTTTGTCGTCTCCTCTTCGGTGAGGCGATAGACCGGGATGCCAGTCCACACCGCCAACACTTCGGCGATCGTCTCCTCGTCCACGAGATCGAAGGTCTCGCCACCGGAGGCGATCATGGTCGCGTCGAGCGCGTCCTTCTTAGCAACGAGCTCGCGCTCTTGCTCTTCGAGGGCCTTGGCCTGTTCGATGGCACCCGAATCCATGGCGGACTCTTTGTCCTTACGAAGACGGTTGATGTCCTCGTCGAACTTCTTCGCCGCACTCGGGGTGTCCATGCGTCGGATACGCAGGCGACTGCCGGCCTCGTCGATGAGGTCGATGGCCTTGTCGGGGAGGAACCGGTCCGAGATGTAGCGGTCGGACATGTTCGCCGCCGCAATCAAGGCTTGGTCGGTGATCTTGACGGAGTGGAACTCCTCGTAGACCTCACGCAGTCCCTTCAAGATCTCGATGGTCATCGCCACGGAGGGCTGCTCCACCTTCACCGGCTGGAAGCGACGCTCGAGGGCGGCGTCCTTTTCGATGTGCTTGCGGTACTCGTCGATCGTGGTGGCGCCAACGGTCTGGAGTTCACCTCGGGCCAACATGGGCTTCAGGATCGAGGCCGCGTCGATGGCGCCTTCGGCGGCACCGGCGCCGACGAGCGTGTGAATCTCGTCGATGAAGAGGATGATGTCCCCGCGCGTGCGGATCTCTTTCAGCACCTTCTTCAAACGCTCTTCGAAGTCACCGCGGTACCTCGAGCCGGCAACCAACGCGCCGAGGTCGAGGGTGTAGAGCTGCTTGTCGGCGAGCGTCACGGGCACCTGATTGGCCACGATGCGCTGGGCGAGCCCTTCGACGATGGCGGTCTNNATCAAGACGGGGTTGTTCTTCGTGCGACGTGACAGGACCTGCATCACGCGTTCGACTTCTTTCTCACGACCGACGAGCGGGTCGAGTTTGCCCTCGCGGGCGAACTGGGTGAGGTTGCGACCGAACTGGTCGAGGACGGCCGAGCCGCCAGCGGCCTCGGGGTCGCTCTTGGAGGAACCGGTCGCGCTCGCGGCACCGGCTTCCTTGCCGGCCTGACCGGACATCATCTGGATGACTTGGGTGCGCACGCGCGCCATGTCCGCGCCGAGGTCGTTCAGGACCTGGGCGGCAACGCCCTCGCCTTCACGGACGAGGCCGAGGAGCATGTGCTCGGTGCCGATGTAGGAGTGACCGAGCTGCAGGGCTTCGCGCAGCGAGAGCTCGAGGACCTTTTTGGCCCGTGGGGTAAAGGGCGGCGAGCCCGGTGAGGGGTTGGTGTTGGCCCCGATGGCCTCTTCCACCTTTTCGCGTACGACGTCAAAAGTGACGCCCAGGGCGTCGAGGGCCTTGGCCGCGACGCCTTCGCCCTCTCGAATCAGGCCGAGCAGGATGTGCTCGGTACCAATAAAAGCGTGGTTAAGGTCGCGTGCTTCTTCCTGAGCAAGTACGAGGACTCGCCGGGCACGGTCTGTAAAACGTTCAAACAATGGTCGTCCTTTGTTTCTATTGTCAAAAGTGTAATGGTCAAACTCGCTCAATAGGTCGAGCCCCCGGATCACCAAGAACACAGCATCTAAGGTGTTGGCGTGAATCCCCTCGAACGACTTGGGCTCGCGTCCGTAGAAGGCGACATGGACAAGTTGGAGGCACTCCTGGCTGAATCCGTGGTCTTTGGCGACACCTACCTCGATTCAGTCACGACCCACCTCATCCACGCGGGCGGAAAGCAGATTCGTCCGCTTCTGGCCGTCGCGTGCGCCACCAGTGGGGAACGCGCCGCCACGAGAGACGACCTGCTCGGTGGCGTGTCACTCGAACTGATGCACCTGGCGTCGCTCTACCACGACGACGTCATGGACGAAGCGCTGATCCGACGAAACGTCGACAGCGTGAACGCTCGCTACGGCAACCTCATCGCCATCGTCGCCGGTGACTACCTCATGGCGCGCTCGGCCGGTATCGCGGCCGACCTCGGCGCCGCGTCGGCCAGTCTCATGGCGCGAACGCTCGCGTGGTTGACCCGGGGCCAGATCTCCGAAGTGAGAACGGCATTCTCACTCCAACGCACCGAGTCCGACTACTTTGAAGCCATCGAGGGCAAGACCGCGGCCCTGATGTCGGCGAGTTGTCGCATGGGCACCATGACCGCGAATCTCTCGCGCGAAGAGTCCGAGGCGCTCACCGAGTTCGGACGTTGCTTCGGCATGGTCTACCAACTGCGCGACGACATCTTGGACTTGACGGCAACCGAGAACCAGCTCAGTAAGCCCGTGGGCCAAGACCTCGCGGAAGGCATCTACAACTTGCCCACGATCTACGGGATGAACGATCGAAGCGTGAGTGACGAATTGCGCCAACTACTCGGCAAGCCCCTCGACGAGAACGACCGCGAACGCGCGAGAAAACTCGTCGTCGCGACCGACGGCATCGATCGAACGATTCTCGCGGCCACGCGCTTCGTCGAAATGGCCCACGAGGCACTTGCGGTCGTGCCGAGCGCGGGACTGCGCGTCGGCTTCAGTTCGCTCATCACCTCGTTGCTCGAGGATCTTCCCGGGAATTAGTCCCGCAGCGGCTTCAAGGTGGGAAAGGCAATCACTTCGCGGATGTTCGCCTCGTCGGCGATCAACATCGCGAGTCGGTCCATGCCCACGCCCAGCCCCGCCGTGGGTGGTAGTCCCCACTCCAGCGCCTTGATGTAGTCCTCGTCGATACGCATGGCTTCGTCGTCGCCCGCGGCGCCGAGGCGCGCTTGCTCTTCGAAGCGTGCTCGTTGGTCGACGGGATCGTTCAGTTCGCTAAAACCATTTGAGAGTTCCCTCGTCGCGGCGTAAGACTCGAAGCGTTCGGTCAGTTCGGGGTTGCGCGGATGGCGGCGCGACAAGGGTGAGACCTCCACCGGGTACTCGGTGACGAAGATCGCGTCCCATAGCGCTGTCTCGCACGTCGCTTCGAAGAGTTCGGCGAGACAACGCCCCGGCCCCCACGACGCGTGCACCTCGACGCCTCGCTCGAGCAGGAGTTCGACGAGCACGGCGCGCGGCGTGTGCACCGAGAGATCGTCGCCGACGGCCTCACTAGTGAGTTCGGCCATCGAGCGTCGCGTCCAGGGGGTCGTGAGCGAGAGCTGTCGACCCTGGTACTCGAACTCGGTGGTACCGAGCACGTCCATCGCCACGCCCGCCACGAGTTCTTCGGTGAAGGACATCATGTCTTCGTAGTTCCAGTAGGCCGCGTAGAGCTCGAGCATGGTGAACTCGGGGTTGTGGCGAGGACTGACGCCCTCGTTTCGAAAGACTCGTCCGAGTTCGAAGACTCGTTCGAAGCCCCCGACGACGAGGCGCTTCAGCCAGAGTTCGGGCGCGATGCGTAGGTAGAAGTCGCTGTCGAGCGCGTTGAAGTGGGTGACGAAGGGTCGCGCCACCGCGCCAGTGGGTATGGCGTTCAAGATGGGCGTCTCCACTTCCATGAAGCCCGCCGCCCAGCAGCGCTCGCGCACCGAACGCATCATCTCGCTTCGTCGCTGCAAGGAGCGCCGTGTGGTCTCGTTCGCCCACAGGTCGGCCTCACGGTGTCGATAGCGCAGATCGAAGTCGGCGATGCCCGCCCACTTGTCACCGAAGTTGTGCAGCGCTTCCGCGAGTCGCACCCAGGTGGCCACCTTCACCGACAGTTCGCCGCGCTTCGTGCGCACGACCTCGCCGGCGACGCCGACCCAGTCGCCGAGGTGCAATTTCGAGAACTCGTCGAAGTTCTCGGCCACGCCGTCGAGCGCGAAAAGTTGAATCTCACCACTCGAGTCGCGCATCGTGGCGAAGGCCAATCTGCCCTGGCGACGAAGGAGGATGATCCGCCCGGCCACGCGCACGCTCTGGCCCGACTCCTCGCCGTCGGTGAGGAACGAATACGTCTGCTGTAGTGCGGCGGCGTACGCGTCGTGGGCGAACTGGTAGGGCGTGGTCACGTGCTCTCTTTCGAATGATTCCTTTCATGAACGATACGCAGTCCGTGCAGGGTCAACCACGGCTCCACGATGCGCACGTGTTTGGTGTTGGGCGCGATCAAACTCGCGAGGCCGCCCGTACCGATCACGGTCGCCTCGCCCAACTCGTCGAGAATCCGCTCCACCAGCCCATCCACCTGGGCCGCGAAGCCGAAGAGCACGCCACTTTGAATCGACTCGGCGGTGGAACGTCCGATCGCCGAACGCGGACGCACCAGTTCCACCGAACGTAGCGCGGCGGCGTGGGTGTACAGCGCCTCAAGCGAGATCGCCACGCCCGGGGCGATGGCCCCGCCGAGGTACTCACCCTTCGCGCTGATGACGTCGAAGACGGTCGCGGTACCCATGTCCACGATGATCGAAGCCCCGGGATACAGGTCGAAGGCGCCCACCCCGTCAGCGATACGGTCCGCGCCCACCTCGCGGGGATTGTCGTAGAGGATCGGCATGCCCGACTTGGTACCGGGCCCGAGCACGGTGAGGTCGAGTTCGGAGAACCAACGCTTCGCCATGCGTCGAAGTTGGGTCGTCACGCCGGGTGCTGACGAACAGATCGCGATCGACGTCACGGTCGTTCGTAGGTCCAATCCCTCGAGGTCGAGCAGTTGAGTGAGCACCATCGCGTGCTCGTCCGGCGTGCGCTCGGTGACCGTGGAGGTGCGCCAGTGGTACGCGAGACCTCGTTCGCCACTCGCGCGAGCGAAACCCATCGCGTCGGGCGCGTCGGGTCCCGCGTCGCCAAAGAGTCCGATCAACGTCTCGGTGTTGCCCACGTCCATCGCTAAGAGCACGCGCTACCTCCCCACTACCTCGACGGGACCGTTGTCGATAAGACGAATGCCCTCGACGAATCCGGCCACCAACGCTCGACGCTCGCCCGTTTCGTCGTCCCGTGAGGGTACCAAGGTCGAGGAATCGACGACCTCGACGTAGGCGACGTCGACGCCAGCGTCTTCGAGCACGCTACGCAGCGTGGCGCGCTGCGCGTCGGCGCTGCGCGATGCCTCGGCGACGTGACGCAGCGCCCGCGAGAAACCCAGGGCCTGGCGGCGCCCCTCCGGCGAGAGGAGAACGTTACGGCTCGAGAGCGCGAGGCCGTCGTCGTCTCGAACGATAGGTTGCCCCACGACGTCCACGTCGAAGGAAAGATCGCGCACCATCTGGCGGATCACGGCGAGTTGTTGGAAGTCCTTCTCGCCGAAGTAGGCGCGACAGGGTCCGGTGATCACGAAGAGTTTCGCCACGACGCTGGCGACGCCGTCGAAGTGCCCCGGTCGATCCGCGCCCTCGAAGACCTCGCCCAGTGCGCCGAGCGTCACCGTCGTCGGCGTCGGCGCCGGGTAGTCGGGCCACATCGCGTCGAGTGTCGGCGAGACGAGACAGGCGACACCGCACGCGAGGGCGAGGTCGCGATCACGCTCGGGGGTGCGCGGGTAGCGCTCGAGATCACCGGTGTCGTGGAACTGGCGCGGATTAACGAAGATCGTCGCGATGACGACGTCACTTGTCCCCTTGGCCGCACGAAAGAGGGACACGTGTCCTTCGTGCAGCGCGCCCATGGTCGGCACGAGTCCGATCCGTCGTCCCTTCGAGCGTTGCTCGCTCGCGAACGAGCGCCACGCCTCGACATCAGTCAGCTCGAGCACGTTAGAGGTGCGAAGTCAGGCGCCGCTGCTCGGCGAGCTCGAACGCGGCGTTCGCCATGGCGACGTACGTCGAACGCTGCGACGCCGGAAGGGCGGCCAAGTGCGCGTCGATGGTGGCCATGTCGGCGCGCGACGCCGGTCCGGTCAGCGCGCGGCTGACGCCCATCAACGCCACGTCCGCGAGGGCCTGCTCGCTCAAGGGAAGGAAGTCCTCGAGCGTGAGACCGGCCGATTCGGCGAGGGCCTGAACGTGTCCCATCAACGCGACGAGGTGGTTCGCCGCGACGGTCGCCGTCGCGTGGTAGATCGCTCGTTGATCGTCCGAGAGGTACACCGCGCGACCGCCGAGTGACGCCACCACCTCGCCGACGACGTGGTCGCCAGCGACGCTGTAAAGAGCGCCGAGCAGACGCGGCGCGCCGAGATCAGGAGTCGGCAGCGCGGCGAGGGGGTGCATGAGACCGACGCGGGTGTGCGCGGCGAGTTCACCCAGCCCGCGCGAGCCCGCGACGTGGGCGACGACGTAGACGTCGCTTTGGGCCAACGCATCCGACACCGAGCGAATGGCGTCATCCGGAACTGCCAGGAGGACGAGTCCGGGCGTTCCCACGTCGTCGAGCGCGTCGTGGTGGATCAGGCGAACGTCGTGGCTGACGCCTCTCAGCGCCGTGGCGAACGACGAACCGGCCCTGCCAATGCCGATGATGGTGATGTTCATGAGGGCTCCATTTCCGTTCCAGCCCCCGAAGGGTGCCGTTCGGTACTAGCGCAACGATTCGAGTGTACCCAGTTCGATGACGCGTCCTGCACCGGCCGCCACTTGGGCTTCACTGGCCAGTCCCGGCGCGAGTTCACGCAGTGGCACCAAGACGAAGGCGCGCTCGAAGAGTCGCGGGTGCGGCACGAGGATTTCGGGGTCGTCACTCACTTCATCACCCACGAGCAAGACGTCCACGTCGAGGGTCCGCGGACCCCAACGGCCTTCGCGCGTGCGGTGACGGGCCTCCTCGGCGCGCCGGGCGCGACCGATCAACGCACGAGGCGACGCGGTCGTTTCGAGCTCGATCACCATGTTCCAAAAGTTCTCCTGCACAACGCCGCCGACCGGCTCGGTCTCGTAGACGTGGGAGAGTCGATAACGGTCACCGCCCGCGAGCAGTGGTATCGCCGCTTCGAAATGCGCCTTCCGATCGCCGACGTTCGAACCGAGCGAGAGGTACGCGAAACGCACTACGGACGTTGTACGGTGCAGCGTACGCCCACCGTGGCGACATCCTCGGCGACGGGCGGGCGAAGTTTTCTTACCGCCACGGTCACCGACGTGATCGCCGAGTCGAGGGCGAGCACCTCGTGCGCCACGCGGTACGCCAGTGTCTCGAGTAGCAAAAAGGCGCCGTCGTGCGCCACCCTGGTGGCGAGAGTCAAGACTCTCGAGTAGTCCGTCGTCGCCGTGATGTCGTCGTTGATCGCGGCTTCTTCGAAGGGGCGAACGACGTCGACGTCGAACGCCAACGGCTGTGGCCGGTCGCGCTCTTCGCGCAAGACGCCCACCACCGCGGCGCAACGCAGTTCGCGCAGTTCTATGACGTCACTCACGCACATCCTCGGGGAGCTCGAAGAGTACCGAGCGCCCGTCGGGACCGATGGATCGTTTGAAGAGTCGCTCGACGAGAGCAATCGAGGCCGGCACCGTGGCGACCTTCTTCGACCAGACGAGGTAGCCCGCGACCACGCCCAAGAGTCGGTCGGACACTTCGTCACTGTGAAGAAGTACCGTCGTGTTCACCGACATCGAGTTCGCCATGTCGAGGTAGCACGCCTCGAGGACTTCCTTCTGTTGGGGACCGCCTCGCAGCGCGTAGTGGCTGGCGGTGAGACCGTGCTCGAAGTACGCGCTCATGTTCTGCATGACGGGCAGGATCGAGATCACCCGACCGAAGCCCTGATGCTTCAGCCAGAGGAGCTCTTCGTCACGACGGACCTGGCGGTGCACGGTCGTCGAACCGCCCGGACGCTCCGAGACCGCGAGAATGCCTTTGTAGACCCAGGTGAAGCCGCGCGGCTCGATACCCGCTGCCCACTTACCTCTCACGCCGTCACGGCCTCAAGTGGTCGAGTGAGCAACTCGCGTAACTGTACGGTTTCTCGAACGTCGTGCACGCGCACCATACTGACACCTTGGACCATGGCCCACGCCTCAGTGGCTAACGAACCCTCCAAACGCTCGTCGACGTCGAGCGCGTCACGTCCGAGTTGACCGAGGAATCGCTTGCGACTCGTGCCGATGAGCACGCCCGCGTGGTACTCATTCGCCAGTTGGACGAAGTGATCGACGTGGGCGAGCAGTGCCACGTTGTGCTCAACGGACTTACCAAAGCCGATACCTGGATCGAGCCAGAGTCTCGTGACGCCGGCGCGTCGAGCTTGCTCGGCGACATCGCGAAGAAAATCACCGATCTCGCCCACGACGTCGTCGTAGATGGGGTGGTCTTGCATCGTCGAGGAGTCGCCCTGGCGGTGCATCGCCACGTAACCGACGCCCAGCTCCCCCGCGACCGCGTAGAGCGTCGACGAGACGTCGTTCACGACACTCGCCCCCGCCGCCACGGCCGCTCGGGCGACCGCCTCCTTCTGCGTGTCGATCGAGACCGGGCCGTGGGCGGCGAGCGCTCGAACCACCGGGAGCACCCGTGCCAACTCTTCGCTCGCTTCGACGGGCGTCGCGCCAGGTCGCGTGGACTCACCGCCCACGTCCACGACGTCGGCGCCGAAGAGGAACTGTGAACGACCGCGCGCGACGGCCTCGTCGGTGGCGATCGTTCGCGATGCCGGGAAAAAGGAGTCGGGCGTCACGTTCACGATCCCCATCACGGCCGGGCTCAGCGCCACGTGGACCTTCGTTGATGGATGTACTGCAGGGCCTCGGCTCGGGTCGCGGCGTCGTCGCGGAAGGTTCCACGCACGGCCGACGTCACGGTCGTCATGCCCTCTTTCTTTATCCCGCGCATCGACATACAAAAATGTTCCGCTTCGATCACGACGATCGAACCGCGGGGTTCGAGCTCGTGTTGTAACGATTCGACGATCTGGGTCGTCATGCGCTCTTGAACTTGGAGGCGGCGCGCGTAGCCCTCCACGAGCCGCGCCAGCTTCGACAGACCCGTGATCCGCCCGTCGGGTGCCGGCAGGTACGCCACGTGCGCGAAGCCGACAAAGGGCACGAGATGGTGTTCGCACAGTGAGGTGAAGGGAATATCGCGAACCATGACCATCTCGTCGTGACCGGCGTCGAAGTTGACGCGCAGGTGTTCGCCGGGATCACTCTCGATTCCATCGAAGAGCTCGACGTACATGTCGGCAACGCGGCGCGGTGTTTCAATGAGTCCTTCGCGCGAGGGGTCTTCACCAATCGCTTCGAGCAACTCTCGAACGAGGAGTTGCACGCGCGCGTGATCAACCACGTCTAGGCCTTGCCGACGTAGGTGTAGATCGCGTCGAGGTTGCGGTAGCGCTCGTTGACGTCGAGGCCGTAGCCCACGACGAAGTCGGCCGGTATGGAGAAACCTACGTACTTGAGCGACTGTTCGACGCGTTGTTCGCCCACTTTCAAGAGCAGTGCGCACACTTCGAGGCTGGCGGGGCTGCGCGCGCCCAAGTACTGACGCAGGTAGTTGAGCGTCAGACCCGAGTCCACGACGTCCTCCACGATCAAGACGTCTCGACCCGAGAGGTCGACGTCGAGGTCCTTGATGATGCGAACGACGCCACTGGTCTTGGTGGCGGCGCCGTAGGAGGAGACGGCCATAAAGTCGACCTCGACGGGTAGTTCTATCGCGCGCATCAGGTCGGCCATGAAGTTGATCGCGCCCTTCAAGACGCCGACCAGGAGCGGTGGGCTACTGGCGTAGTCCCTCGTGATCTGGGCCCCGAGTTCGCCCACGCGGTCGTGGACCTCCTTGGCGGAGACCACCACCTCGCCGAGAACGCCTTGGGCCCAGGTAGCAGTGAAATCGTGTGGCGAGTGTCTATCCATTGCTGGTCAGCGTAGTTGAGTCGTCTTCGAGCGTGAGCCGCTGGCCGCGTCGCGCTAGGCGCCGGGCGCCGCTCAGCTGCGTGGCGACGACGTCACCAACCACGACCTCGATCGCTCGTTCAACCTCCGCGGCGCTCGGCGGATGGGTGTCGTTCATCTCGTCGACCGAGGAGAGTTTGGCCCGAAGCCAGCGCCGAAGTCGAGCTCTCGACCATTCGCGCAGCGAACGACAGTCCGCATCATTGAGATCGAGCTCGGCGTCGGCGAGGCTCAGTTCGTCGAGCCACGCGCGCTCTTCGAAGAGGACGTCGGCCTGACGCGCGAGGAGGGGCACCACGTCGCGCTCGGCCACGTCGCGCATCAAGGGCAGGAGTTGGTGGCGAACGCGGTTACGACGAAACTTGAGGTCGTCGTTCGTCTCGTCGCGCAACGCCGTCAGGTTCGATTCGTCCACGAACTCGTGCAGATCGTGACGGCGAAGTCCGCGAAGTGGCTTCGTGGGATCGTTCACCATGGGTGAAAGCCCGTCGATGCCGGCCCCGCGCAACATGTTGAGGAGCACGGTCTCGGCGAGGTCGTCCATCGTGTGGCCCGTGAGCGACCCGGCGGGTAGCACGCGCCGTCGCTCGGCGCGCGCGCGTGCTTCGAAGTTCGCGCCCGGTTCCACGTCGACGTCGTGGACCGCGCAGGCAACGCCGAGCTCTGCGCAGATCGCAAGCACGGCCTTCGCGTCGTCGCTACTCGTTGGCCGAGCGTGGTGATCAACGTGGTGCACACTGACGGCCAGTCCCGCCTCGAGGGCGAGCAGCAAGAGACCCAGTGAGTCCGGCCCCCCCGACACCGCGAGCATGACGGCTTCTCCCGCACGGGGAAACGCGCACGCGTCGAGAAGTCGCTGGGCGCTCGTGCTCACAGTTAAAGGCTACGCACTCCGCGAACGCAGCCTTCGCGAGGGACGGTAGCCAACGCGGACGGACGCGGCGTCAACCTCGCTTCACGCCGCGCACCCGACGAAGGGCGGTGTACGTACGCCCGATGCCAAACCACGTGGCGCTAAAGACGCCGACGTAGAAACCGACGGGCCAATTGGTCGTGTACGAACACGCGAGCGCAGCCCACACGGTGACGAGCGCGATGACGACCGACACCAACAGCGCGATCTCGGGTCGGTTGCTGAAGCACCGTGCCGCCGCGGGGGGACCGATCATGAGGGAGAAAATCAGCAAAGCGCCCACGACGGGAACGGTCATCGTGGTGGAACACGCGATCACCACGAGAAAGGCCATCTCGACGCGCTCGGGACGCAGACCGCGCGCGGCGGCGATCTCTGGTGCGATCGACGTCATCAAGAGGCGGCGGTAGAGAACCGCGACGGCCAGGACACACACCGCGCCGAGCACCGCGACGGGCACGACCTGGCTCGAACTCACGCCCAAGATCTCGCCGAACAAGAGGGAGAAGATCTGCGGTTCGTACTGGGTGCTTTGACTGATGAACGCGGCACCGAGGGCGAGCATCATCATCAACGCCAAGGCCGTGACGACGTCGGACCTGCCGCGTCGACTGAGTCGGCCAATACCGAGCGCCGCGACCAAAGAGAAGACACCGAGACCAATCAGCGCGTTGACGCCGATGAGATTCGCGCCCGCCGCGCCGGCAAAGGCGCCGTTCGGAATGGCGTGCGCCTGGAAGGCCGAACCACGCAGGACGACGAAGAAACCAACGACGCCGGCGACGAGAGCGACGACCGTCGCCACGAGCCAGGCGTTCACCATGAAGCCCGAGAACATCAGACCACCTGGCCGACGTTGCGGGGACGCCCTCGCGCGCCCGCGCGGCGCGCAACGAATCGACGCACGAACGAAAGTCCCGAGGCGAGGTAGCCGAGAAAGACGATCGACACGATGAAGAAACTCACCGGGAGACCCTGGCTCGAAGGATCCCAGTAGTAACTGTCGTAGGCGAACAAGATCCCTAACCAGGTGGCGAGGACGCCGAAGACGCACGCGTAGACGAAAGCCCTGCGGAGATTTCTGGTGAGTCGCAGCGACGTCGCCGCGGGACCGATCAACAGCGCCGTGGAGAGCACGGACCCGATAGCGACAGAAGAGAGCCCCACGGAGATCGCCAGCGTGAGCATGAAGAGCAGGCTCACTCGTCGCACGCCAACGCCGCGCGCCGACGCGAGCTCACTACTCAACGAACTCAACAAGAGTGGACGGTACATCCAACTGATCAATCCCAGTGTCACGACACTCAACACGACGACGACCGGGATGGTCCCTGGATCAACCGTAAAGATCGATCCGAAGAGGATCTGTTGGGTGACGCCCGTCGTCGCACTTCTCGTGGTGTCGAGGTAGAGGAAGAGCGCCGAGAGGCCGGTAGCCGCGCCGAGCACGATTCCCGTGGCGACGTCGCGTCCGCGACGACGTTGCACGCCGGCGAGTTCCATGGCGCTCGCGCCCACGACGTCCGCGCCGATGAAGCCAACCAGCGGACTGATTCCAAGCAAGAAAGATCCCGAACCACCAGTGGTCGCGACGTCGGTGAGGGCGTGGCCGGCGAAGGACTGACCACGCACGACGGTCAGCACTCCAACGATCGCTGAAACGACGGCCGTGACGCCGCCGAGCACGAACGCCGTCTGCACGGGCGCGTTGGAGAAAAATCCGGGCTCGAAGAGGAAGTGCACGATGACTTACGTGACCGTGAAGGTCTCGTGCTGAGGAATGTCACGGTTCTCTTGACCGGGCTCGGCGACCACCAGGACTCGACCGTGCAACTTGAGCACGTCGACGTGATGGCCGTAGAGCGCACTGAGAACTTCCGAGCGAACGACTTCGTCGGTGGTGCCACTGGCCGCGCGTCCGTTCGTGAGGTACACGATGCGGTCCATCACGGGCAAGAGGGCGTTCATCTCGTGCGCCGACAGCAAGACGGCCACCTTTTGTTCGCTGGCCACACGGTGCAGCAGCGCCACGATCTCCTGGACGCTGCGCGGATCGAGGTTGGCGAGAGGCTCGTCGAGCAACAGCAACGTCGGGTGGCTTATGAGCGCGTGAGCGATGAGAACCCTCTGTTGTTCCCCACCCGAGAGACTGCCGACTCGAGCGTTCGCGAAATGATCGGCGTCGACGTCGTGCAGCATTCGATCGACGAGTTCACGTTGTTCCTTCGTTCGCCGAGCAAAACCATAGCGATGAGCGTCGAGCCCGAGCGCGACGAAGTCCCAGGCGCGCATCGGCACGTCCGGATCGAGCTGCACTCGCTGGGGCACGTAACCGAGTGACCGTCCTCGCTGAGCGAGCGGCGCCCCGTTCATTCGAATCTCGCCGCCGCTGAGGCGTTGGAGACCCAATATTGCTCGCAACAGCGTCGTCTTGCCAACGCCGTTCGAACCGATCAGGCCCGTGAACTCACCTTGACGGACCTCGAAGGACACGTCGTCGAGGATCGTGCGCCCCGCGAGGGTAACGCTGACGCCGTCCACGTCGAGGATCGAGGTCTCGCTCATAGTTTCTTCGTCGACGTGTGCCGCACCACGGCCCTTTGGATGGCACTCACTTCAGCCAGCATCCAGGACTGATAGTCGTAGCCCGGCGTCGGCATGGTCTCGTACACACCAACAACCGGCACGTGATTTGATTCGGCGGTTTGGCGAACGGATCCGGTAAGCGCGCTGACCACTTGTTGGTTGTAGCAGAAGACTCGGGCCTCGTGTTTGGTGAAGAAACTCTTCTCGAGCGTTATGTTCTCGGGCGACGGCTCGACACCGTTCATGATGTCCGACTGGAAGACGAACGGCGTGAGAATCTTGGCGCCCATGGCGACGAGCAGGTAGTCGGCCACGGGCTCGGTGACCGCCACGCGCGTGTGCGAGTATTTCGTCTTGAAGGAAGCGATGGCCTTAACGAGAGGCTGCATTGACGTGATGAAGGACGCGAGTCTCCGTTGAAAGTACGCGCGATGGCTCGGCTCGAGCGCGGCGAGATCCTTCGCCATCACCTTCGCAACGGCAGGCATCGTCGTGGGGTCGTACCAAAGGTGCGGATTGGGTGTGTTGTCCTTCAGTCCGAGCACGTTTTGAACGACGATCACCTTTCTCTTGGAGTTTGGCGACGCGGCTTCGATGTTGTTCATGAACGAGTCGTAGCCGACCCCGTTTTGGACAATCAACTGCGCTTGGCTCACTGCTTGGGCCACTCTGGGACTCGCCTCGTACGTGTGCGGATCGGTGTTGGGATTGTTCAAAATGGACGAGACCGACACATACTGACCTCCGATCTGGCTCAGCACGTTGGCGTATTCGTTCTCGGCGCCCACCGCGCTGATGACGCCCGTCTTCGTACTGGCCGACACCACGCTCGGCGACAGGGTGGTGATGAGCAGCACCGGTATGACGAGGGCGCTCGAAATCACCATCAGTCCTAGCGTTCGAAGGGGTTGGCGGCGTCGTGGGCGTGGGGTCTGATCGGTCATGAAGAGAGAGTATATTGAGACTGAGTCTCATTACAACTGAGACCGGAGAAAAGATGCCGTGACCCTGCAGCACCGGAGAATTCAATGCCCGTAGTCCGTCAACCTCAAAGCGCCACGAAGCACCGTGCGGCGCCGCACGCGCAGGATTCGATCGAGAACCTCCATGAACTCGTGGCGATCCATCTACAGCGAACGGACCTGCGCTACACCGCTGGTCGCCAGGCCGTCATTGAACTGCTGGCGTCATTTGGGCGCCCGATGAGTATCTCCGACATCTCGGGGGCCATCCCCGACGTCCCGAGGAGTTCTGCCTACCGCCACCTCTCTGACCTCGAGAAGGCTGGCGTCGTGCGACGGATTGCCGCCAGCGACGAGTTTGCGCGCTTCGAGTTGGCCGAGGATTTGACCCATCACCATCACCACCTCCACTGTTCTCTCTGCGGCAAGGTCATTGACGTGACCCCTAGTCCCGCGTTTGAACGTACGGTGATGTCGATGGTCCAGGAACTCACCGTCCAACAAGGGTTCGAGCCACTGTCGCACGCGCTCGACGTGATCGGACACTGCGCCGCGTGCCAAGCGACGTAGTACTCAGCGCCGAACAGCGCGGGTCTCTCACGGTCTATCCCGTCGAGGGTATGCGGGCTCTCGGCGTCGACGCCTTCGTGACCGATCGATTCGGAGGAGCGAGTTCGTCTCCCTATGACTCGCTGAATCTCGGTGATCACGTCGGAGACCAGATCGACAACGTTCGAGAGAACCGTCGTCGTGTGGCGAGCGCCGCCGGCGTCGACGAGACGCGACTCGTCACCGTACGACAAGTACACGGAACGGACGTCCTCGATGCCTCAGCCGTGACGCCGTCGAGCGCGGCCGACGCCCTCGTCAGCGACGGTGACAACCTGGCGCTCGCGATACTCGTCGCCGACTGCGTACCGCTTCTCTTCGTCGACGCGTCATCACACCGGTTCGCCCTCGTGCACGCGGGCTGGCGCGGACTGCAACGCGGCGTGCTCGCTGAGACGCTCCGCCACTTCGACGACGCCGCGGCGTTGCACGTCTTTCTCGGCCCTTCCATTTCGCGCGAGGGTTACCAGGTCGGTCCCGAGGTCGCCGAACATTTCCGCAACGTACCGGGAGCGCTCGTCACCGACGGTGGTGACCGGTCACGCCTCGA
Organism: Acidimicrobiaceae bacterium; assembly: GCA_003141815.1. Taxonomy (GTDB): domain Bacteria; phylum Actinomycetota; class Acidimicrobiia; order Acidimicrobiales; family RAAP-2; genus RAAP-2. The sequence goes on along the minus strand of PLNQ01000039.1, from coordinate 32,430 downwards.
CCTTCGACACGTCGCGATATACCAACTCGCGCACTCGGGTGTGCGCGATGAGTTCATCGTGCGCAGCCAACAGGTCACCGACGGGGGCGAGATCTTCTTCAGCGATCGAGCGGCGAGACCCTGCGGTCGTTTCGCCCTCGTTGCGAAATGGGCCTCGTAACATGAAGAGCGTCATGAACGAGCCGACACCAGCACGACGACGCGCCGAGAGCTTTCGCTACGTCGCGCTCGAGATGACCGAGACGACGCTGACGGGAACCTACGAGCTGGACGAGCGTACCTTCGTCGAGGTCGTCACGTTCGAGGGCGTCGACGCACTCCTCAGACCGGGCGTCAAAGAAGTCGCCGAACTCTGGTTTCTCCTTGCCGGTCTCTCGTACTACAAGGCTGGGGCCGCCCGTCGCGTCGACGTGGGTTCGACGCCGCTCGGCGAGAAGGGCCGACGCCTCTTGGTGGCCGCCCTTCGCGAGGGTCTCGCGGAGTTCGCCTTCAAGAACGAGCTGAACCTCGACGACATCGAAATCGTCGGGGGAAATGACGTAGTCGCCGTGACGCCGGGCACGGACCCGGATCGCGTACTCGTCCCCTTTGGCGGCGGCATCGATTCGGTCGTCACCACGTCGCAACTCAGCCCCGGTCTCGACCAGGCACTCTTCGTCGTCAGTCCCTCGAGCGGCCGCTTCGCGCCACTCGAATCGACGGCCGCAGTCACCAAGCGAGAGATCGTTCGCGCCACCCGCGTGCTCGACGAGCAGATACTGAGTGGCGACGTCATGTTCTTTCAGGGCCACGTTCCCGTGACAGCCATGGTGACGCTCCTCGCCGCCGTGGCCGCCGTGTCGACGGGTCGCGGTGGTGTCGTGATGAGCAACGAACACTCGTCCTCGGCCATCAACCTCCGTTGGAACGACCTCGACGTCAACCACCAGTGGAGTAAATCCTGGGACGCGGAGCAACTCCTCGCCGACGCGTTGAGTGAGCGAGTGGGTCCCGACTTCGTGGTCGCGAGCTTCCTGCGTGATCGCAGCGAAGTCTGGGTGGCCGAGACCTTTAGTCGTCTCACTGCGTACCATCACGTCTTTCGCAGTTGCAATCGCGCGTTCAGCCAGCGTCTCGATCGCCGTCTCGACACGTGGTGCGGCGAGTGCGACAAGTGCCTCTTCATCAACTTGATGCTCGCACCCTTTCTTACTCGCGCGAACCTGCGCGACATCTTCCATCACGAGCCGCTAAGCGACCCGGCCCGCGAAGACCAACTCCGCGTGCTCGTCGGTGAAGGAGTGAGCTTCAAACCCTTCGAGTGCGTCGGCGACCCCGACGAGAGCGCGGTCGCCCTCACCACTGTCGCGCAGATGGGCGAATGGGCCGACGTCGAGTTCCTGCGTGCCCTCGCCAACGAGGTGAAGCCGGATCGAACCTTCGAAGAACTCCTCACCACCCAAGGACCCAGCCGTGTTCCGGCCCACTGGCTTCGCTGACCTCGCGGGACGGCGCGTCGGCGTCTTTGGCTACGGCGTGGAGGGCCACGCCGCCGAGCGACGACTCCACGGCGTGAGCGAATTGGTCGTGGTCGACGACACGCCAGGTCTCGGGCCCGAGGTCCTCGTCACGAGCGAAGGCGGACTCGACGCCTTGCTCGGTTGTGACGTCGTCTTGAAGAGCCCCGGCATTCCGAGGCGACGCGCCGACGTCATGAACCTCGAGCTGCACGGCGTGACGGTCACGTCCGCGCTCAATCTTTGGATGCAAGAGACGGACCGATCCCGCGTCGTGGGGCTGACGGGGACCAAGGGTAAGTCGACCACCACCGCACTCGTCACGTTCTTCCTGCACTGCGTGGGCGAAGAGGCCCAACGACTCGGCAATATCGGTCAACCTCCCTACGATTCCTCCGTCGACACGTCGAAGGGTTGGCTCGTGCTCGAAGTCTCGAGCTTTCAGTGCGTCGATCTCGAAGTGGCGCCCGGTGTCGTTGTCGTGACGTCGCTCGGGGCCGACCACCTTGACTGGCACGGCTCACTCGAGCAGTACTACGACGACAAACTCTCTTTGACCCGTGCCGAGGGCGCGCATCAGACGTTGGTGCCCGATAACGTCACCTTTCGCCGGATCCAAGATCAACTCGGTGGCGAGTTGCGTTACGTCGAAAGTGACACGAGTCATCTCGCGGCGGCGCTCGGACTCATCGGCGCGCACAACAACGCCAACGTGGCGCTCGCGCTCGCCGTTGTCGAAACGCTCACCGGCGTCGATGCCAGCGAACTGCGCGCAGCGGTTGAGAAGGAGTCGTATCGCTTCGAGCCCCTGCGGGGCCGACTCACGCTCGTGGCGAAAGAGTCCGCAAACGGCGCGATACTTCGTTACGTCGACGACGGGCTGGCGACGTCAGTGCTGCCAACGGTGGCGGCGCTCGAAGTCTTCGTCGACGAGCCGGTGGCGCTCATTGCCGGGGGATTCGACCGCGGCGTGGACTACAGCGAACTCGCGAGTGCTCTGGCTGCGCGCCAACAACCCACCACGCTCATCACCATGGGCGACGCGGGAAAACGCCTCGGCACGGCACTCGCCCAACGCTCTGGCGTCACGCAACACCACGTCAATGAAATGGCCGATGCCGTCCGAGTGGCGAGATCGTCGCTCCGCCACGGCGGGGTCGTCCTCCTCTCGCCCGCGGCGCCGAGCTTCGACCAGTACCGAAACTGGGAAGAACGTTCGGACGACTTCACGGCCGTGGTGCGCTCACTCGTTCCCTAGAGAAGAAGATTTGTTCTCTTTCGGAAAGTTTCTCGGGTCACACGACAGGTACTGAGTAGAAGGCGAACGAGTTCGAAATGGGGAACGCTTCCTCGAGACGATTCGAGTTTGGGCCCGCCTTCGTTGCACGATGTGCAGTAAGACAACAGAAGCACCCCGACGAACGAAACCCTTCGTTCCCACCAAGGAGACAACGTGAGCGATCACCACGACGCGAGCAGTGACCAGGCGAGCCACGACCACGACCACTGGGACATGAGAGGTCGGCGCCGCGGCCCGCGCTTCGCCTTTCTCATAGTCTTTGCTGCCGTCATCGCGGCCATTGCCTTCATCGGTGAGTCGCTCGGTCACACGAACTCTTCGTCAGCTGCGACCATCTCCGTGACCGGTTCGGGCACCGTGACGGGAAAGCCCGACACCATGAGTTTTGAGATCGGCGTGCAGAACGTGGCCGCGAGCGCGAAGGCGGCGCTCGCCGAGAACAACACCCGGATGAACATGCTTGAGGCATCACTCTTGAGCCACGGCATCCTCAAGAAGAACATGCAGACCTCGGGGCTCAACATCTACGCGAACACCAACCCGGCCGGCGCCATCACCGGCTTCACGGTGCAGGACAACTTGAGCGTCACGACCCACAAGCTCAACGGCGCGGGCGCGGCGCTCGACGCTGCGGCCAACGCGGTCGGTAACAACATCCAGTTGAACGGCGTGACCTTCTCCATCTCGAATCAGTCGAAACTGCTCGCCTCAGCGCGCGCTCGTGCCGTTCAAAACGCGCACACCGAGGCCGCGCAGATTGCCAAGGGCGCGGGCACCACGGTGGGATCAATCGTCAAAGTGGTTGACCAGGAGAACACTGGAACGGGCGGTGTCTTCTACCCCATGAACACGGCCCTGAAGGCGGCGTCGGGATCGGTGCCGATCCAGAGCGGATCACAGTCGATCAACGTGCAAGTAAGTATCATCTATCACTTGAATTAAGCGACCGATGGTCGCGCGGGAAAGGGCAGCGCGAACGTCAACGCCCGGAGTGGCCGGGGCAGTTCTAGCGCGTGCTTAACAGAGCGCGCAGTGACTGCTTCAACGAGTCCATGCTCGCGATGACGGCGGTGGGCTCGTAGCCGCAATGCGCCATGCAGTTCTCACATCGCGGGTCGCGGCCACGCCCGTAGGCCGACCAGTCGGTGGTCTCGACGAGTTCTTTGTAACTCGTCGCGTAGCCGTCGGCCATCAGGTAACACGGCCGTTGCCATCCGAAGACCGAGTAACTCGGAATCCCCCACGCCGTGCACTGGAAGTCCATCTTGCCTTCGAGGAAGTCCAAGAACAGCGGTGAGTGGTTGAGACGCCACTTCTTGCGGTGACCATCGGCGAACGCCTCTTTGAAGAGTTCGCGAGTCTGTTCGACGCCGAGGAAGTTCTCCTGGTCGGGAGCTTTCTCGTAGGCGAAGGCCGGTGAGATCATCATCGCGTCCACTTTGACGTCGTCGTTCAAGAAGTCGAGGACGTCGCGCACGGTCTTAGGCGCGTCGGTGCTGAAGAACGTCGAATTCGTGCACACGCGAAAGCCGCGAGACTTCGCTTCTTTGATCGCGGCCACCGCTTCGTCGAACACGCCGTATCGATTGACCGCGAGGTCGTGGCGCTCTTGGAGGCCATCCATGTGAATGACCCAGGAGAAGTAACGCGAGGGGGTGAACTTGTCGATACGACGGCGAAGCAGCACTGCGTTCGTACAGAGGTACACGTAGATCTTGCGCTTGACGAGCTCTTCGACGATTTTGGCGATGTCGGGGTGCAGCAACGGCTCGCCACCCGCGATTGACACCATCGGTGTGCCACTCTCTTCGACGGCGTTGATGATGTCCTCGACGGACAGACGCTGACGAAGGACTTCCGTCGGGTGTTGGATCTTACCGCATCCGGGGCACGACAGGTTGCACGCGAAGAGCGGTTCGATCTCCACAATGAACGGGTAGAACTTGGTCTTCTTCAGACGGTGCTTTAGAAGGTGCGTACCGATCCGAATATTTTGCCGCAGAGGTACTGGCATTACCGCACCCTAGCCGGAAGGGCGAACTGCATGTTCTCTTGAGCGACCCTCTCTTCGGACACGTGAATCGGCCCCAGTGAGGAGAGGGCGTCGACGACTGCTTGGACGAGGACGTCGGACACCGACGCGCCTGCCGTGAGCCCGATGGACCTCGCGTCCATCAACCAACTCAACTGCAACTGTGACGCGTCCTCGATCAACTCCGCACGGCAGCCCTCTCGCTGGGCCACTTCCACGAGTCGAGCGGTGTTAGAGGAATTCGCCGATCCGACGACGAGCATCAGATCGCACCGGTGGGCGATAGAACGAACCGCGTCCTGGCGGTTCTGGGTGGCGTAACAGATATCGCTGGTGACGGGGCTAGCGATCTGGGGGAATCGGTCGCGCAGTGCGTCGACGATAACTGCCGTTTCGTCGACTGCGAGCGTCGTCTGGGTGAGGTACGCCACGGGACGACCGGGCTCGAAGTCGAGCCGGCCTACGTCACCTACGTCGGTCACGATCTGAATGTGGTCGGGCGCCTCGCCCACGGTGCCGATGACCTCTTCGTGCTCGGCGTGACCGATGAGTACGAGTTCGTAGTGCTGCACGGCGTAGCGGCGCGCTTCGCTGTGGACCTTCGCGACCAGGGGGCACGTCGCGTCGATCACCGTGAGATCACTGCGTTGGGCGCATTGGAGGCGCACCTCGGGCGAGACGCCGTGCGCCGCGAGTACCACGACCGCGCCCGTGGGCACGTCGTCGATCTCCTGGACGAAGACGGCACCCTTGCGTTCGAGACCCTCGACGACGTGTCGGTTGTGGACGATCTGGCGACGCACGAAGACCGGCGCGCCGAAGAGTTCGATCGCGCGCTCGACCGTTTCGATCGCGCGCTCCACTCCGGCGCAGAAGGATCGAGGCGCCGCGAGGACAATCTCGTGCTTGCCGCACGCGCGGGCCCAACGTTGCAGCGGCCCGCGTACCGACGACAACGACCCGAGCGCGCGGATGCCGCCACGCATCGGACCTCGGGTGCTGGTATCCGAAATGGAGCGCACGACGACGAGGGGATTCCTTGGTAGATAGTCCATGACCCAGGCCGACTCCATGTCGACGGCCAACGCCCCCGACGCGGCGAGTCCGACGCGTTCACCGCTCGAAACGTAGCGCGGCGAGGTAACGAGCGGTCCGGTGTGCACCGCAAGATGGTCGCGGCGGAATTCGGCGGCGAGGAGGGCGGCGGCGGGAAGGTTTATTGAGGCCGTCGACTCGGTATTGCGCAATTCACTAGCGATCACCAGGTCACCGGGCACCAGTTCAGGAGCCAATCCACCGGCCACGCCCACCAGCGCGACGGCTGTTAGTTCGTCCAGTTTGGCGGCCAACTCAACCCCGGCGCGTCGGGCCCGGTTCTCTCCCGCCCCAATGACGACATCGGCCCCACCGAAGGCGAACGACTCTATTCGCAGGGGGGTGAGGACACTCAGATCAGCCAAAGGGACTCCTCACGCTTACGTAGCGCCCCAGTGCCATGACCGGGAAGACCAGACGATACAGATGGTAGTTGATGTAGAAGTCACCAGGGAACCCCGTTCCCGTGAACCACGGCTCTTCCCACGAGCCGTCGTCGTCTTGGGTCTCGATGAGGTACGCGACGCCACGTTCGACCGCCGTCGTGCGCTCACCCGCGGCCAAGAGTCCGAGTAGCGCCCAACTCGTCTGCGACGCGGTCGAAGGTCCACGCCCTCGGTACGACACGTCGCGATAAGAGCGAAGGTCCTCGCCCCATCCCCCGTCGAGATTCTGATGGTCCTCTAGCCAACTGACGGCGCGGCGCATCGCCGGGTGGTCGAGGGCGAGCCCGGCGGCGGCGAGACCGGGGAGCACGGCGCCCGTGCCGTAGATGTAGTTGGCACCCCAACGTCCGAACCACGAACCGTCATCCTCCTGGGCGGCCAAGAGCCACTCGACGCCTCGCTTGACGACGCCGCTCGGGGATTCGACCGCCGCGAGCATCTCGAGCACGTGGGCGGTGACGTCGGCGCTCGACGGATCGATCAACTCCCCGAAGTCACTGAACGGCAGCTCGCGCATAAGGGCTTGCACGTTATCGACGTCAAAGGCCGCCCACCCGCCGTCGTCACACTGCATCCCCTCGATCCAGGCCACGGCGCGCGCCGTGGCGCCAAGGGTCGGCTCGGCGGTGCGACCAAGCGCGAGCACGACTTCGGCCGTGTCGTCAACGTCGGGGTAGGTGTCGTTCTCGAACTCGAAGGCCCAGCCACTCGGTTCAAGTTTCGGGCGCCGGATCGACCAGTCCCCTCGCGAGGTGATCTCTTCTCGGAGTAAGTAGCGCGCGGCGTTGAGGAGCGTGGGATCCTCGGGCGAGAGTCCGGCGTCGGCGAGTGCGCTCACCGCGAGCGCCGTGTCCCACACGGGCGACTGACAGGCTTCGATTCGCCGACCCGCCTCATCCTCGATGGTGAAGCCGTCGAGACCATTGAGGCCCGCGCGCATCACGGGGTGATCAATGTCGTAGCCCTGGAGTTTTAGCGCGATCAGCGAGTAGACCCAGGGCGGCTGGATGCCGCCCCACGAGCCATCGGCCTCTTGACGCTTGAGTATCCAACGCTCGGACTGTCGCAGGGCGACCTTTCGTAGCGGGCGAATCGGGTGTCGTTCGTACTGATGCAAAATACGGTCAAGGGCCTGAAATCGGCCCGACCAACGTCGTAGGGAGTCGCGCGTTTCCGCGATGCCGCCACTGCGAAGCTCATCCGTGTCGAACCCCAGGGACTGCACGGGCCGGTGCGCGCTCACCACCGTCAACGCAACGACGGTCTGGCGGGCCCAGCAGGCGAAGTCGTAGATGTTGAGCGGAGCGAAACGGGGCAAGAACATCAACTCGGGTGGTAGCACCGGGATCTGCGCCCACGGCCACAGGCCGAACAACGCGAGCCAGATCCTCGTGAAGACACGACTGTTCTCGATACCGCCCGACGTTCGGATGAAGTTCGCGGCGCGGCACAGGTGATCGTCCTCGGGCGCGTCACCGGCCAGTCGGAGCGCGACGTAGGCCTCGATCGTGGTCGACAGGTCCGCCGGCCCACCGTGATAGTTCGCCCACGTCCNNCGCGAACGGATCCAGCGAGCCGTCGCCACGGTCTGGGCCTCGGTGCGAACGCCGAGAAACTCGCGCAGCAGCAAATCCTCCGCGTCAATGGAGACGTTGGTCTCCAATTCGCCCTTCCACCAACCGTTCGGATCCTGCAGTGAGATCAGCTGGTCGACCGCGCGTCGCAGTGTTTCGTGGACGTCGCTCGCGGGCGTCGATGGCGTCAGCAACTCCTCAACACGGGGCGTCTCGATCGACTCACGCTGGTTGAGATCGCTCATTGGTCACGCTCGATGACGAAGCTCGCGATCGCCGCGAGTTCCCTACGTGGGCCCGGCGCCAGAGGGGCCCGGTCGAGTGCCTCGAGGGAGAGTCGAAGGTGCATCGCGCCGATGGCCATCGTCTCTTGACGGGCGCCACACTCTTCGAGCAGCGCCAGCGCGCCAGCGACTTCCTTTTTCGTGAGGTCGTGTCCGAGAGGCGACGCGAGCGATCCGTACACGTCGACGCCCCTTTCAGCGGCGATCGAGATCGGCAGGCTCTTCTTGTGTTGGCNNAGATGCCCAGCACGTCGTCGACCGCCTGGAACGCGACGCCGAGGTGACTTCCGTAGTCCGCCAGCGCGTCAACGATCGACGTGGGCGCCTCCGCGAGTACGGCCCCGATGGACGCCGAGCACGACAGCAGCGCTCCGGTCTTACCGGCTTCCATTCGAAGGCACTCCTCCACCGAGAGCGACGAACGTAGTTCCGAAGCCATGTCCTCCGCCTGACCAGTGATCATTGCCTGCGTGGCTTCGCCGAGAAGACCAGCCGCGCGCACCCGGGCTTCGGTCGGCTCTTCGAGAAGGAGTTGAAAGGCGAGGATCGACATCGCGTCGCCGGCGATGATCGCCGGACCGACGCCTAATTCAGCCCACAGGGTTCTGCGGTGACGCCGCTCCACGTCGCCGTCAATGATGTCGTCGTGGATGAGCGAGTAGTTGTGGATGAGTTCCATCACGACGGCCCCGACAAGGCCAACCTGTTCGTCACCGCCCGCAGCGGAAGCCGACACCAGCGCGAGTCCCGCGCGCACGTATTTGCCGCCCCCAGCGAGGTGGTGGTCTAACGCAATTCGAAGTTCCGGGCTTAGCCGCGACGCCGCCGCGTTCAGTGCTGGCTGCACCAATGAACGCGCGCGCGCCAAGACTTCCGTGGCGACGGGATCACCGTCACGACGTGAGCGCGAGTTGGTCAGGGTCACGTCCTGATCCTTTCTTCACTGCGCACACCGTTGGATGGCGAGTCTGACAGGTGCGCCAACGCTTCGCTGGCGGCCTGGTTGCCGCTGCGAACAGCACCTTCCATCGTCGCGGGCCAACCCGTACTGCACCACGCGCCGGCGAGGAACAGTCCCGGAACCTCCGTCGTCATCGCCGGGCGAAACGCGCCCACGCCGGGAGACGCGCGAAACGTCGCCGCGCGCTCTCGGGTGACGAGTGCGTCGACGAGCTGCGCCTCACGAGCCGCTGGGATGAGGTCGCGCAGCGCGGCGAGGAACATCGACACGAGTTCCGGGGAACCCACTCCCAAGTAGCGATCAGCAGCCGACAGGGAGACGACGAGGCACTGGCCCGAGGTCACACCACTCGACTCCGTTCGATCGAAGAGGTATTCGATGGGTGAATCGACGACCGCCGCCATGGCCAGATCGGTAACCCGTCGATCGAGCACGAGGTGGACGTTCACGATCGGCGACGCCCCCAGACCTTCCGCAATGCTCTCGCCCGCAGGAACGCCGAACGACGCCAACGCTCGCGGTGACGTCGCGACGATGACGGCGTCGACCGTGAGGCTCTTCTCCGCGGCACCGATGAGGAACGATCCGCTGGAGGTTCGTTCGATCGAACTCGCCGAGGCGTTGAGGTGCGTGCTGACACCGGCCCCGTCGAGGGCCCGTAGGGCGTTGGCCCCGTGCAGCTGCCCGAGCGGGACCTTCGACCATCCCATGTCGGCGCCGTCGGATCGGTCGAGGAGACCGACGCGAAAGACCTTGACCGCGAGCGCGAGCGACGCGTCCTGCGCCGAAACGTTGAGCGTTGGTAGCGCGATCAGATTCCAGAGACGATCAATCGCGCGCGCCGACTGACCGTGACGCTGCAACCACTCGGCGAAGGAGACCTCGTCGAGTGACGGATCGTCTGGATCGAGACGACGAAGCGCGAGCGCCGCGCGCACCAAACGCGCGCGCTCAATCACGGAGAGGTGTCGATACGTCGCGAGCGATCCGGCCAGATGCAACGGCGCCGGCAACGCGTTTCTCGAGATGGTCGCGCGCTGGCCGCTCGGGGCGAGGACGGGTACGTCGAGTCGTCGCTGCAGGTACACCTGATCGGCAGCGCCGATTCGTTCTAGGAACGCCCGGTACGCCGTGCAACAGCGTAGGAACACGTGCTGACCGTTGTCGAACGAGACCCCGTTGTGTTGGATCGACGACGTGAGACCGCCGAGAGTTGGGCGGCGCTCCACGAGTACCACCTCCGCCCCGGCATCGGCTGCCCCGAGCGCGGCCGCAATCCCGGCAAGACCACCGCCGACGACGCCGACACGCACCGGCGTCATCCGCGTGCTCGAGCGATGCTGTTCACGGCCACCAACGCCTTCTCCCAGGTTGGCAGCGAAACGCGTCGCTCCATGACGGCGATTGGATCTCGCTCGATTCGCACCAGTAGGCGTCGATAGATGCCGGCCATCGCGCCAACACACGCCCGACTCCGGGCGTCGAGAAGTGGCAACAACGCCATACCCTCGGCGAACCACTCGCGGGCGCGAACGCACTCGAGGGCGACGAGGCGCGCAACGTCCGGGGCCGGGCAGTTGAGATCTGGCGCGCAGTTGACCGAGATGGCGTCCTGGCTCGGCAGGTACACGCGGCCGAACGACTTGTCCTCCATCACGTCGCGCAAGATATTCGTGAGTTGCAGGGCAACGCCGAGAGCGTCGGCAAGCGGAATCGCCTCGTCGGGGCGGTCCGTGCCGAAGATGGCGAGCGAGAGCCGGCCCACTGAGCCCGCGACGTTGCGGCAGTAGCCCACGAGATCGTCAATCGTCTCGTAGGACGTCCCGTTGACGTCCATTTCGCACCCGTCGATGATCTCGCCGAAACAGCCCAGGGGCAGTTGGTAGCGTTGCGCGGCGTCCGCCACGGCGGCCAGCACGAGGTCGTCCGTCTGAGGATCGATGGCCTCAATGTCGTGACGAACGCGCTTCAACCCGACGAGCTTCTCCTCGGCGGTGCCGTCACCGTCACCGATGTCGTCGATGCGTCGCGCCAGCGCGTACACGGCCGAGAGCGCCTGTCGTTCAGGCTTTCGCAGCAGCCTGATGCCGTACGCGAAGTTCTTCGCTTCGCGTCGGGTGATCAATTCGCAGTACGCGTAGGCGTCATCGGTACTCACGCCCTTACCCTCTTGAGACTGGCCGCGACGAAGAAACGCAGCATGTATTGAGTTAGTCCAGGTTTGCTCGGTCGACAACGTACGCCGAGCACGTCGTTCTTGGCCCGCTTGATCGAGTCGAGCGCGGCCACCCCACCCGCCGTGAAGCCCGCGACGGCGACGCGCGGACGAAGAGGAAGTGTCGAGGCGAGTGGCACACCGGCCGTGAGCAGTTCGCGCGCGCGGGCGACCTCCAAGGCGATCAGCTTTCGCACCGCTGGCGTCGCGCGCGGTTTCAAGAGATCACTTTCAACGCAACCGACGCGATCCATGTCCTCGAGGGGAAGGTAGATACGGCCACGCTGCGCGTCCTCTTGTACGTCTTGGAGGTGCTCGACGAGTTGGAGAGCGATACAGACCTTGTCCGAAAGCTTGATCCGTTCCGCGCTGGTCAGACCGAAGACGGCCAGCACCAACTCGCCCACCGGCGCCGCCGACAGCATGCAGTACTCCACCAAGTCGTCAAAGGTCCGATAACGGCTCACGCGCTGGTCCATCCGATTCGCTTCGATGAGACGCCGAAACGGATCGAGGCTGAGGTCCAGATCTCGGATGACGGGTGAGAGCCTTTGGAACGTCGGGTCCGTCGCGGCGCCACTCGCGGCGAGGTCGAGTTGCGCGTCGAGCTCGTCGAGAAGCTTGAGACGGTCACCTTCCGCCTCGTCGCCCACGTCGTCGGTGAGACGGGCGAAACCGTAGATCGCCATGAGGTTCGAGCGCACGTCACGAGGCAAGAAACGAGAGGCCACCGGGAAATTCTCGTGACGAGCCTTTTCGGCGAAGTCATCGTTCGCGGCAAACGTTCCACTCATTGTGCGCGGCAATTCGGCAGATACCAACGAAAGGCTCCCTGTGCGATATCAATGAAGTCAAACTACCAGCCTTCGCCGAATCACCTTCCGACTCACGAGTAACCGAAACTGTTTGCGTGACGCGTCGTGGTCGCCTACGTTTCTAGTTGACAAGTTGCGACGTCAATAACGAGGGACGCGTAACGAATGCGCTCGACGCCCTCCGCGTCGACTCGAACGCGGCGTCTCCAGAAACCCCGACACGTACGGACGGCGTTGAAAGCGGCAGGAGACACGCCAACCGCCGAATTGAAATGGAGCCTGGGAGGAGATTCGAACTCCTGACCTACGCATTACGAATGCGTTGCTCTACCGACTGAGCTACCCAGGCGCAGAGAGAAAGAATAGTCCAAGCCGGCGACGATCCTCGAGCCCCGTTTAAAACTCCATCAACGAGAACATCAAATCGTGCAGCAAGAGCGACTCGTCGATGTTCGTAGAGAGGCGGCGATTGGCTTCTGCGACGGCGTCAATGGCGCGTAGTGAAGCGCCGACACGGTATTCACTTCGCGCGCCGCCGTCGGTGCTGGCCTCCAGATTCTCGATGAGCCGCTCGCGGTAAACACCAGTCAATGCGCTAAAGCCAAAGCGCAGTTCGTCGAGTCGGAAACGGCGCTGCTCTCGCTTGAACTGCGCCTCGACGTCCTTTCGATTCGTCACCGCGCGAAGACCCATCTCACGAGCGTCGCTGGCTCGGCGCGCCATCTCTTCTTCTTGCAGTTGTTGCAGTGGCGTGATGGCCTCGTCGAGTGAAGCAGCGATGCCTTGGGCCACGAGGGCCGACGCGGCGGGCGTACCGGTCAAGCGCTCGGGGAGACTTCGCCACTGCGCGACCCGAGACGAGAGGTCGGCGTCACGCACCAAGACGCGCGCTCGTCGAAGGTTGCCATTCGCCGCGGCCGCGGCGCTACGTGCCGCACCCAGTTCAGCTCCCTCGCCCACCAGAATCGACTCAAGGTCCACGTCACTGAGTGCTCGCAACTTGACGTCGAGACACCTCGAGATGATCGTGTCGAGCGCCGCGGGCAGCTCTTCGGCGCTAAGCAGGAAGATCGTGCGACTGGGCGGCTCTTCGAGTGACTTCAACAGCGCCGACGCGGTCGGTGAGGCACCCGTCGTCGTCAACTCAACGTCCTCAATGATGACGATCTGGTAGCCCGGTCCGAGGGGTCGACGCCTCGAGACGCGCTCGGCCTCTCGAATCTCTTCTAGGCGCCACGACACGCCCGATCGATCGGCGAAATACACGTCAGGGTCCTGGTCGGCAAGGACCAGACGACAGACGTCGCACGTACCACAGCCGTGTCGCGGACACTGCAACGCCGCGGCGAAGGAGACAACGGAGTCGTGCACGCTCGCGCCCGCAGGACCGCTGAAGAGGTAGGCGTGCACCGGATTCGTCGCGTACTGGCGCAGCGCGGCCACTGCTCGATCCTGGCCCACCAGGCGCTCAAAGACGTCCGTCATGTCACCAGGGTAGGTCCGCCACTCGCTCGTCGATCACGCCCGCGACCTCGGACTCGCTCGGCGAGCCGTCGACGACCAACCACGCGTGCTCACTAGCCAGCGCCAAGTAGCCCTCGCGCACGCGTTGATGAAACGCCAGGTCGGCCGATTCGAAGCGGTCTTTGGCGTCGTGGGCGCGTCGCTCGTTCACGACCTCCAAGGGAATGTCCAAAAGAATCGTCAGGGTGGGTAGACACGAACCGATGGCCAATTCACTCGCTGATTGCAACAGCGACAGATCGACACCTCGACCGTACCCCTGGTACGCCAGTGTGGATGCGTAGAAGCGGTCGCTCACGACGCTGCGTCCAGCTTTAAGCGTTGGTTCGATGACGCTGTGCACGTGATGCGAACGATCCGAGAGCATCAACAGCGCTTCGGTCACAGGTTCCATGGGCGTCGCGGCGTCGAGCAACCAGTGGCGCAGCTCAACGCCCAGCGGTGTGTCACCGGGTTCGAAGGTGAAGAGAGCGTCGTGCAATTCGGCCACGCGTCGAGCCTGGGTACTCTTGCCACTGACGTCAATCCCCTCGAAGACGAGGAACGTGCCCCGTGGGCTCACGCCTCGTCCTCGTGACGGGCGCTCTTGAGCAACGCCGCGTTCGCCTCAGCCCCCTGCGCGATGGCCGCTCGTTTCGTCGCGCCCGTGGACTTGGTCGCCTTCTTCGTCGTGCCCTTCGCCGTCCGCTTGGCGGCCTTCTTCGCGGGTGCCTTCTTCGTTGACTTCTTCGCGCTCTTTCGCGCGCGCGTCGAGGGTTCGGCGTGGCGACGCTCGGCGAGCAGTTCGCTCGCGCGGTCCATCGTCATCGTCTCGGGCGTGTCGCCGAGACGGAGCGTCGCGTTGGTCTCGCCGTCGGTCACGTAGAGACCAAAACGTCCACTTCGAACGACGACGTTGCGTTTCGTGACGGGGTCTTCGCCTAAGTCCGCCAGTGGTCCCGCGGCGGCGCGACGACCGCGCTGCTTGGGTTCGGCCAACAGTGCCGCGGCGCGCGCGAGGTCGACGCTGAAAATCTGCGCCTCGTCCTCAAGTGAACGCGTCTCCTTACCCCACGTGAGATAGGGCCCGTACCGTCCGTTCTGGGCGAGAATCGCGCCGCCCTCAGGATGTTCCCCGACGGTACGCGGTAGCGACAACAACATCTTCGCGTCGTCGATCGTCACGCTCTCGGGCGACATCGTCGAAAAGAGCGACGCGGTCTTGGGCTTCTCCTTCGGGTCGGTCATCTCGCCGACCTGCACGTAGGGACCGTAGCGCCCGGCCTTCAGAAAGATCGTCTCGCCCGCGTCGTCGACACCGAGCTCACGGTCGTTGCTCGGCGCCGCCAACAGTTCGAGCGCGTGCTCAACAGTGAGCGAATCGGGTTCGGTCGCTTCAGGAATCGAGACGCGATCGTCGCCGTGCACGAGGTACGGTCCGTAGCGTCCCGATCGCACCGACACGCTCGATCCGTCGGGCGCCTCGCCCAGGAGCAGGGAGTTGATCGCCGCGAAGTCGAACTCGTGGGGTTCGTGGGTCACGTGCTGGAGACCGAGTCGCGCGAACTCACTCGTCGCCGACTCGTCGCCGAAGTAGAACTTCTTCAGCCAGGGCTCGAGGTCCTGACGACCCTGGGCAATCTCGTCGAGCTGGTCCTCCATCGCGGCGGTGAATTGGTAGTCCACGAGGTCGGCGAAGTAGAGCTCCAGGAGATTCACCACGGCGAAGGCTCGGAACGTCGGCACGAGCGACTTGCCCTTCTTCCACACGTAACCTCGGCGTTCAATCGTCTTCATGACCGAGGCGTACGTCGACGGACGACCGATGCCGAGGTCCTCGAGCTTCTTTATCAACGTCGCTTCGGAGTATCGGTCGGGCGGTTGTGTGTCGTGCGACTTGGCCTCGGCACTCTCCACGGGCACGTCACTGCCTTCGTTAAGGACCGGCAACAGTCTCTCCTGATCAGCGAGCTCGGCCTCGGGGTCGTCGGTGCCCTCGACGTAGGCCCGGCGAAAACCTGCGAACTCGATGCGCAGTCCACTCGCGCTGAGTCCCACCGACACTTCGCCCTCGCGTTCGGCGACGTTGCTGAGCGTGCCCGAGAGGCGAACCCTGTCCTGGGTGAGCCGCGCGTCGACCATCTGCGAGGCGATCGTTCGTTTCCAGATGAGGTCGTAGACCGCGCGTTCGTCGCCGCTCAGTTGTCCTTGCGCTTCATCGAGAGTACGAAACGACTCGCCAGCCGGACGAATTGCTTCGTGCGCTTCTTGAGCGTTCTTGACCTTGCGGTCGTAACGACGCGGATGGTCGGACACGTAGTCGTCGCCGAACATTGAGGCGGCCTGCGCGCGAGCGGCGTTGATCGCCTCGTCGGAGAGCGTCGTGGAGTCGGTGCGCATGTAGGTGATCCAACCCTGTTCGTAGAGTCGCTGGGCCGCGCGCATCGTTCGCTCGGGATCGAAGCG
Source organism: Acidimicrobiaceae bacterium (assembly GCA_003141815.1). Lineage (GTDB taxonomy): Bacteria > Actinomycetota > Acidimicrobiia > Acidimicrobiales > RAAP-2 > RAAP-2. Next base: position 16,243 of record PLNQ01000039.1, on the reverse strand, counting down.
GAGTTTGCGACTGGCCTCGATCTGCAGCGACGACGTCATGAAGGGTGGCTGCGGCCGTTGCGTGCGCGGCGTCGAGGTGACGGCGTCCACGCGTAGACGCTTTCCCGCGAGTTCGTGGGCGATGGACATCGCCACCACTTCGCTCAAGACTTCGACCGGCGCCTTGGATTCGAGACGACCGGTCGCGTCAAAGTTCTTGCCCGTGGCGAGGGCCGCGCCGTTCAGCGTCTCCAACGTGGCGTCGAACGTGGTCGCGGCACGCAGGGTCGCCGTCACGTCGAACCACGACGCGGATCGAAAGGCCATCCGTTCGCGTTCACGTTCACAGACCAGTCGAATCGCCACCGACTGCACTCGCCCGGCCGAGCGCGCCTTGTCGACGGCTCGCCACAGCACCGGCGAGACTTCGTAGCCGACCAGGCGGTCGAGGAATCGACGACCTTCCTGGGCGTCGACGAGCCGTAGGTCGAGGTCGCGCGTCTCCGAGACGGCCTTGGTAATGGCCGCCGGGGTGATCTCGTGAAAGACCATCCGCTTTACGGGGACCTTCGGGTTCAGCACCTCTTGGAGGTGCCAGGCGATGGCCTCACCCTCGCGGTCTTCGTCGGTGGCGAGGTAGAGCTCGTCGACTTGTTTGAGGGCCGCCTTCAACTCGGCGACGATCTTCTTGCGATCGCTCGAGACGACATAAACAGGCTTGAAGTGATCGTTCACGTTGATGCCGAGGCGCGCCCACTTCTCGCCCTTCACCGACGCGGGAATATCGGCCGCACTTTGGGGTAGGTCGCGAATGTGGCCAATCGAGGGTTTGACAATGTAGTCCGGCCCGAGCATGCCCTGAATCCGTGTCGCTTTGGCTACGGACTCAACAATGACGAGTGCTCTAGCCACGCTCACCACCTCTCAGGTATCTCACGGCGTGACACGTTATCGCCACCTTGCACTGCCGTTACATAAGTTAGACAGGTACTGGAGTCTTCCAACGTCATGGGAGCACGCTCGAGCCCAATGGCCGACGAATCACTAGGCGGTGACTGCGAATGTGAGAAACGAGAGAATTTAGTTTTCACCGTGCGGCGCGGCGACAATTTCGTACTGCGGATTGAGAATGACGCCTTCGCGACGAAGTGACGTCACGGTTCCCTTCACTAAGAGTCGCGTGCCGCGTTCGATGCCCGGTACTTCGGTTCGACCTTGGAACACGAGCGTGATCGAACCAGTGTTGTCCGTGATGACGCAGCGAAGTTCGTGTACGCCACTCTCGCTGCCGATCGCCATCGAGCGAACGCGCCCGGCGACCTCCACGAACTGTCGCTCCGACACGCCGCCGATCGGCGCGGAGTCACTCGATCGCGCCCTCAGTTTCGCGTCGGCTTCGAGGTGCGCGTCCTCCCGTAGTCCTCCGCGCAAGACCTCGTCGCTGACGGGCTCTTCGGTCAACTCCCCTTCGGGTATGCGACGACGCAGCGCGCGGTACGGAATGATCGTCGCCGCCGTGCGCGGCACGTGCATCACGGCGCCCGCCATGGTGTCGGCGGTGCGGTCGTGCAACAGTCGCTGCAGGCGAGAGACGAAGCCCCGTCGCGGCAAGATCACCATGCAGAACACGTCCGGGTCGCGCACCGCGTCGGCGACAAGTTCTAGCGCCGCGCGGTCGACGCGTCGGTCTTCACAGTCAACGATCTCGAGACTGATACTCGCCGACGCGGTGTTGGCCGCGCCCCATCGTTCTTCCAGTCGTTTGGTGACGATGGGGTCAATGTCGAAGTGCACAGCGCGAATGGAATAAGGGTTCAACGAGTTGCAGTACAGCAGGGCGCGCTCGGTTGGCAGGTCGTAGTTGTCTACGAAGATGATGACGCGGTTCATGCGAATGCGTATCGACGCTTTCGCGCTATTGGCCTCAAAGGCCTTCTCCTCGCGTAGGTACTGCTTGTGGAATCGCAAAAGGCCGAAGTACATGATCGGCCCTACGATGACGATGATCCACGCACCCTCAGTGAACTTCGCGATCGCGAAGACGAGCACCACGATCGCGGTCACGGACGCCGAAAGAGCGTTGACGAACACTGCACGGCGCCAGTGGCCACTCCTCTCTCGCAGGTGTCGCTTCACCATGCCCGCGCCCGCCAACGTGAATCCCGTGAAGACCCCAATGGCGTACAGCGCGATGAGCGCGTTGACCTGCGCTTTGAAGACGAGGATCAAAGCGAGCGACACGACGCCGAGAACGAGAATGCCGTTGGAGAACGCGAGACGATGCCCTCGCTTGGTGAGTTGGCGCGGGAGATACCGATCGGTGGCGACGTAGTTCGCGAGAAACGGAAAGCCATTGAACGACGTGTTGCCGCCCGTGTAGAGAATGAAGACCGTGGCGAACTGTACGACGAAGAAAATGTAGTGACCAAACCCATGCGCGCCAAAGACGTCAGACACCTCTTGACCGACGACCGTCGGTGTGCCGACGAAGTAGGGCAGTGCGTGGGTCCACGACGCAAGCAACGTGGTGCCGATAAGTAAGAAAGCCAGTATCGAGGACATCGCGACCAACGTGGCGCGCGCGTTCCTCGACTCGGGTCGGCGAAAACTCCCCACGCCGTTCGAGATCGCTTCGAGACCAGTGAGCGATGATCCGCCGTTCGCGTAAGCCCGCAGCAAGGTGAGAAAGGCTAAACCCATGAGGAGTCCATGACCAGATTGACCGAGACCCCGGCCCACCAGGGCGTGCATCGCCGGCTGAGGAATTACGTGCAAGGTGCCCATGATCTTCTTGTAGTAACCAATGATGATCGTGGCCGACAGCATGACGACGTAGAAATACGTAGGAATTGCGAAGTACGACCCGGCTTCTCTTAGTCCGCGCAAGTTGCCAAAGATCAAAATGAGTACGACACCGACGGTGATCGGCACGGTGTAATTCGTCAACTGAGGAAACGCAGTCGTCAACGCGGCGGTTCCGGCCGAGCACTGGACCGCAACGGTCACGATGTAGTCGATCAACAGTGCGACGGCGGCGACCTGGGCGACCTTCGGTCCGAAGTTGTCGCGTGCCACGACGTACGAGCCGCCGGCCGTCGTGTAGTACTTGATGACGTCGAGGTACGACAGCGTGACAAATAGCAACACGCCAATGATGACGAACATGATCGGCACCACCAGCGTGAAGGCCGCGAGTCCGATGGCGGGCGTCATCTGGGTCAGAATCTGTTCGGTACCGTACGCCGACGAGGAAATACAGTCCGGCGCCAAAACGCCAAGGGCGATGGGGCGATTAAGTCTCTCGCCGCTCAACTGTTCAGAGACGAGTGGTTTTCCGAGGAAGAGTCGCTTTAGGCGGTAGTCCCACGTCTCGGGGTAGAACTTCGCCAGATTGGCGTGAGACGTGAGGACGGGCGCGCGGGTTGACGCTGGCTGATCCTCTTCTGGCACGCAGCCGATACTAAGCCACTCCCCTTACTAGATAACTATTCACCGCCCCTCACTTTGCGAGAAGTTGCGGTTAAAACCCGTGGTGTGGTCAGATAAGACCGTGCACATCATTGTGGTCGGCTGTGGCCGGGTTGGTTCAGAACTCGCCATGGAACTCTCCGAAGAAGGCCACTCCGTCGTCGTTATAGAAAAGAAACGCGACAGTCTTCGCCGTCTTACCCACTTCCACGGTAAGACCATCGTCGGATCTGGCTTTGACCGTGACGTACTCTTCCAGGCCGAAGCCGCGAGCGCCGACGCTCTCGCGGCCGTGACCAGCGGTGACAACACGAACATTCTCTGTGCTCGCATCGCGCGCGATCACTACAACATCAAAAACGTCGTCGCGCGCATCTACGACCCGGCGAGAGCTGATATCTACATGAAACTCGGCATTCCCACGGTCGCGACGTCGCTGTGGACGACCCAGCAGGTGAAGCGTTGGATGTTGCCTTCGGACGACTCGATCGAGTGGACCGACTCGAGCAATACGATGCACTTGGTGGAGCGCATTGTGCCCGACGTCCTGGCCGGGAAACCCGTGACCAGTTTTAACGTCGGTGAGAACGTACGCCTCGTCGGCGTGATTCGGGCCGGCCAGGCTCGCGTGAATGTCGAGGGCCTCTTCGCCCAAGAAGACGACATCCTCGAGTTCCTCGTCAACAACGACGGACTGCGTGACTTGCACACCCTGCTCGGAACGAGCCCGTCGTGAGGGTCGTCATCGCCGGAGGCGGATCCGTGGGGACGTCCATTGCTCTCGACCTCATCGACCGCCACCACGAAGTCACGTTGATGGAACAGGTCGCCGACACGGCCGAACGCTTGAAGACCATGTTGCCGGGCGTCACCGTGATGGCCGCCGACGCCTGCGAGTTCGCGAGTCTCACCGCCGCTGACGTACGAAGCGCCGACGTTATGATCGCCGCGACCGGGGACGACGAGGACAACCTCGTGATCAGCTGGCTGTCGAAACAGGAGTTCGGCGTGCCGCGCACCATCAGCCGCATCAACAACGCCCGAAACGAGTGGCTCTTCAACGAGAGTTGGGGCGTCGACGTCTCGGTCTCGACGCCCGCGCTGATGACGTCACTGGTTGACGAGGCGGTCGAAGTGGGTGCCATCATCCAACTGATGACCCTCGCGCATGGTCGCATGCGGCTCATCGAAGTCACGCTCGACGAGAAAGCACCAGCCGTCGCACAGAATCTCACGCTCGACGAGTTGCGTCTACCCGACTCGCTGCGCGTCGTCGCCGTCGTTCGAAACGAACAGCCCTTGGTGCCAACGTCCTCCATGCACTTCCTCGAGGAAGACCACGTCGTCTTGATGGCGCGCGTCGACGCAACACAGGACTGCGCTGACGCCTTCATCGGCTAACAGCGACCCAACGTCATCAACAACTGGACGTAGCATGAAAGCGTGCGCGCCGCCTTTTTCGATCTAGATAAGACGGTCATCGTAAAGTCATCGCTGGTCGCGCTCGGGCCCGAACTTCACGCCCGCGGACTTCTTCATCGACGCACCCTCATTCGAGCGGGCGTCGCGCAACTCTGGTTCCAACGATTCGGCGCCGACGAGAAACGGCTTTCCAAAGTCCGCGAAACGGTGCTGAAAATCACCAGAGGATGGGATCAAGACGAGGTGCGCCTGCTCGTCAAGGAGACGCTCAGCGACGTGATCGAGCCCCTGATCTACGCCGAGGCCCTCGAACTGATCGATCACCACCTCGCCGAGGGAGAAGAGGTCTACCTGGTCTCGAGTGCGCCCGCCGAGATCGTGGAACCGTTCGCGGAACTCCTCGGCCTCACGGGCGCGATTTCGTCACAGGCCCTCATCGACGGAGAAGGGAAGTTCACCGGCGAGATGACGTTCTTCGCGCAGGGCGAGAACAAGGCCCTCGCCATGCGCGAACTCGCGAAGCAGCGCGGGATCGATCTCAGTGAGTCGTACGCCTACTCCGACTCCGAGACCGACGTGCCCATGTTGGAAGCGGTCGGACACCCCTTCGCCGTGAACGCGGACCGTCAGTTAGAGAGGATCGCCCACGAAAGGCAGTGGCCACTACTCACGTTCAGCCATCCGGTGACCGCGCTCAGTCGTTCGAAGTCGCACACGCCGTTTCTCTTGAGTGCACTGGTCGTCGGCGTCGCTGCCGTCCTCGGACTCGGCGGCGCCAAATATCAGCGTCGCTAAAGGGTGAGGAGGTCGCGCGCGCCCGTGTCGGACGAGGGGTGACGCAACTTACTCATCGCGCGTGCCTCGATCTGACGAATACGTTCGCGCGTCAAGTTCATCTCCGCGCCCACGTCCTCGAGCGTGCGGATCTCTCCGGCACCGTCGAGACCAAAGCGCATCCGAAGAATCTTCTGTTCGCGCTCGTCGAGAGGCTGGAGCAACTTCTCGATCGCGGCGGGCATCATCTTCACGGCGGCCACGTCAAAGGGTGACTCGGCCGAACGGTCTTCGACGACGTCGCCCAACTCGGCGTCACCGTCCTCACGCAGGGGCTCGGAAAGTGAGATCGGTTCGGAACGGAACCGCAACGCCTCGATGAGCTTGTCCTCGGGCATCTCGCACTCTTCGCAGAGTTCCTTGATGGTGGGGGGTCGACCGAACTTCAGTTCGAGCCGCGACTGCGCCTTTTGCACGCGGGCCAGCGTGTCACCGGCGTGTACCGGGAGGCGAATCGTTCGGCCGGTGTTCGCGATGCCACGGGTGATGGCTTGGCGAATCCACCAGGTGGCNNAGGCCGAGGTTGCCCTCCTGGATGAGGTCGAGCAGCGGGAGACCCGAGGCCTGGTACTTCTTCGCAATGGAGACCACGAGACGCAGGTTGGACTGCACGAAGTCACGTTCGGCCTGGTCGCCACGGTGCACGGAGCGCTTCAGGGCCAGCTTGCGGCTCGGGGTGATCTTGATCTTCTTGTCGTTCTCGGAGGCCTCGAGTTCGGCCTTCGCTTCGCGGCCCTCCTCGATGGTCTGGGCCAGGTGGACTTCATCATCCTTGGTCAGAAGGGTGTACTGACCAATGTCGGAGAGGTAAAGACGTACGAGGTCCTCATCGTCACGATCTATACGGTCTTTTGCCATGGTTCCTCTTTTGTTGAGTGGAGTTCGTTGGAATCTCCGGTACTTCTAGTTATACGGAGGTACGCAACCTACCGGGAAATGCCGAAACTTTCAGCGTTTCCGCTGGCGTCGAGGCGATCAGCGAGCTCTTTGGCGTCTGCTTGCCAGCGCGGGTCCTCAATGGGCGCCTGGTCTTTGGACACTTCGCCCACCTGCACGATCTCGTGAACCAGCGCCTTCGAGGCCAGGATCAGGACCGACATCGCCGCCTCGTCGAGCTCAACCTGGTCACGGGCGTCGCGAAGCGAGACGAGCACTCTCGGGCCCGCGACCATGGCCAGTGCGAAGAGCAGCATCGCTCCCGAGTCGTCACCCGCGAGCGCTCGGCGAAGGGTGTCCTCGAGAGGACCAAGGGTCTCGCCCGGCACGTCGCCGAGGTACGCGCGAAAGGCCAGCGCGACGCCACCAAAGGCCCGCCCCGATTCGTACGCGCGAATGACGTAGGCGTCGTTCGTCAGGGTCGGCGCGGCCTCGCCGAAGACCACGTACATCGTGTTGAAGCACGTGAAGAGATGCACCATCGTGTTGCGTTGCTGCATTAGTCCTCGGGACGGAAGGCGTTCGTAATGGGCATACGTCGATCGCGACCGAAGGCCTTCTTCGTGATACGCACACCCGGGGGCATCTGACGACGTTTGTACTCACTGCGATCGACGAGACGCGTGATGCGCGTGACCAACGAGCGGTCGTAACCGAGCGCGATGATCTCTTCGGCCGTGGCGTCCTCTTCCACGTAGAGCTCGAGCAAGGGATCGAGCACCTCGTAGGGCGGCAGCGACTGATCGTCGCGTTGATCGGGGCGCAGTTCCGCCGACGGAGGCTTCGTCAAGACGGACTCGGGAATGGGCTCGGGGTCGCCGTCGCTGCGGGCTCGTTCGTTTCGATAACGACAGAGATCGTAGACGAGCATCTTGGGGACGTCCTTGATGACCGCGAAGCCACCCGCGGAGTCCCCGTAGAGCGTTGAGTAGCCCACTGCCATCTCGGATTTGTTGCCGGTGGTGAGCACGATGGCGCCGGTCGCGTTCGAAATGGCCATCATGAGCACCGCACGAATTCGCGACTGAAGATTCTCGTCCGTGAGATCCGAGGGCGCACTGCCCAAGACGTCGACCAACGAGAAGGAGAACATGGCGTGTTCTTCTTCGATGGGCAGCGTGGCGATGGCGATGTCGAGTCGACTTGCGAGCTCGAGGGCGTCAGTGCGTGAGTGTTCCGACGAGTACCGACTCGGCATCGAGAAACCCCGCACGGCTCGCGCACCGACGGCGTCGACGGCGATGGACGCGACGAGTGATGAGTCGACGCCACCCGACAGCGCCACGATCGCTTCGCGAAAGCCGTTCTTGCGCAAGTAGTCGCGCGTGCCCATCACGAGCGCTTCGTAGACCTCCTCGACGTCGCCGAGAGGCTCTTCCACGTGATTGAGATGAAAGGCACGAGCACGCGACTCGTCGCGCGCGTAGAACGACTCGAGGACGACGCCCACCGGCGCGTCACGCGCTTCGATCTCGCAGATCAACAGCTCTTCGCGAAAGGCACTCGCGCGCGCGACGACGTCGCCCTTCGCGTCGACGACCATGCTTTGACCGTCAAAGACGAGTTCGTCTTGGCCCCCCACCAAGTTCACGTAGGCGATCGGACAGTTGGTCTCGAGCGCTCGTTCGCGCAACATCGCTTCGCGCTCTTCGCGTCGTCCCCTCGCGTACGGCGACGCGTTCGCCACCACGAGCAACGTCGCGCCCTCCTTCGCCAACGCCAGCGCCGGTCCGTCACTGGTCCACACGTCCTCGCAGACCAACAGGCCCACCGCGACGCCACCCACGTTCACGATGGCTTGAGGTCCGAGTCCCGGATGAAAGTAGCGTCGCTCATCAAAGACGTCGTAGTTGGGCAGCAATCGTTTCGTCGCCGTCGCCACGACGCCCTCGTCGCCGAGTGCCACGAGGACGTTGGCGATATGGCTGGGTCGACCTTCTTCAAAGACGCGCGTCGCGTCGCGTCCGTCGCTCACCGGTGCCAGCGTCACGCCGCTCGCGCCGTCCTCGGCAACGGTTCCCACCAAGATTGGCGGAAGATTTTCCGACTTCGCGAGGTCCAAAAGCGCCTGGGCGCTGGCCTCGATGAAGCCTTCCTTCAGCAAGAGATCCTCGGGCGGGTAGCCCATGAGTGAGAGTTCGGGCGTCACGACGAGATCGGCCCCCACGAGGGCGGCTTGGGCGCGAAAACGCCCAAGCGTCTCGACGTTCTGTGTGAAACCGCCCACCACCGCGTTCATCTGGGCCAGGGCGAGTCGAAGCGTAGCCACGCCGTGAGCCTAATGGTGCGCGTTCTCGACCTTCGAGGAAAATGTTTCACACTCCATTAACAGAACTCGGGGTAGAAGGGGGGCGCCACCCATAAGACTGGTGGGGTCGCGTAAGCACGCGATGACACTACGAAGGAGCAGCGTTGTCGTATCAGGCTGAGTACATCTGGATAGACGGGACGGAGCCGACGCACAAGCTTCGGAGCAAGACCAAGATCATCGCTGACGGCAAGAAGCCGCTGCAGTGGGGCTTCGATGGTTCCAGCACGAATCAGGCCACGGGCCACTTCTCGGACCGCGTTCTCGAGCCCGTGTTCATGTGCCCCGATCCACTGCGTGGACCCAAGGACGTGTTGGTGATGTGCGAGGTTCTGAACCCCGACATGACGCCCCACGTGACCAACGCACGTGCGAACGCTGCGGTGGTCGCGAAGAAGTACGCCAGCTTCGAGCCGATGTTCGGCATCGAACAGGAGTACACGTTCTTCCAGGACGGGCGTCCCTACGGGTGGCCCGAAGAAGGGTTCCCCGCTCCTCAGGGTCCGTACTACTGCGGTGTCGGTGGCGCGAAGATGCCGGGTCGCGACATCGTTGAAGCGCACACCCTGGCCTGTCAGCGCGCGGGCCTCGGCATTGAAGGCACGAACGCTGAAGTGATGATGGGACAGTGGGAGTTCCAGGTCGGCGTGCTCGGACCGGTCGCGATCGGTGACCAACTCTGGATCGCTCGCTGGTTGCTCGAGCGCATCGCCGAAGAGTTCGACGTCGACGTGAGTTTCGACGCGAAACCCATCAAGGGCGACTGGAACGGCGCGGGCGCGCACACGAACTTCTCCACGAAGCAGATGCGCGCGAGCGGCGGCATCGCGGCCATCATCGCCGGGGCCGAGGCACTCGGGACCCGCGTCAAAGAGCACATCGCGGTGTACGGCGTGGGCATCGAGGATCGCTTGACGGGCGCGCACGAAACGGCGCCGTATTCGAAGTTCTCCTACGGTGTCTCAGACCGCGGGGCGTCGGTACGAATCCCGGCCGCCGTCGCGCGTGAGAAGAAGGGCTACCTCGAAGACCGTCGTCCGAACGCCAACATCGACCCGTACGTCGTGTCCGCCCTCATCGTCGAGACGATCTGTGGTGCCGCGAAGCCCACGGCGACGAAGAAGGCCGTGAAGAAAGCTCCCGCGAAGAAGATTGCCGCGAAGAAGACCACCGAGAAAAAGGTGGCGAAGAAGGCCCCGGCCAAAAAAGCAGCGAAAAAGCGTTAAGTCCCCCAGAACCCAAGAGGCCCGCCGCTCCAAAGCGGCGGGCCTCTTGGGTTTCCGTCAAATGACGGTCGTAGAGAGAAGGTGCGAGAATGTCCCACATGCAAAGTCAGGCTCAGTACGTTCTACGCACCGTAGAAGAGAGAGGCGTTCGTTTCGTCCAACTCTGGTTCACCGACGTCCTCGGGCGCCACAAGGCCTTTCACGTCACGCCGGCCGAACTCGAAGACGCCCTCGATCAGGGCATGACCTTTGACGGCAGCGCGATCGACGGGTTCTCCAGGACCACCGAATCTGACCTGCTCGCCCGGCCCGATCTCACCACCTTTCAACTGCTGCCCTGGTACGAACAGGGCGCAGGGGTCGCGCGGGTCTTCTGTGACATCGTCAACATCGACGGTACGGCCTTCGACGGCTGCCCGCGCCAACAGCTGCGCCGTGTTCTGGACAACGCCCGCGCGCAGGGCTTCACGTTCTTCGTCGCGCCCGAGATCGAGTANNATCGGCGTCGAGCACGCCCAGCACGAGGACGCCCCGGGTCAACACGAGATCGACTTGCGCTACACGGACGCGCTGACCATGGCCGACACGGTGATGTCACTGCGCCACGTCGTGAAAGAACTCGCGCGCCAGTCCGGCGTCGCGGCGAGTTTCATGCCCAAGCCATTGGCGAACGTGCAGGGTTCCGGTATGCACACCCACCTCTCCTTGTGGCGCGACGAGAAGAACGCCTTCATCGGTGAGCACACCTACGGCCTCAGTGATCTCGCCGCGAAGTTCATCGCCGGACTCGTGCGTCACGCGCCCGAGATCACCGCCGTCACGAATCAGTGGGTGAACTCGTACAAGCGCCTGGTGCCCGGTGCCGAAGCGCCCGTCGGAGCCGAGTGGGCGCACTACGACGCGGCCGCGCTGGTGCGCGTGCCGTCCGTGAAGCCCGGCCGCATCGACTCCACGCGCATCGAGTACCGCTCACCGGACTCCGCGGCGAATCCCTACCTCGCCTTTGCCGTCATCCTGGCGGCGGGACTTCGCGGCGTGACGGGCAACTACGAGTTGCCCCCCGAAGGCCAGCGCACCGCCGCTCTGCCGCAGTCACTCGCCGAAGCTGTCGACCTGATGGAGAGTTCGGAACTGATGCACGAGACGCTGGGCAGTCACCTCGTCGAGTGGTTCCTCCGTAACAAGCGCGCCGAGTGGGACGCGTACCGCGTTCAAGTCACGCCCTTCGAACTCGAGAGATACCTCCCGCTGCTGTGAGCATCGACGTCGTCCTCTGTGTTCCCTCGTGCGAAGGGCCGGTGCGTAAGGCCTTCGACGTCACCGGGGTTACCCCCGCCATCGCCGCGACGGCGCGACTCAACGAGATCACCGCGCTCGAGCCGACCGACGGTTTCTCCGGCGCGGTCATCAACGCGGCGGCACTTCCTTTTACCGAGGCCATGAACCTCTGTCGGCAGCTGCGCCAACGCGAGCGCGGTGTCGGACCGATCATCTTGCTGCTCGACCACTACCAACTCGACGACCTCACGTTTCGAGAGGACCTCTTCGACGACTTCGTCGTTGGTCCCTACGACGTCAGTGAACTCGCGACGCGTCTTCGCCATCGCCTACGTCGCGCGGGCAACGAAAGCGTCGCGCCGCGTATCGAACACGCCGAGCTCTCGATGAACCTCGAGACCTACCAAGCGTCCATCGCCGGGCGCGTGATGGACCTTACGTACATGGAGTACGAGCTACTGAGATTCCTCGCGACGAATCCGAACCGCGTCTTCACGCGCGCAACGCTGCTCAGTCGAGTGTGGGGCTACGAGTACTACGGCGGCGCGCGCACCGTCGACGTGCACGTGCGACGTCTTCGAGCGAAGTTGGGTGAGGAGTACGCGCACCTGATTCAAACGGTGCGATCGGTGGGCTACAAGTTCGGTACGTCGAACGAGTACGGCGTCTAGCTTTCGGGTGCGTACGCCCAGAGTTCGACTTCAGCCTTGGCGCCGAGGGGCAGCTCCGCCACCGCGATCGCGGTGCGCGTGGGCAGCGGGTCACTGAAGGTCTCGAGCCACACTTCGTTGCACGCCGCCCAGTCCTGCATGTTGAGGACGAAGAGTGAGGCCTTCACGACGTCGGCCAACGTCGCGCCCGCCTCCGCGAGCACGTTCGCCGCGTTCGCGAGGGCTTGGCGTAGTTCGGCGGCGGTGCCACCTTCAACGAACGTTGTCGTCTCTTTGTCGGGCAAGACACCCAACTGACCCGAGATGATGACGAAGTCGCCCGCGCGGCGCCAGTGCGAATAAGGACGCTTTGGACTCACGGTTGTTAACTGAAGGAGTTGCCGCACCCGCAGGTACGAGTGGCGTTGGGATTCGTGATGTGAAATCCCGCGCCTTGAAGACCGTCGGCGAAGTCCAGCGAGGCGCCATTCAACAACTCCGCGCTCGCGGGGTCGACGACGACCTTGACGTCACCGAACGCACTGACGACGTCGTCGTCGGCGATCTCGGAGTCGAAATACATGTCGTAGTTAAAGCCCGAGCAGCCGCCCGACTTCACGGCCACGCGCAGCGCTAAGGGTTCGTCGGCACCGGCGGCGGTGATGAGTTCGGCGACCTTCGTGATCGCCATGGCGGTCAGCGTGATGGGCTCGGTGACCTTTGCGGTCAAGTTCACGTTGGTAGTGGTCATCTCGACTCGTCTCCTTTAGAAATGCTTATATCCATGGTAGCGAAGGATTGTCCAAATGGACACCGCACTTTTGACCGCAATCTTATGGGCCCGCGACGCTATATCCCTCGTCCCCGGGGGTCACTATCACCATCGCGCCGTCGCGTTCAACGATTTGGGGTCTCACCGGGACGATTGAGCGAAGTGACCGGGCGTAGTCGAGTACCTCGTCACTGCTCGAAAAGTGAGCAATCGCTTGGAGATTGCGGACAGTGGGGAACATCATCTCGAACTCGCCCCGGGCGTGTGCCCCCAACGCCTCGTGGGGACGCACCCAGAGGTCGGCCACGGTCTCGCCCGCGTCGTGCGTGGCGAACTGGCCATTGGGCGCGAGCGCCACGAAGAATCGGGTGTCGTAGCGGCGCGGCGGACCCACGGGAGTGATCCAGTGCGCGACGTACTCGAGGCCGCGAAGGTCCAAGCGCAGTCCCTCGCCTTCGATCATCGAGAGGAAGTCCAGCTCGCCGGCGTTGACGGCTCGACGATGCGCGGCCATCCTCGCCACGTGGTGGGGATCCGTAAAATTCACGGCCCGACCGGCGTCGTCGCAGGCGATGAGGAGACCCGCCTCTTCGAAGAGCTCGCGCAGACACGCGACGTAAAAGGCCAAGCCACCGCGGTCGAGATCGAGGCGCCGTGACGCGGCTTCGTCGCTCACTCCGTAGACCTGATGCTCGGCGTTGGTGTCGGTATCGTCGACGGCGCCCCCGGGAAAGACGTGCGCCCCACCAACGAAGTCGCTCCGAATGTTTCTACGGAGCATAAGAATCTCATAACCATTCGTTGCATCACGGAGCGTAAGAACGGTCGCTGCGGGGCGAGGAATCAGTGTTTCGGCCACAGTTGTCAACTTACCGAGTTCACCCCCCTCTCTGTTTCACACGAGCCACGTCCACTAAGTTTGAGAGTCGTACATCACTAAGGAGCATCGTGGCCAAGACCTCGACATCGAAGCAGCGTTCCGCGCCGCCAAGACCCCCGGCGAGGAGTGGACGGCCCGCCGGTCTCTTCACGTGGATCGCCGTGGGACTCGTCGTCGTCGTCGTTGCCGCACTTGTCATCATTAAGGTCGCGAGTGGCGGCCCGGCCAACAAACCGAGCGCTACGGGCTTCCAGGCCACGGACGCGACCACCGTTGCTGAACTCACGAAGGTGCCGACGTCCGTCTTCAACACGATCGGCGTGACCTCACCGGTCGCGCCCGTGACGGCTCCCCAGGCCCTCAAGGGTCAGCCGGCCCTCACGGCCACGAACGCCTCGGGTAAGAAAGTGCCCGAGATCCTCTACATTGGTGCGGAATACTGCCCCTTCTGCGCCGCACAACGCTGGTCCACCATCGTCGCCCTCAGTCGCTTTGGCACGTGGTCCGGACTGGGTAACATGTCGAGCTCATCGACTGACTACGCCCCGAACACGCCCACCTTCACGTTCGTTAAGGCGAAGTTCACCTCGCCGTATTTGGTGTTTCAGAGTGTTGAGGAATTGACGAACATCTTTGATCCGACCACGAACAACTACACCACCTTGCAAGCACCCACCGCCCAAGAGGCCGCACTCGTCGCGAAGTACGACACCCCGAAGTACGTCAAAGGCATGACTGCCTCTCAAGCACAATCGATCCCCTTCATCACGTTCGCGAACACGTTTCTCGTCTCGGGCGCGAGTTACTCACCGCTGACGCTTGCGAGTTCGACGCGTAGCACGATTGCGGCGGGACTCAGCAACGCCACCAGTCCCGTCACGCAGGCCATCATCGCCTCGGCGAACTACCAGACGGCCGCCATCTGTACGCTGACGAACCAGCAGCCGGGCAGCGTCTGCACGAGCGCGGGCGTGAAGGCAGCGGACAAGGCGATGGGCCTTAAGTGATCGACGCGGAACTTCGTGTTCCGCGCTGGGCCGAGGTGACGACGTTCTTACTGAGCCTCCTCGGACTCGGCCTCTCGATTTATCTCACCATTACGCACTTCGCCACACAGCTCCTCGTGTGCTCGGGCACCGGCTTCGTGGACTGTGCCAAGGTAACGACGTCGGCCCAGTCGTACTTTTTCCACATTCCCGTGGCCTTTTTGGGCCTCGGGACCTACGCAGTCATGACCGCGATCAATTCACCGTGGGCCTGGCATGCGAAAGCACGGTGGCTGCACGTGGCCCGATTCGTCTTGTCAATGGTTTCGATGTGCTTCGTCTTGTGGCTGGTCTACGCCGAATTCATCATCATCAAGAGCATCTGTCTCTACTGCACCGCGGTGCACGTGACGACGTTCTCGCTCTTGATCGTGCTCACCCTCGTCAGTCCGGCCCAACTCGGCTGGACTAGACCACGCGCGTCAACGCCCGACGTTCAAACTCGTTGAGCCCGCCCCAGATGCCGTAGGTCTCGTGACGATCGAGCGCGGCGCCTAGGCACTCTTCTCGTACGCCGCAGCCCGCACAGATCCGCTTGGCGAGCAGTTCGCGCTCCACGCGATCCTCTTTGCGTTCGGCACTATCGGCAGAATAAAAGAGCGAGCCTTCGCTCCCCCGACAGGCCGCGCCGCTCGACCACTCCAACGACGTTTCCGCCATGTCCGTCCCCCTGGATTGCCCTGACTCGCAGACTAACCACCGGCGACCTCCGAGCACAAGGGAAGATTTCAAATCAGTCAAGGCGACCTCAAATCTCCTAAATCCCGACTCCGCTACGCTGAATCTCGTGGCTACTGTCCTACTCGCCAGTGATCTGGCCTCTCTTCGTCGCGAACTCGAGACCATGTTGTCCGGACCCGGTATCGACATCGAGGAAGCGTCCAGCGGACCGGACACCATTGCCCGGGTCGAAGAAGGCGGTGTCGACCTCGTCGTCGTCGACCTCCAAATCGGGGCCATGGGCGGCATGGCGATCACCATGGAACTGCGAAACCTCGAGTCCTACGGCGGGGCCGATCCCGTCTCGGTCTTGATGCTGCTCGATCGCCGTCCCGACGTGTTCCTCGCTCGACGCTCGGGCGCCGAAGGCTTCGTCGTGAAACCGCTCGACCCCCAGCGACTTCGCAGCGCGGTGCGCGCGCTGCTTCGCGGGGAGAGTTACGAGGACGATTCGCTGCGACCAGCAACCGTCCGCGTCGGCAGTACCGACACTCAATGAGTGACTCGAAGCCTCCCCCGTCGGGCCTCGCGCGGTTCCGCGCGCGACTGTCGGGGCGCGAGAACGCGCGGCCGCCCTCACCGGAAGCAGAGGTCATTCACGCCCGCGTCGATCAGTTGAGCGAACTCGAACTTCGTGACGTGATGACCCCTCGGGTGGACGTGGCGTTCCTCACGCTCCCCGTCACGCCCGAAGCCATCGCCGAGGCCGTGCGCGACACCGGCC
>PLNQ01000096.1 GCA_003141815.1 Acidimicrobiaceae bacterium | reverse complement strand
TGGCTGACCCGGTTACCGGCTTCGACGTGGCCGCACTCGGCACAGGTCTGACTGGTGTAGCGGGGATCCACCGTCACCACGATCCGACCGGCGCTTTCAGCCTTGTAGGAGAGTAGTAACGCCAGAGTTCCCCACCCCGCGTCGTGGATGGAATGATTGAGTCCGGCCTTGGAGGCCGCGCCATTGGGCAGGTACGCGCCCGGGGCATCGGGGTCGGGCTTCGCCCGGGGCGCGCGCACCATGTTGGTGATGGCAAGGTCTTCGAGCACGATGAGGTCGTAGTCGTTCACGAGCTGGCGACTCAACTGGTGGGCGGCGTTGCCCCGCTGGTTGGCGACGCGGCGGTGCAGTCGGGCTACTTCTTCGACCTGGCGACGACGTCGATTCGATCCGCGTTGTTTGGTGGACAGTTTCCGCTGGGCCTGGGCCAATTGGTCTCGAGCCCGCGAGCCGAAGTGCTCGCCCTCGATGCGTTCGCCGTCGCTCGTGGCGACGAGGTTCACGACGCCCAGATCGACTCCCACCTCGCGTCCGGTCGGATCGAGCGGCATGGCGGGCACGTCCACGCAGCGCACGCTCAGCCACCACTTGGTGCCCTCGCGCTTCACGGTGATCGCTTTGGGTGTGCCCTCGAGTGACCGGTGGTAGTTGGCCTTCACGTCGCCGATGCCCAACAAATAGAGTCGACGCGAATCAACCTTCACCTTCCAACCGCTGGTGTCTTCCCACTGCAGTGAGTCAAAACGACGTGCCGATTTGAAGCGTGGGAAACCAGGTGTCTCTCCACTCTTAGTTCGTCGATAGAACGCCGTGAAGGCGCGGTCGAGGCGCTTCAGCGTGCCACGGCACAAGGTCACGCCTGACGCAGTCACTTCGGGCCGGAGGTCACTGAGGCCGGTCAGATTGCGACACTGGTCGACGTACGTGACGGATCGCCGCTCCCACTTCCAGGCACCGACGTGCTCCTCGAGGGCGGCGTTGTAGAGCTCGCGCTGGTAGTCGAGTTGTCGAAGCAGCGCCTGGGTCTGACGCACCGTCGGGTGCAATCGGTAGCGGAGGGTGCGACAATGTTTGATTGTCTCGCGGGCCACCACCGAAAACTACGGCGAACCTGTGACACGTTGTGAGGTTAATAGGTGAGGTGGGACGAAACTAGGCCACTACAAGCGTTTGCGAAGCTTGGCGTCAAACGCCTGGTCGATGCGAACGGCGAGCAGCTTCTCGACCAGTGACCTTGGTAGGGGCGAGTCGAGCGCGAAGCGAAGCGTCCCTTTCGACGTCGCGTACCCCTTGATGTCCTTCTTCAGGGCGGGCAGTACGGAACCGCTGTGGGGGAAGTAGCTGAGGTGCTGCTTGAACGCGGCGAACCCGCCCACGACCTTGTCCTGCAGCAGAAAAGCGGGCATGCCGTAGGAGATGCTCTGGTCCGCGTCGGGGACGATCTCCATGATGGTGTTGCGCAGCGCTTTCAAGGTCGAGCGCTGGGGCTCGTCGAGAGCAGCGAGGTAGGCGTCAATCTCTTCGCTCGACATAGGAGCAGTTTCGTACCAAAATCGGCGCTGGTCAAGACCTTGCGTCCTGGAAAGCTTCGGACGCTTTGCGACAATCGATCAGGGGAAGAGACCGGTACTTTGCTTGAACGTCGCGCGCGACCCCTTCGCTTCATCAAGGGCTCGAGCCGCTGTCACATTGCGAGCCACGCAGTGAACCTAATTTGATCGAACTTTACGAAACTGCCGTCGTCATTTTTAGAGGGGCGGCAACCCCAGTGAGGCGCGCACCTCATCCACCAAGTAACGGTGTTTCGCCTCGCTCGTAAAAAATTTCGTGTAGGCGGGCCCACTTGTCTTGAGTCCGGAAGATGACCAAACTTCGAGATAGGCCTCCTGAAGTTTCGTGTACTTCACAAGCTTCGACATTTCGACATGAGTGGATTTTGGCCATGACTGTGCTTCGAACTTTGCCACGTTTTCCCGGAGGGCATCAATGAAAACCTTAAGGTCCAGTGACTTTTCGTGTCTAGTGACCGTATCTCAACGAACAAACGCAGCATTAAATGTGGAAGACGAAACATCGAGAGCCTCTGCGTCGCGCAGATACTGTAACGCCGCGCCAGTTGGCGAGTCGAACGTGAATGAGTCACTGTGCACGGAAGTGGGGACTCGAATATTGCCGTTCGAGGCCATCAGGACTAATTCATCAGCGAGGTCCAGTTGAGGTGTGCTTTCGTTCACTCTCAACTTTAGAAATCGAACGTTTGAAATGTCAGGGTACGGGACGTCGCGCGCCACGATGGTGCCCAGAGTTGGGTCCTCTTGAATCCACTCCGCATGGATGAACGACGAACCTGCGCGAAATGTAATCATTTTCGTCACGGAGACTTTCTTCGAGTGATCAACAAGTTGGATATTCCATGCATCGTTGTTTTTCTTCATAGACCTGGAGATGAGATCGCCAGCGTTGGCAGAAAAGAGTATTTGCCGCGAGAAATTTACTGCTGCGTCACTCCAGAAGGCCTGGTAGACGGTTGAACGTTGACTCCATCGGTTCTCAACCACACCGATCTGGATAAATTCACTTGTCTCGCCGCCCTGTGCCCCAATCCAGGTTGAGGCGCTTCCGTCAGGAGAATCGCTCGCGATTGCCGGGAATCGCCACGTCGCACTGATCTGCTTAACGTCACCTGCCCAGTTGTACCCCCCGAAGCCAGTAATCGGTATGGCGAACATTGGACTTTTGTCGAATGTCGTGACCGAATATTGAGAAGTATTCAACTGGAGACTTGCGCCAAGCAAGAGCACCGAAGTCGCCACTGCACCAATGATGATCAGATTCATTCGAAAACTGAACCATCGCTTTCTCGGTGGCGTCATGAAGTCGATTGTGGCATATGGAGTGATCTCGGACGTTAGAAGGGCAACATTCACCGGTCGCGGTTAGTCAAATGCATCAAACCATTCGCGTCGCGCTAACAGCGACCCTAGGATGCCTAGCGAGAGCTAGGTAGAAGGAGTGAACGATGCCAACACGTAAGGCGCGCACCACGTGGACCGGTGGTCTTCAAGATGGATCGGGAAAAGTTGAACTAGTGAGCAGTGGCGTGGCCACGTTTGACGTCTCGTTTCCCAAGCGAGCAGCCGAAGAAGCGGACGGCACCACGAGCCCCGAAGAGCTGATCGCCGCGGCGCACGCCGCGTGTTACTCAATGGCCCTTTCGGGGGGCATCGCCGCGGCCGGTGGCACCCCCCAGTCGCTCGTCGTTGACGTCGAAGTGAGACTCGGACCCGATCCCGCGGGAGGATTTCGCATCCCCGATATCGCCATTCACGTTCGTGGCAAGGTCGACGGTCTTGATGAAGAAGGATTCGTCAAGGCGGCGGAAGCCGCCAAGTTGGGATGCCCGGTCTCGAAGGCACTGACGGGNNCTCGTCGTTAGTTGTCGCGCACCAATTTCTCGATCGCCGGTAACGCGGCGTCGATTGTGGCACGTTCCTTCGCGCTGAGTCGGTCGAGTCGTGAACTCAGTCCAATGGTCCGCTCGTTCCAAAGATTGGCTAACGTCGCACGGCCCACGTCGCTGAGTTCGACGACGCTCGCCCGTTTGTCATCGGGGTCGTCGCGGCGCTCGAAGAGGTTGAGTTCTTCCAAGCTCGCCACGACGCGCGTCGCGGCGGGCGCCCCCATTGACTCGTACGTCGCCAGTGTGCTGATGCGCATGGGTCCGAACTCCTCCACGGTGGCGAGCGCGGAAATCTGTGACGGCGTAAGACCGGGATCGCCGTGACGGCGAAGGGTTCGCGCGAGCCGGACGAGAGCCATGCGCAGGCGCGCCGCGCTCGTCCCAGTCTGCGATGGCAGGTCGAGTGCGGTCATCGAGCGACCTCCGCGTCGTAGGCGATCTCACCGGGCACCGCCCCCGAACTCTCAGCAAGGTCGCCGGCGTGCTTGGCGAGGGTCTCTTGAGGGAAGATGTAGCGCTTACCGCGTAGTGCCGAAAAGAGCGCGCCCACCACTGACATCGCGATCGCCATCACGAAAACAATGATTAGTCCATGGTGGAAGGGGCTCTGAATGAGGTTCGGGAAGAACTTCTTGCCAGTCAACGTGGACCACTGCGCGCTCGAGACGTGTGTCGCCGCCTGAGTTCCGAGCAGGCTCTTCAAGGGATTAAATCCCAAGAATGACGAGAAGAGACTGCCGACGGCGGGCATGGAGGCCACGGTGTGCGCCTGCGCGACGGCGACGCCGTGTGAGGTGAGGCCGTTGAACATTGCCTTGGGTAGGGTGCTCGTCAGGCCGACGATCATCAGCGAGAAGAAGATGCCGATGGAGAGAACCATTCCCGTGTTCATGAAGGCCGCCTGAATACCAGCCGCTCCGCCACGTTCGTCCGCCGGAACCGAGTTCATGATGGCGGCCGAGTTTGGTGCGGAGAACATGCCGCCACCGACGCCGTTCACGAAGATGAGAATGGCGAAGACCCAGTACGAGAAGTTCGTGGGCACTACGAGTAGACCGACGAAGCTGAGCGCGAAGACGCTGAGTCCCGTCGTGGAGAGCAGTCGTGCGCCGTGGCGGTCCGAGAGCCACCCCGAGATCGGCCCCGCGAGTAGGAAGCCCACGGTGAGCGGCAAGAGGAAAATGCCCGCCCACAGTGGCGTGTCGGCGTAGTTGTAGCCGTGCAGTGGCAGCCAGATGCCCTGGAGCCAGATGATGAGCATGAACTGCAATCCGCCGCGCGCAATGGCGGCGAGAAGTCCGGCGACACTTCCCATGAAGAAGGGTCGAATCTTGAAGAGCCGAAGGTTAAACATCGGCGCCAAGACCTTCAACTCGATGACGAAGAACGCTGCGAGGAAAGCGACCGCGATCAAGAACGAGGTGAGGACTAGGGGTGAGGTCCAACCCATGGCGCTCGTTCCGTACGGTTCGATGCCGTAAACGATGCCCACCAAGAGTGCGGTGAGTCCCACCGCGAAGGTGACGTTGCCCCACCAGTCGATCTTCGCGTGGGTGCGGATGCCGTTGTCACGAAGACTCTTGTAGCTCCACACCGTGCCGATGATGCCAAATGGCACCGAGACCCAAAAGACGAGTCGCCAGTCGACGATGGAAAGGAGTCCGCCGGCGATGAGTCCTACGAACGAGCCGCCAATGGCGGCGACCTGATTGACGCCCATGGCGAGACCGCGTTGGTCAGAGGGGAAGGCGTCGACGAGAATCGCGGCCGAGTTCGCGAAGAGCATCGCACCACCCACGCCTTGCACGAGGCGCCACAGCACCAGCCAAAGTGCCCCCGATCCGCCACGGAAGGGATCGACCGCGAGTAAGACCGACGCGATCGTGAAGACGAGGAATCCCAAGTTGAAGATGCGAACACGTCCGACGATGTCGCCCAGTCGACCGAGGCTGATGACGAGTACCGCGGTCACGAGGAGGTAGCCCATGAGGAGCCAGAGAAGGTAACCAACGTTGCCCGGTGAGAGGGGATTGATGCCAATACCGCGAAAGATCGCTGGCAGCGAGATCAGGATGATCGACGAGTTGACGACCGCCATGAAGACGCCCAACGTGGTGTTGGTGAGGGCGATCCACTTGTAGCGATCGTGGTGCATTTCTTTCACTGGGGGCATGACACGGCGCTCACTTCCGAGGGATTTACTTGCTTGACAACAAGCAAGTATAAGGGCTCGTCGGAACTCCAAACACCTTGGTTGTGGCAGATTTGTTCTTCGAGACGTCGACGTAATGCAAGGTTGCTCACGCCTCACTTCTCAAGGAACTCGCCATGCGAAGCGTCGCTTTGGGCCTATCTTTGACAGAGAACTTGGCTTTGGTTAGCCTAACCTAAATGGAACTTTTGGCACCGCTGAGCGTCGGTTTCTCACTGACTCGCGCGCTGCAGGTCTCCAGTTTCCCCTTCTGCGTTGGTGGGCCCTAGGTGTCGAGTCCGCACACCGCGACGGTTGACAAATATCTAGAAGCGATCCACTACATCGCCGCCGAAGGTGAAGTCGTTCGACCGAGTCGCCTGGCGTACTGGCTCGCAGTCAGCGCGCCCACGGTCAGTGACGCGCTCGCTCGACTGAAGCGCGATGGCTGGATCGAGATCGGCACAGATCGCAGTGTGACGTTGACCGAGAGTGGTGAGAACACGGCGACCGAGTTGGTGCGACGTCACCGAATTCTCGAACGGTGGCTCACCGACGTACTCGGCTTCGACTGGGCGACGGCCGACATCGAAGCCGATCGGGTCTCATCGGCAATTTCGGACGCCGTCGTCGACCAGATTGACTTGTCGATGGGTTCGCCGACCACCTGTCCCCATGGCAATGTCATTCCCGGGCGCAAAGTGCCCTACGGCGTTCTTATGGCGCTCGCGGACCTCGAGATGGAGACACCAGCGACAGTGCGACGAATCTCCGAAGTGGCCGAACACGAGGCCCCGGCGTTGCTATCGATGCTCGCCGAGCACGCCATCAAAGAAGGCAGCGAAGTGAAGGTCGTGGCGTTTGACCGTGGATCCAATGACGTCGCCCTCGTCGTCGCGGGCGAACCGCTCACGCTTTCGCTCGAAGCCGCGCAACTTATCTGGGTAGAAACTGTCTAGATCTCCGGCACCGACGACGTGTGGGTGTCGAGCCGCCGCCCTGGGACATACTTGATTCAATGGATGAAGAGTTCCCGAGTCCGACTGTTCCGCGCACGTCGCGCACCGAAGTGTTTACTAGTTACCTCGACTACTTTCGCTCGCGTGTCGTCGAACGTGTCG
Organism: Acidimicrobiaceae bacterium; assembly: GCA_003141815.1. GTDB lineage: Bacteria > Actinomycetota > Acidimicrobiia > Acidimicrobiales > RAAP-2 > RAAP-2. The sequence continues at coordinate 50,792 of PLNQ01000096.1, read as the reverse complement.
AGGAACTTCCGGAGAGCGAACTTCGTCGAAGTCGATTGACGTCGGGTTGGACGCCACTCGAACTCGTCAAGCATCTAACCTTCGTCGAGATGCGGTGGNNCCCGGACCTCGGTGGGACGGCGCCGCGTCGCCCACGCTCGAACGCGTCCTGTTCCATCTGATGCAGGAATACGCGCGACACCTCGGTCATCTCGACGTCGTCGTGGAGATGGCGGGCGGCTCGGTCGGGGAGTGATCGTCCGCCGAGCGCGCCCTCGTGTGTCTCGTTGAGTCCGAGGCGTAACCGGCCAGAGGCATCGCTCACGCGTCGCCGATTAGAGGAACTGGTGTTGCGGTGAGCAGTTCGTCGACACGTTGTCGCCCTTGCACGTCGCGCAGAGCAGGATGAGTTTGCGACAGACGAGATTGGCGCAGTTGTAGAACTTGCTGGTCGGAGAGGCGCATCGTTCACACTCACCCAAGGTCTTCGAATCGTCACTGAATTCATGGCTCATCCGTGAATCAAAGATATAGAGCGACCCTTCCCAGAGTCCGTCGTCACCGAACTCCTCGCCGTAACGCACGATGCCCCCGTCGAGTTGGTAGACCTCTTGAAAGCCGCGCTTCTTCATGACTGACGAGAGCACTTCACAGCGAACGCCCCCCGTGCAGTACGTGACGATGGGCCTCTCCTTCAAGTGATCGAACTTTCCGCTCTCCAGTTCGCCGACGAAGTCGCGCGTGGCCTTCACGTCAGGTACGACGGCGTTCTTGAATCGACCGATCTTTGCCTCAAAGGCATTGCGCGCGTCGAAGAACACGACGTCGTCGCCACGTGCATTGACCAGTTCGTTGACCTCACTCGGCTTCAGACGAGCGCCTCCGCCCACGACGCCACGATGATCGACTTCGAGTTCGCCTGGTGCACCAAAGGTGACGATCTCGTCACGTACGCGCACCCGTAGGCGTGGGAAGTCGTGACCCGTCCCTTCGGACCACTTGAAATCAATCCCCTTGAAGCCCGGGTACTCCTTGGTGCGCTTGATATACGTCGCGAGGGCCGACATCGCGCCACCGAGGGTCCCGTTTATGCCGTGTGGTGAAAGGAGAATACGTCCCTTGAGATCGAGTCGCTCGCAGAGCTCACGTTGCCAGAGCCGCACGGCGCCAAGGTCGTCGAGCGGCGTGAAGCCGTAGTAGAGAATTACCTTTTGTGGTTCCACGAATCAATTTTAATCGATGTGACCTTTCGGACTTCTGGCGCGACGAAATATCCCTTTCACTTTCATTATGTGGCTGCTAGACAGACATCCATGAGCACACGTTTACTTGGACTTCGAACCGTCATCTACCCGGCACCCGACCTAGCGGCGGCAAGGTCGTGGTGGACGGAGTTCCTTGGCATGGAGCCCTACTTCGACAAGCCGTTCTACGTTGGATTCAGCCCCGGTGGCTACGAACTCGGACTTCTTCCCGACGCGGATCCAGCCTCGGGCGCCCTTACGTACTGGGGAGTCGATGACGTTGCCGGCGCGGTAGTGGCTGCCCTTACGGCGGGAGCTTCTGAACACGGTCCCCCGACGGACGTCGGTGACGGCATCATCACGGCGACCGTGAAAACTCCTGATGGATCGATTGTCGGCTTCATCTTCAACCCACATTTTGTAGCCTCGCCGACGGACACGTAGTCGGGTGCTCCCTCGGGGAGTGAAGCGCCGAAAGGCCGTTGATGTACCGCTGAAGCGGTTCATTTCAAAGTTGTTCCATCTTCCGTGAACATCTGGACCGACTCAACGGTATTCATTGATATGACGCTGTTGGTTGACAGTGCCCCAAGCGAAGGAGTCATCGCATGGCCAAACCAGGGACGAATCTACAGCGAGGCGCGTGGCGTTTCCGGGGGTCTCGATACGGTGTCGCAGTCGTCGCCGCGAGTGTTGTTTTACTCGCGCCGATGGTGAGCGTCTCTGGCGCGACGTCGCCGGTGCTGAAGTCGGCCAACGTGTCGGGATTTCCGGGTGCGTTGGTCAACAACTCTTCACGGTCGCTGTACCTATTGACCGTAGAAAAGGGCGCAAAGATTAAGTGTACGGCAGCTTGCACGCCCACGTGGCCGCCCTTGCTCGTCAAGAAGTCGGTGACAAAAGTGTCGCTCGGCGCTGGCGTGAAGGGGACGATTGGCTTCGTCTCTCGCAGTAAGACGATGAAGCAAATTACGTTCAACTCGTTCCCGGTCTACACGTTTCAGGGTGACAGCGGGAAACTGCAGTCGAACGGCGAAGGCATTACCGCTTTCGGCGGCACTTGGACTCTCGTGAAAGCGAAGGCGAGCTCGGCTGGCACCACCCCTTACCCAAAGTCCGTTTCGTCGACGACAACGACCACGGGCGGAGGCGGGTATACCTACTAAGTATGTCCACGCGACCCAAACTCACACCTGAGAATGGTGCGGCGACTCCCCTCCTCCAGCCATTCGACACGGCTAGGCACGACAAAAGTGGCGGGTGAACACCGTGATCGAATGGTGTGGAAGAGGACGGATCGCGAAGGCGGTCCCGAGGTTGTAGACGAAACGAGCTTGCGAGAGGCGTTCCTCACCCACGGTGGCGAGTTGTACGGCTTTGCCCGTCGATCACTGAAATCTCCAGAGAACGCCGACGACGCGGTGCAAGAGACGTTTTCGAGAGCCTGGCGCTCGAGGTCTCGATTCGACGCGACACTCGGCTCGCTGCAGACCTGGCTTTTCACCATTGAACGTCGAGTGATTCTTGACGTCAGCACTCGTCAGGTGAAGAACAAGACGTTCCCACTCGACCAAGGAAACGATCCCTCCAGCGAAGATCACATCGAAAAGGCCATGCTCGGTTGGCAGATGGAATCGGCCCTCAAGCGGTTGGACCCTGAGCATCGAATGGTCGTCACCGAGCTCTACTTCAATGGTCGAAGCGGCAAAGAAGTCGCCGAACTCTTCGGACTGGCCGAGGGAACCGTTCGAAGCCGTGCGTTCTACGCGCTACGCATGTTGCGACTCCTGATGGAAGAGGCGGGGTGGGACCAATGACGGTTCGGGGATGTGAGCAATGGCACGAGCTCATCGCGATGCACGTCTTCGGCGATCTTTCGATCGACGAGACGACGGGACTTCTCGCGCACCTCGAGGGCTGCGTCGAGTGCCGCAACGCCGCGAGCGAGTTGGCGATGACATTGTCCATGTTGCAGCTCGTTGAGCCTTCCACCGTTGAACCGACGGCGTCGGTGCCGAGTGGCTTGACGAACAGGGTGCTCGGCGATTTGCGCAGTGGTGCCCAAAGACAGCGACGCCGCCAACGAGTGAGGGCTGCAGGCATTGGTGTCGTCGGCGCGCTCGCGGCGGCGTTGATAGTGGTGATCGTCTTTTCGGGTGGTTCGGCACCCACGAAACCCGTGGAACGGACGCTCGCGCTGTGGGGCGTCTCGTCGGCGACCGCCAACGCCGTCTTGATAGAACGCAACTGGGGCACGTCGCTCGATCTTCGCGAACAGGGCCTGCCCGGTGGCGAGGTCTACACAGTGTCGATGGAGACTGCCAAGGGAACCTGGTGGACCGCGGGGACATATCGCAGCGTCAAGGGGAACGTCATGAATGCCACGATGGCCTGCGCCGTTTCGATGAAACAGATTACCGGTATTCGCGTCGTCAATGCGTCGGGCGTGACCGTCCTTAGTAGTTACGCGTAACGCCTCGTCGCTCAACTACGAATAGTCGTTTCCTCACATCGAACTTCTCGGCACGTCGCCGACACTCGGACTCCCCGCGATGCGTTGCGGCGTCACGACGGCGACGTTCGACAAATGAAGCAGTCGTCTTGTTAGCGCCCGAACGTGGACTAGTTCGGTGCGACGCTCGGTAGGGTTGTTGGGCATGAAGAGAATTGGCCTCATCGGAGGTATTTCGTGGGAGTCGACGTCGTCGTACTACACACTGTTGAACACGATGACCGCGAAACAGTTTGGAGCGTGGAAACAGCCCGCGCTACTCATCGACTCTCTCGACTTCAGTGAGATCGTGGCGTACCAGCAAAAAGGGGACTGGACGACCCTTGGTGAGATTCTCGCCGACGCCGCGAGGCGTCTGGAATCAGGTGGTGCGACGGTGCTCGCAATTGGTGCGAACACGATGCACAAGAACTTCGACGACGTCGCGAAGGCTGTCTCGATTCCGGTCGTCGATATTCGAGACGCTCTGGCGCGCGAGGTAAAGGCACTCGGCGCCTCGTCGATGGCACTGTTAGGAACGAAGTACGTCATGGAGACTGACTTCTTCTCGTCGCACCTCGAACGCGCAGGTGTGAAGGTTGTCAAGCCCGTTGCTGGTCAAATCGACATTCTCCAATCAATAATCTTCGACGAACTAACACAAGGCATCGTCTCGGACGCCTCACGTCGTGCGTTTTTGGAAATCGCCGATGACTGTCGTACGCGTGGTGGCGACGTCGTCGGACTGTGCTGCACCGAGTTTGGACTGCTGATTAACGAAGGTAACGCACCGTGGCCTTTCGTTGATTCGACGGTGGCCCACGTGAAAGCCCTGCTGGACCATTGAGGCGCCGGGGCCTTCACGTATTCGGGCGACGCCGATGAATCGTTTGGCCTGCACTAAGAACATCACCATCGGAATCGCCCTCGTGGTCGCGACGGGCGCGTACGTCACGGCGTCGTCGTCACGCGCCGACGCGTCGATACCCGGCCAGGTCATCACGGTCCAAGCAACGACGGCTCACTCGGAGACGGCAGTTCTACGAACGTGGCAACTCGAGAGCAATGGTCGCTACGTCCAGGTGTTCGGACCCTTCATCGCGTTCGTGGGAGAAAGCGGAGTTGGCCCCACGAGGGAAGGTCTCGGGAGAACACCCGACGGGATCTTCACGCTGACGCAAGCCTTTGGTAACCAGCCAAACAACGGAACGAGACTGCCATACTTTCAAGCGGGCATCAATGATTGGTGGGACGAGAACCCCGCGACGCGGCTCTACAACCATCACGTGTCGAGTCCCGTATCGCCCGGTGGGGACTCCGAGAACTTGTACGACGCGGGTTACGCCTACGCGCACGCGGTGGTCATCAACTACAACACGAACCCCGTCGTCAAGGGGGCGGGAAGTGGATTTTTCCTCCACGTCAGTTATGGTGCGCCAACTGAGGGTTGCGTGGCCATCCCCGAGAACGAGTTGAATCGCGTGATGCGATGGCTGCTTCCGGCGGATCATCCAGTCATCAGCATCGGTGTCGGCGCTGCGCCGCTCGCGCTAATGCAGACGTCGAGATAACGCTCCACGCGCCGACGTCGATCTCGTCACCGAGTGTGTTCGTACATCGTCAGACCGGAACGCTCCACGTCACCCGAGTCCCGCCGGACTCCAGTGGTTCGATTACGAAGACGCCGTGAAGCTTCTCGGCGCGCTTTCGTAGATTGACGAGTCCCAGTCCCGTCTTGCCGACGTGTGGCGTCTCGATTCCTACGCCGTTGTCGACGACTTGAAGGGTCACCTCGTCAGTAACGCTGAGCGTGACACCGAAGCGCGTCGCGTGGGCGTGTTTTCCCGCGTTGGTGAGCGCCTCACGAACAACGGCGAGGACGTTGTCCGCCGTGCGTTGGGGAACAACGTTGTCCACCGGACCGTGAAAGACGACGTCGGCTCGAGCTCCAAGCATCGGGGCGAGCTCCGTGGCGATCTCGAGGACCCCGCGGCGAAGGCCACCCGGTAAGGCGCTCGCGCCGAGTTCGTAGATGGCGGTGCGAATCTCGCTCATCGTGACGTCGAGATCGTCAACGGCCTTGTCGACTCGGGCCACGACTTGATCCACGTCTCGAAGTCGCGCTGCTTCCTGGAGTCTCATTCCGACGGCGAAGACGCGCTGTATGACGTGGTCGTGTAAGTCTCGAGCGATGCGGTCGCGGTCGTCCGACACGCTCAGCATTCGTACCCGGTCGTGCAGACGGTTGTTCTCAATGGCGATACCCGCGGCCTGGGCCAAGGCTTCGGCCAGGTCTTCGTCGTCCTCGCTGAATTCCGGCGCCCCCACCTTGTCGGTCAAGTACAGATTTCCGTAGACCTCACTGCGTACGCGTACCGGAACCCCGAGAAAGGATTTCATCGGCGGATGGTGGGGCGGGACCCCGTAACTGTCAGGGTGGAGCGCGAGGTCGTCGAGGCGTAGCGGTGTCGGTTCGGTAATGAGCAGTCCGAGGACTCCTCGGCCGGTGGGCCGATGGCCAATGAGGGATTCTTCACTTTCCGAGAGCCCGACGGTCAAGAACTGGTCGAGTCCGGTGCGAGCTTCGTTGAGTACCCCGAGGGCGCCGTAGCGAGCGTCCACCAGAGCACACGCCTCTTCGACGAAGTGACGCAACAATACGGAGAGTTCGATATCCGCTTCGATCATGAGTACGGCGTCGAGGAGGCGACGGAGCTTCGCCGAGTCGTCGATCTTGTTGTAGGGCACCGCTCTGATGGTACTCATCTGTGTTTGCCCTACGGCCGCCCCCGTATCGCTCGAACGACGGAGCCCGGGGCTGAACACTGACACAATGGGTACTATGCCGATACGGGTCTTCCTCCTCGACGATCACGAGATGGTGCGTGAAGGTATCTGCAACTTTCTCGAAAGTGACGAGGACATCGAAGTCGTGGGCCAAGCGGCGACGGTGGCGGAAGCCTTCACGCGCATCCCCTTGGCAAAACCCGACGTCGCGATTCTGGACGTGCGCTTAGAGGACGGCAGCGGGATCGAGGTCTGCCGTGAGATCCGCTCCACCCACCCCGAGATCACCTGTCTGATGTTGACCAGTTTCGCGGACGATGAGGCGCTCTACGCCAGCGTGATGGCCGGGGCCGCGGGCTACGTGCTCAAACAGATCAAAGCACGGGACTTAATTGATGACGTGAAGAAGGTGGCTGGTGGCGCGTCGTTGATGGACGCACGGGCGGTGGCTCGGGTGGTCGAACGAATTGCTAATCCACCGCAGGCGTCCGTCGCGCTCAGTCTGCTCTCGCCCCAAGAACGCCGTCTCTTGGACTTCATCGCGCAGGGTTTGACCAATCGTCAGATCGCGGAGGCGATGTTCCTCTCGGAGAAGACCGTCAAGAACTACATGACGGGGCTGTTGACCAAACTCGACATGAACAATCGGACCGAAGCAGCCATCTTCGCCACGAGACTCAAAGGCGACACCCTGGGGTCCTCGGCGACGTCAGGTTAAAGGGGACGTTCTCGCGACAGTTCCGTGAGGTTGACGCCGTGATTGGTGAGCGCGCGTTCGAGGCGACTTCGTTCCTCGCCCGGGTGCGCGAAGTCCACGGCCCGGGCGTCAATGCCGTGCGTCGCGCAGAGTTTGATCAAGGCGCGGTCGTAGGCGATCTCCTTCGCGAGCGTGAGATAAGCCTCGTCCCCGGGCGACGGTGTCGCGCTGAGCATCGCGACACGGCACGCCAGCACGTGGTCGAAAAGAGCCTCGGCGCTCAGTTCTCCGTCCCAGCTCTCGACGGCGTTGGTCAAGAGGTCGGCGTACATGGAGGCGCTGGAACTGCGCTCTTGCCTCTTCCAGTCCATCTGGTCACCGCCGTCCTTCGTTGGTGGAACAGTTTGTCGCGCCACTTATCGAGCCAAGACGACCTTGATGGCGCCGGTGTCGGCCGCACGCGCGTACACGTCGTACGCCGTCATGATGTCATCGAGGTCGAAATGATGAGTGGCGAAGGGGGAAGCGTCAACTTGGCGCGACGTCACCAACTTCAACAGTGTAGGCGTCGAGTACGTGTCGACGAGTCCCGTCGTGATCGTGACGTCACGCGTCCACAGCGTCTCGAGGTGCAACGTCGCGGGCTTTCCGTGGACGCCAATGTTGGCCACGTGACCTCCGGGGCGCACCAACGCCGTGCAGAGTTCGAAAGAGGCCGGCACGCCGACTGCTTCGATCGCCACGTCAACGCCCAGGCCGTTGGTCAAACTGTGAACGTACGCCACGGCGTCCTGGCTGGTGTTGTTGAACGTCACGTCCGCGCCGAATAGTTTCGCCGCGTCGAGGCGCGCGTCGGCGAGATCGATGGCAATGATGGTGCTTGGCGAGAAGAGCTTGGCGCCGGTGATGGCCGAGAGCCCGATGGGTCCGGCGCCGACGACGGCCACGGTGTCACCGGGCTGGACGTGGCCGTTGAGGACACCCACTTCGTACGCGGTCGGCAGAATGTCAGCCAGCATGAGGATCTCCTCGTCGCTGACGCCCTTGGGCACCGGGTACGTCGACGTGTCGGCGAAGGGTACGCGAACCAGTTCGGCCTGGGTGCCGTCGATGAGGTGGCCGAGGATCCAGCCGCCGCCGCCGAGGCACTGTCCGTAGCGACCCTCTCGGCAGAATCGACACGATCCGCACGCCGTGATGCACGACACGAGCACCCGATCGCCGACGGAAAGAGTCTTCACGCCCGAACCAACTTGCTCAACCGTACCTACGGCCTCGTGTCCGAGAATCCGACCATCGGTAACTTCTGGCGTGTCGCCCTTCAAGATGTGAAGGTCGGTCCCGCAAATAGTGGTGACGGCAACGCGAACAATGACGTCGGTGTCGGCTTGGAGCGTCGGGTCGGGGACGTCCTTCCATGCCTTGATTCCAGGTCCTTGGTAGACGAGTGCTTTCATGATGTGCCTCTTTCTTGGTTACTCATCCAGCGATTCGTCGAGTGGCGAACGAAGGTTGACGTGGACACTTGCGCGTGTCCGCCAACGTTGCGCACCCTCGTCGGCTCGTCTATGAGGTCATGTAGCGAGTATCTCTCCGGTGAGGGGCCCGTCGATAGGGACGAAGGTCCCCACTAGTGGTGACGTTCGCCCCTATTTCGCTGGCGGGTTGTTGGTCAACACTGAATGGGGGATTTCTTTAAAGGAGAGAAACTAATGCAACGCAAAATGTTTGACGTCCTCGCCAGCGTGGGCGGACTCTTGATAGTGGTGGCACTTCTTGTGGCCGGCGGCCTTTTGACGTACGGCTATAACTTCACCACCTCGAGTGTGAGCAGTCAGTTGGCGCGCCAAGCCATCACGTTTCCGTCAAAGGCGGCCTTTGCGAATGCGAAGGCCGGAACTGAAATCACGCCGGCGATGATTCCCTACCTAGCGCAGTACGCGGGCATGCCACTGACTACCGGCGCACAGGCCCAAGCGTACGCCGACCACTTCATCGCGGTGCACCTTTCCCAAATGCCCTACGGCGGTGTGTACTCCAAAGTCAGCGCAGCCTCACGGGCTAACCCATCGAACACGGCGTTAGCCGCCGAAGTCCAGACATCGTTTCAAGGCACCACGCTGCGAGGCCTCTTGCTCGAGGCGTACGCCTTCTCCGAGTTTGGACTGATCGCGTTCTGGGCCGCTGTTGCTTCGTTCGTCCTGGCTGGACTGATGGCACTGTTGGTTGCCCTCGGCCTCTGGCACGCGCGACGTACCCCTCTGGACAAGGAACTCGCCATTCACGTTGAAGCGGAACGAGTACTCGTCTCCGGCTAGATCACACCTTCAGACGGTTCGAATCGTCACGACGCCCGGTCCAGCAGTCTGCTGGGCCGGGCGTCGTTTGCAATCTGTGAAATGATGTCGATGAGTGAACTGTCGCGGGAGGTCGTTGTCTCGATGGAGCGGTCGACTCTCTATGACTACGCCGGCGGTGAAGCAGCGTTCGTTGCTCTCACCGCAGCTCTTCACGAACGCTGCCTCGAAGATCCGATGTTGAATCATCCGTTCTCTCACGACATGGATCCCGAACATCTCGAACGACTCACGGAATATCTCGCTGAGGTCTTCGGTGGCCCGCCTGCCTACTCAGCACTCGGTGGTGGGCACGCCGCGATGTTGCTGATCCACGCGGGAACGGGGGCGGACGATGAATTGCCCAATAGATTCGTCACGTGCTTCGACCTGGCGATGGACGACGCCAACCTTCCTCGCGACGTCGAGTTTCGCCGCGTCCTTCACGAGTACATGGTGTGGGCCGTTGGCGACGTGCATTCGTACTCGCCGATCGGGTCGGTGGTGCCGACGCACGCGACCTTTCCGCGCTGGTCCTGGGACGGCCTCCAGACGTGAGCGGAGGAAAATCGAGGCGCACGCCCTTGACGTTCAGCGCCGAGATACAAATCGTGGGCGTCAACCCTTACGTCTTGGTGAACGACGAACAAGTCCAAGCATTGAAACCGGGCTGGCGACGGCCGATGCCGGTACTGGTGAAATTCAACGGCACACCGGACACGCCCTGGCGCACCAACATGATGCCGGCGGGCGGTGGGGAGTTCTACCTCTACCTCCACGGTGGAATGCGCAAGGCCGCTCACGTCAAGGTCGACGACGTCGTGAGCGTCACCTTGCGTTTTGACGACACGTACCGCAACGGGCCGCTGCACGATTCACCCGAATGGTTCCAAGAGGCGTTGGCGGCAAGTCCTGTGGCCACGAAGAACTGGACCAAGCTCTCGCCGAATCGAAAGAAGGAGGTCCTTCGCTACTTCGCCGCGCTGAAATCCGATCAAGCGAAGAAGCGAAACCTCATTCAAGCGCTGAGAGTTCTCGAGGGCGAGAGCGACCGCTTCATGGGTCGCGACTGGTCGATGGGCGGGTGAGCGAACCCCTCGAACGGTGGACTCGGACGTTGGTACCGTGGACGTAAGTCCTCCCACCGAGTTGAGCCAACGGAGGTAGACGTGACCATTGCACCACACCGCTCGGAGATCTTTTCCTTCGCCAACGACGTCGTCGAGCGCGACGCGGCCACGGACCCAATATTCGCGACGAACTCGGGCATTACCGAATTCGACCACCTTTTGCCGGATTTCTCTCCTGATCGCACGGCCGCGGAGATAACGACCGTGCGAGAGTTCCTCGAGGAGTTGGCGACCCTCGAGCCCACCGAGGAAATCGATCGCGTCGCGTTCGCCGTCTTGCAGGAGCGATTGCGTGCTCGACTGGGGCTCCTCGAATCCGGCGAGTCGGCGCGCGTCTTTTCAGTGCTGAGTTCGCCGGTGTCGGAGATTCGCCAAGTCTTTGAGCTGATGGCGACAGGATCCGCGGACGAGTTGAACGTCATCGCCCAGCGACTTGGTCAAGTACGTCGCGCGCTCGAGAGTTGGCGACGTACCTTGGACCACCTGTCGACGAACGACCAACTTCCTTCGCGTCGTCACGTTCTCGGCGTCGCTGAGCAGGCGGCGACGTACGCCGATGACGCGTACCGGAACTTCGTGCGTCGCGTCGCGCCAGACGCTGGCGACGACAGCGAACTGGTGAGCGCGGCGGCGGACGCCGACGCGGCCTGCGGCGAACTCTCGACGTGGATGAAGGACGAGTTGGCGCCTCGAGCGAACGAGCACGACGCCAGCGGACTCGAGCGTTACCAAGCCTGGAGCCAGTACTGGAACGGCGCGGTTCTCGATTTCGACGAACTCTACGCCTGGGGCTACGCCGACCTTCGACGAATCAACGCACGAATGTGGGAGATCGCGGGAGAACTCGCGCCCGAAGCGACCAGCCTCGTCGAGGTCGCCGAACTTCTCGACCGCGACCCGGCACGCGCCATCGAGGGCACGGACGAACTGCTGCGTCGTCTCATTTCCTTCACCGAACAGGCCGTTGAGAAGCTCGACGGCGTCCACTTCGACATCGACCCGCGTATCCGATTCTGCGACGCTCGCCTCGCGCCCGAGGGGTCGGCCGCCGCTCCGTACTACATCCCTCCCAGCGAAGATCTCTCGCGGCCGGGTACGACGTGGTTTCCGACCTTGGGCGCCACGTCGTTTTCGTGGTGGAGCCACGCGTCCACCTGGTACCACGAGGGCGTGCCGGGTCACCACCTCCAGTGCGCCACGTCCATCATCGAGGCCGACAAGCAGAGTCGCTTCCACCGCCTCGAGGCGTGGACCAGCGGCTACGGCGAGGGGTGGGCCCTCTACGCCGAGCGACTGATGGACGAGTTGGGCTTCTTCGATGATCTCGGCGAAGAGATGGGGTACCTCGCGAGCCAGGCGTTACGCGCCGCACGTGTGATGGTCGACATTGGACTGCATCTCCAACTCCGTGCACCGAACGATCTCGGAGGGCTGGGCGAACTCGGCAACTGCTCCGGCAAGATCTGGACCGCGGAGATGGCGGTCGCGGTCTTGGAAGAAAAGGCGATACAGAACCACGACGTGTCAGTCTCCGAGGTTGAACGCTACCTCGGGCTCCCGGCCCAGGCGATCTCGTACAAGGTAGGTGAACGCGCCTGGATGCGCGCCCGTGAAGAGGCGAAGACCCGACTTGGCGCCGACTTCTCTTTGAAGAAATTCCACGCGTACGCACTCGCGCTCGGGCCCATGGGTCTCGATCCCTTCGAAGACAATCTTCGTCAGTGGGACGGCTCGTAGAACTCGTCGGGTAGCTGCGCGACGACGATGAGGAGAAGCGCAGTCATCGTTGGATCAAGAGGACGTCGGGTCCTTACGTCGTCGACCGAGGATCCACAGGAAGGCTCTGCCAAATCGTCCGACGTTTTCGCTACGGCCGTGTGCCGCGTCGTGATCCAGGCGGTTGCCGTGCACCGCGTCCGTACTCTCCGTGAGGCCCGCGAGTTGAATGTTGTTGGCCTCGGCACCCCGAGGCACCTTGGCCATTCGACGCCTCTTTTTCCTTGGCTTCTCATTAGCAGTGCCCATATTTTCTTCCTTTCATTCAACCTCTGTCGTGACGACGGGTACGTTCATTCGTGCCACGACGTCACGATGACGAAACGTCCCACAAATGGTGGAAGGGATCGTGCAGGCCGTACGTGCCGAGCGAGTTCACGGTGAAGAGGCTCCCGTTGGATCGAGTTCCGGGCCGGTCCCACTGTGACGGCTGCACGGTGTCGAATCGGTCGGCGTAGCGCGCGGCCGCGTCGAGGAGTTCCCCGTTGACGATCGTCGGATCTTGGAGGTCGTAGCGTTCGTCGAAAGCGGTTTCGTCCTGGTCCCAGATTTGAAACGTCGGTCCGTCCTCTTCGAGCATCAATCGGAGTCGTTCGTCGAAGATCCGATAGACGTCGCGTACGTGACATGCGTACTCGAGGGGCGACCATCGGTCCTCACTGGGACGATGCTGGACGTTGTCGCGTTGAAGGACGCCAGTCCACTGCGCGGCGTTGTCGCGTATGCCTTGGCTGAACGTTGCCCTGGGATGGTCCTCGGCATTGAAACCACACTCTTCGCAGGGTCGTTCGAGGACCCAGGTCCAATCCTTGGTGTCGGGGGTGATGGGCATAGAACGAATCTAACGTCCGGGCCAAAGGGGAACCGGAACGCTCGACTTCGTGACGACGCCCCGGCGCACGGCCGGGGCGTCGTCACGAAATGAGGGATTAACCGGCGGCGATTCCCTCCGACACCACGGGGAGGTTGAAGATCGTCTCAATTGGCGTGAGCGTTCCACCGGTGCCGATCGCGAAGGCGTCGACGGTGCCCGCACCACCGCTCTCGACGTAGAGGTGATCAGCGGGTTGGTGGCGTCAGCCTCCGGCTTGCGAGAGGAGACCCTGGAACAGTGACGGTGTGATGATCGTGGCGCCCGTGGGCGCGACAATGCTGAGGCTGGCGTGAGCCACCGTGACGTTGAGGCCAACGGTGTCATTCCCTTGACCGGTGACCCCGCTCGGCGCCGTCACGGAGATGGATCCCCCGGTCGCGTTGGAACCAGAAGCCGTCACGGTGAGGGTGTAGTTACCCTTGACCGTCGTTGACGGTAGCGTGCTGCCGCTCAGACTCTGAATGGTGGGAAGTACAGCCTTCACCACTGACGCCAGCGTTCCGGTCTGTGAGTAGCCGCCGTTGGGCAATGTCGTGTACGCCGTGTTTGCGATGAGTGTGGAGAGATCGTCGAGAATGGTCCGTTCCGCCGCGGCTACTTTGGCGGCCTGGGCCGTGGACGTCGCTGAAGGAGCGGGGGCGATCGAGGTCAAGAGGCTTTTCGAGAGCTCGAACCAGCGTCCCCCCAAGATGAGTTGCAGTGATGCAACCTGCGACGCGGGCAACGCGACGCCGGAGATGTCGGCCACGGCAGAGACATTGACCAGTACGTAGAGATTGGAGTCGACCACTCGGACGTCGGCCAAGGTCTGCGTGCCGGCGTTGACCAGAATCTCAGCGTTGGCCGTTCCACTCGACTGCGAAAGCGCGGCACCCGAGGGATTCGAGTAGTTCATATCGAGCGACAGCGTGCTCAGAACCTTTTGAACTTGGGCGGCGTCTGGACCTGAGGCACTTCCGGTGAAGTGCAACTGTAAGTCTGGCGAGGAGCCCAATGACGATACGGCCTGATCAATAGAGGCCTGGGCCCCACAGGACGCCAGTCCCAACGAGGCGCCAACCAATCCCACGATCATCATCTTTCGCACGCCGACCCCCTCGTCATTTCGCGCTCCTTGGCGCATCCAATTCGAAACATCAGCCCTCGCCGAGTTGTCCAGAACTCTTCAACGGACCGCTTCTTACCTGAGAGTAGCATCTCGCTCCGCCGACCTCGCCGAGGGAGAGATTCACCACGGCCCGGTGTCGCGTCAACCTCTTTGACCACGTTGAGGTACGGACGTTCGGACCGACGCCACGACGTGTTCTTCTAGAGTTTCATCATGACGGATCCGCACGAAGCCAGTGCCGAATTAGCGGCACTGTCCGTCGGAGAGATTACGAAACGCTTCTCGGATGGCTCGCTGACGTCGGTAGAACTTGTCGATAACTGTCTTGAACGCATGAGGGCCCTCGACCACTCTGGCTCCGCCATTGCCTTGAATTCGATCGCGGCAGTAAGTGCCGACGCTCGTGACGTGGCCATCGAACGCGACCACGAACGTGCGAGTGGGGGCACGCGCGGGGTGCTCCATGGAGTACCCGTATTGATAAAAGACAACATCGAGGCACTGGGACTTCCCGGTACCGCGGGATCCACGGCTCTCGTTGGTCGGGCGAGTCGTGACGCGGCGTTGGTGACGCGACTTCGTGACGCGGGAGCGATTGTCCTCGCCAGCACCAATCTCAGTCAGTGGGCGAACATTCGCTCACCGCGTTCGACGAGTGGTTACTCAACGACGGGAGGTCTTGTCGCCAACCCGTGGGCCCTCGATCGTTCCGCGGGCGGATCGTCGTCAGGATCTGGCGCCGCACTCGCGGCTGGACTTGCGCCACTCGCCGTTGGCACGGAGACGGACGGATCGATCGTCTGTCCGGCGTCAGTGAATGGGGTCGTTGGGCTGAAACCCACCGTGGGCACGGTGCCCACCACGTTCGTGGTACCGATCAGTTCGAGTCAAGACAGTCCCGGTCCGATGGGACGAAGCGTCAGCGACGTGGCCCTCTTCTACCGTGTGCTCGCTCAGAGCACCGCACCAGAAGTGGGCGAAGCGCCCAGCCTCGTCGAGGCGTCGAACTGGCGTACGGGACATCCTCAAACGGACGAACTCTTTGACGACGTCGTGCGCGCACTTCGAGCGGACGGTCTCGCCATCACCCAGCGCGAACTGGCCCTTCCCGGTGAACAAGATGGTCGTGACGAAGAAGTCGTTCTCTTCGCCGAGTTGTACGACGACTTGACGGCGTACCTCATCGAGAGACCGGGCAGCGGGGTCACGTCTCTCGAAGACGTCATTGCGTACGAGGACGAGCATCGCGATCGAGAACAACTGTTCTTCGGCCACGAGAATTTTCTCGCTGCCGTCAAGACCGGTGGTCGAAATGGTCCCGACTACGCGCAAGCCCGAAAGAGGAATCTCGCCTGGGCCGTCGAGACGTGTCTCACGCCGGGTCTCGACGGGGTTGACGTGATCATCTCGCCGGCGTACGGACCGAGTTGGAAGAGCGACCTCGCGGTGGGAGGGCATCCCGGACCGGCGAGTCCCGCCACGATGGCGCCCGCGATCGCTGGATGGCCCATCATGTGTCTGCCCATCGGTCTTGTCCAGGGACTGCCCGTGGGTCTGGCGATCATTGGTCGTCCTCACAGTGAGTGGACGATCATCGACGCCGCTCGCCGGATCGAGAGAACGCTTCGCGATCGCAGCCCGTGGGCCGCGCCCCTCTGGAACGCGCCAAGTAGGGGTTAGTTCCGCGCTGGTGACGAGCGTCAGCGTCTCCGCTGCACTGCTCGGACGCAAGAACCTCCAAGAGACCCAGCGAGCGCTCGTACCGCGGCGATGCTCACACGACGCTCAATCGCGCCACTCCGTTTTCTAGGGAATGCATCGCCCACGCGACAGGAGATTCACGTGCGCCGTTGGTGCCACCACCTTCGCCTACGAGGGTGGATAGCAGGTCTTCACTTTCCAGTTCCAGACCTTCAGAACCTCGGAAGGGATGACGAGGGGACACTTCGTGCCCTGTACGCCGCCCAATCCATCGTTGTACACGGTCCACGTAGTGGTTCCCGGGGCCCGCGTAAAGAGGTTGTACGCGCCGTCGTCTTGTGTTCCGACTTGGGCCGGGAGCGAGTGGGAACTAGGACGTAGTCCGGCCGCGGCGTAGTAGAGGTTCGTCGTTGGATCGAAGGCGTAGTACGTAGTGCCAGCGTCGAGGCCTACGTAGTCCGACGCGGGGAGTTGGTGGTACGCCGCGGCGGCGTCGAGCAGGCTCGTTCGAACTGCCGGAGTCACGACGAGATCACGCGTGACGCCAGTCGTGGGGGAGGAGCGCTCGTCGTGGTCGTCGTTGTCGGGGTGGTGGTCGTCGACCCGCACGCTGAGAGAAACAGAGAGCCGCTGAACAGCGCGGGGAGGATGAGCACTCTCGGATTCATCGTCACCACTCGTTTCGCCGCGCTGTCAGACTCAGTGTAAGCAGTGAAAGCGACGCCACGAGGTTCCGCGTTGTCGGGTGGGACTCGTTGTCGGGCGAGGCGCAAAGCGCAACGCGGAGAAGCCCTACGAACTTTTCGCTACGAGTTCGTCGACGAGGTCTCTGACGCGCCCTTCGACGTCATCTCGAATAGCACGAACTTCGTCGAGCTCTTTGCCGGAGGGATCCGTCAACTCCCAGTCGAGGTAGCGCTTGCCAAGATAGACCTGACACTCGTCGCCGCAACCCATCATGACGATGACGTCGGCGCTGCGGCCTATCTCGTCAGTCAACTTGCAGGGTGATTCGTTGGATATGTCGACACCCTTCTCCCGCATGGCTTCGACCACGGCGCAGTTGAGAGTCTCGCCCGGCGCGGACCCGGCCGAGTGCACGACGAGGCGGTCAACTCCAATCTCGCGCGCAAAGCCCGCCGCCATCTGCGACCGTCCGGCGTTGTGCACGCATAAGAAAAGGATCTCGGGACGCTGGTTGCGCATAGTGCTCTTTCGTGGTGATTAGTAGGACTACGCGGCATCGTGGGGAAGGACTCGATGCGGAGCGAGCACGTCGGCGGCGACAGTGCGGTCGACGCCGGGAAAGAGCGCCTTCACGAGTACGAAGGCGACCACGCCGCCGACGTCGACCAGTTCAATTGTCGGCGATCGCCTCGTGGGAGTGGCCCGGCGAGCGAAGTCATCGCGCTGCACTGATCCTCGGTCACCGAGGTCTGACGAGGGGATCTCTCCGTCGGTTTTCACTCGTCACAAGAATCTTGGTGAGTCACTCGTGTGATGGAAAGGTTGCCACGCGCGAGCCTTCAAGGCCCAGCGTTCAATACCCCACCAACTTGCCGCCGCGAGTGGAAGAGTGCCGGCAATCGTGCAAAGCGTATAGGGGACGTAACCCGCCTTCTGTAAGCCGGCCAGCGCAAAGAGTTGTCCCACGGGGAAAGCGTAGATATAGACGCCATAACTGATGTCATTGGTAGCGCCCACGCGCTGGAACGGCAGATGGGCGCCGAGCCAAAGGACGGGGTAGACGAAGGAAGGTCCAGCGAGCCAGTCCGAGACCTGAGAAAACGGGTGGCCAATCGAGAGCCCGAGGCACCCCAAGGCAGTCAGTCCGAGAGCCAGACGACCTGAGTCTGGCACGCGGTCACGATAGAGATAGCAGAGGGCACCGACGAGGAAGATCGAAGCGAATCGTGCCGCGAATTGCGCACTCGGGTGTTGAGAGGGGTGTATGAACAGTCCGATCTCCACGCACCAGATTGCGACGGCTATCGCGAGAACCACCCGGCGACGAGTGAGCAACCCGAGGACGGCCATGACGGCGATTCCGACGTAGCAAAGGAACTCCCAGTACAACGTCCAAAGGGAGCCGTTCCAGACCAAGGGGTAGGGGATATGGAACGGAGTGCCCGAGATCGGGTAGATATTAATTTTGAGCAGGAAGTTACTGATCAGATAGTGCACGGGACCGAACGAGTGCGACCAGTAACCGGCGAGCGACGGATGGGCAGCGAGCCATCCGATGGCGCCAAAGAGTAGTGCCGTTACGAGAAGACAGACCCAGAAGGCCGGGAGGATCCGCAGAAATCGATCCCAAAAGTAGCGGGCGAGCCCGCGCCATCGTCCATGTTGTTCAATGTGGCGAATCGCCGACGCGCAAATCAGGAATCCAGATATCCCGAAGAATCCGTCCACCGCGAGACCGCCAAGAGTGTCGTTGCCAGCGATGGTTTCGTTGCCAAATCCCCCCAAAGTTATTGAATGGGAGATAATCACCAACAACGCCAAAGCGAGTCGAAGAAAATTCAGGCTGTTACTCGAGCGCCGCAAGACGAGTGCGTCACCAAGTCGCGGCCCCCGAACGCCGTGCACTCTTTTCTTCATAGAAAGGCACCCCATCGTCGGCACCCCCGGGCGCCCTTCCGTAATCTAGCCGCGCACCTCCTCGTGTTGATTGGCCGCAGCGACCGTTTTGTGATCCGACGAAGATGAACGGGCCGTCAACGCCTATGTCGCCGAGCGTGTCGGTGGCGTCGTCGTTATAGTCACTCGCATTGGGAGAGATCACGGGGAACAATCATGAAATCGACGGATGTATGGAAAAATATCCACGCCGAACGTCTTCAATTGGCCGAAACCTGGGCCAGTCTCTCCCCTGAACAGTGGGCGACACCTTCATGGTGCGGCGGCTGGTCAGTTCAAGAAACAGCGGGTCACGTCGTTGCCGCCGCCGAACAGACGCCGGCGAACTTCTTCAAGGACATGGCGAAGGCTGGATTCAAGTTCAACCTCTTCGCTGAGCGCGACGCGAAACGCAACGCCGCCGCTGGCCCTGATGAACTGATCCGTCGTCTTCGGGCTCGAACCACAACGACGAACCACCCACCCGCTCCCGTCGTGGCGATGCTCGGTGAGATCATCGTGCACGGCGCGGACATTCGTCGACCCCTGGGACTGGCGCACACGTCGCCGGAGGCTGCGCTCGAGGCGGTTGCCGACAGTTGGAAGAACTCAAATCTTCTTATAGGTGCGAAGCGACGCATCGCTGGACTTCGCTTGCGAGCGACTGACAGTACGTGGACTCACGGTGACGGTCCCGAAGTCTCTGGTCCAATGGCTTCGCTGGTCTTGGCCATGTCGGGACGAAAGGGTGCACTCTCGGACCTCACCGGTGACGGACTCGAGACGTTGTCCAAACGGCCGTGAACGAAGCCGATTAGTCGCGGGTACGTTCCGAGTCAGCGTCGGATACCGTGCGACGGTTGCGTCGCCACACCATGCGCATTGCCGGTCACGTCTCGTCGAGGGCGCAGACCTTGTTGTCGACCAGTCCCAACGGAAGTGCGATGTCGCGGACCGCGTGATCTGAGATATCAGTTGAAACGCCGGACGACGTCTTCGGCCACGCGATCCACAGGCCGCCCGACGCGAAGATCATCGCGCCCAACACCTCTATCTGTCGTTCAAGGAGTGTCGATCGTGCGAAGAACGCGACGATGACGTCAGCACGACCTTGTGCCCTTCGCCGTACTTCGACACTCGAAGGGGTCTCCATCGTGAAGGTCGGTGGGGCGTGAGCGAGTACAAGTGTCGAATCTTCCTTCACGCCCAACTTGATTGGCAGCGGTGTTTTTGAGTAACCCTCTACCATTCGTTAGTCTCGCGGCCAGACGCTTTACTGCAAGCGATGGATTATTAGTGACGCGCTCGCAGCGTCCACGCCGCCCGCGTTCTGGGAAATCGTGAGCGCGACGGATTCTCCCACCGGATTCCATACTTGAAGCGTGCTGTTCACGGAGGTGGTGGTAACCAACGACTCGCCGATGATCTGTGACGTGCCGGTCGGCCGGCCCACCACCGTGTACGACAACGCCGCGCCGTTGAGTACGAGTTCCAACTGACCGGGTTCATTCACCGGAACCTGGAACGAGACTTGGTAGGTCCCAACGCTCGTCAGTTGGAAGGTCGTGGCGCTCGTTCGCGTGATCGTCGCGTTCCCATCGGAGGGACCATTTTGGGGAAAACTCACGGGCGTGCCCGGCGCCACGGTGGCGGCGTTGTCCCCTGGCATGAGGGCGAAGAACTCCGCGAATCCCAAGTCGCCACCCGCGGGGCCTCGTGCTCCCGCGACGCCCGAGGGACCTTGTGTTCCGGCCGCGCCCGCTGCACCCACTGCACCTGCGGCACCCGCCGGACCAACCGGCCCCTGCGCGCCGGCGCCGCCTGGCGCGCCCGTTGGACCTTGCGCGTTCCACGTGACGAGTTTGTACGCGGCCGAGCACGTCAGCTTTCGGCCAATCGTGACGTCGATCAAAGTTTTGGTCTTTGAACTGAGACAGGCCGAATATTTGACTGCTGACGGACTGGCCGTGGTTGCACTCGCGATGGCGACGCCGCCACTAGTAATCGCTACGGCGCTGACGAGCACGCCGAGAGTTTTCCAGCGATTCGAGGTCGTTCCTCTGTACTTTTTGGACGTTTCGTGCTTGAGCATTTTCTAATGTAACACCGGGACGAACGGACGGAAAACGTCACGCCTTCTCAGTACGTGGGGTCGTTGAAGTCTTGCATCGCTTGAAAAGAGATGGTGCAAATCGTCGTCAATCTCTTGTCGGCGAGTGCGAACGAGACATGTAATCTCCGTATAGTTCTACAATCGCACGCAATGAAACGAGACGACATGACCGAACGAGCTCAAAGAATCTCTTACTTCCCCCTCGCGGAGATGGACGCTCAAATGATGGCGGTCATGAATCGATGCGCCGTCGAGGGAACGCCTCGACCAGAAAGTTCGGCCGTTCGAGCTCACTCGCAGGGCGCCTTTTGGGCCTTCGACCAGGCGTGGGATCGACTGTTTCGAAACGGCGTCGTCGACCATTCGATCAAGGAACTCTGTCGCGTCTACGTCTCTCGTTCGGTGAAGTGCGAATACTGTGGCAATCAGCGCAGCGAAGCTGCGCAACTCGCTGGCTTCTCCGAGGGGAAACTCGACGAGCTCCTCAACTTTGAAACGTCGGTCACGTACTCAGAACGAGAGCGCGCCGCGCTCTCGTACGCCGAAGCGATCACGTGGCGACTCGACCCCGACGACAGTTTCTGGGAGCGTCTGAGGGCCCACTTCTCCGAGGAGGAGCTGGTCGAACTCGCGTGTTTCATCTCCTTGACCATGGGTCAGCAGAGTTGGATACGACTGCTCAACATTGACCATCATCAGGTGATGGCGGGCAGTGCTGCTTCGATGGCTCCCGGATTCGAAAGCAAGGACGATCTCAACGCGTCAAAAGAGCGTGCCGACTACTGGGGCGCCAGCACGAAGTAGTGACGTCGCGCTCGAAGTTGTCCTCGTTCCCTCAGTGAGCAGATCCCAGCGCGAATCCAACCCCTCGCCATCTGCCTCGACTTAGTGGCCGTTTCCGTTTCCAGGGTCGTTTCCATTCCCATTTCCGTTGCCGTTGCCGTTGGGCGGTGCAGTCGTAGTCGTGGTGGTTGCAAAGCTTGGAGCGCTCACGCCGAGTGCCGCGGCGAGGTTTGAGAGATCACGCTGCAGTGTCGTCCCGTTGCTCGCGCTGATTAGTCCGCTCTGGGTTCCGTTGACGACGGTGGTCGCCGCTTGTTGAAGGTCGGTCGCGGCCTGACTTGAGTTGCCCGATGCGGCGTCAATGAGTGCCTGCTCGGCTTGTTGGGAGACACTTTGACCCGACGCCGCGTCCACGTTTCCTGTCGACTGGCCCGTCGCCAACGTGCTCACGAGGGCGGACAGTGCGTTGGGACCCGAAGGAATTGTTGTCGTTGTCGTGGTGATGACCGGTGGTTTGGTCGTCGTGGAAACCGTGGTCGACGTTCCTGCGTGACTCGCGGGGCTCGAAACGAGCCAGAAGATGAGTCCAAGGCCCAGAGCGGCGACCGCGACGACACCGTAGGGCACGAGCCACCGTGGTCGGGTTCGGCGAGTCGCAGCGGCGTGGCGAGCGCGGTTCGTAATGAGGGTGTTGTCGCCAGCGACCGCGACGGGCACGACTACTCCAGGCATGACGGCCGTGAGGTCGTGTGGCGCGACGGGCGTGAGTCGTT
The DNA here is from genome assembly GCA_003141815.1 of Acidimicrobiaceae bacterium. Classification (GTDB taxonomy): domain Bacteria; phylum Actinomycetota; class Acidimicrobiia; order Acidimicrobiales; family RAAP-2; genus RAAP-2. Next base: position 28,378 of record PLNQ01000096.1, on the reverse strand, counting down.
CCGTGATGTCGGTGTCGATTGGCTGCCAAGGTGTCGCGTACGCCGACGTCGCGAGAAGAGCCGCGACTTGGGCTCCGCTCAGCCGTTGGTCGGGCTGTTGGACGAGCATGCCGTTGAAGAGCAACTTCCACGGCACCGGTAGATCCATCGGTAGTGGAACCGGGCCGGACAGGCGGCGCGCGACGATCTCACTCGGCGAGCCTTCGTAGACGCGTCGTCCGGTCAGGCACTCGAGCAAGACGATGCCCAGCGACCAGATGTCCGCGCTCGGCCCGACTTGATGCCCTTCGAGTTGTTCGGGTGCCATGTAGACAACGGTTCCGAGCGTTGTCCCCACCGCCGTCATCGTCGTCGCGTCGTGAAGTTGTGCGATGCCGAAGTCCCCGAGCCACGCGTCGCCCTCGGATGACTGCAAGATGTTGGACGGTTTCACGTCGCGGTGCACGATGCCGCGATCGTGCACGTAGGCCAGCGCGTCGGCCAATCGTGCGCCGAGCGCTGCGGTGGCCGGCGCGCCGAGGGGTCCTTTGCGCAGGGTCTCGGCGAGCGTGGGTCCGTCGACGAACTCCATCACCAGGTAGGCATCGTCGCCGGTGAGTCCGGTGTCCAGCAGTTGGATGAGTCCTGGGTGTTCGAAACTCTCGAGAGCTCGAGCTTCCTGGGTCAGGCGTCGGACGAATTCGGGGTCACCCGATCGGACGATCTTCAGGGCGACGGTTTGGCCACTGTGATCGTCAATCGCTTGGTAGACGTCGGACATGCCCCCTCGACCGAGCAATCGGACGAGGTGGTATCGGCCTCCGAGGACGTCAGCGACTGAAGTCATAGGTGTGTGCCAAGGTATTCAAGCGTAACCCGGGCCAAGATTTATGCCTCCGAAACTAGATAAGATATCAAGATTCGAGGTCGAGCCCTCGTTCCCAGTGGGCCCAGTTCATTTTGGGGTTTCTCGCCTCTTCGTGGGGCTTCGTAGGTACCTCGACCCCGTGGAAACTCGTTGGCAAGTTATCGTTAAGCGCGCTGGATTGCAGCACTCAAAGTAGGAGACCGCCGACTGTGACTTCGAATGAATCGCCGTCGCCCGCCACAACTGCGTCTCAGTTCCCACCGTCGCCACCGCGTAACGGCCCGGGACCGCTCTTGATGGTGGCGATGGGCGTCGTGGTTGTCGCTGCGGGTCTCTTCGCCTTTCTCGCCAACCGGCACCACGATCAACAGAGCCAACTGATTCGAGTATCAGGGATCCCGGCGAGTGTTTCGACGTCGCTCGCGAATCTCATGGGCCTCACACCAATCCCCGCGAAGGCGGCGCCTAATTTTCGACTCACCGACCAGTACGGACGCACGCTCTCCCTTCAGAGCTTTCGAGGACGCGCCGTAGTGATCGAGTTCATGGACACGCACTGCACCGATATCTGTCCAATCGTCTCCCAGGAGTTCATTGACGCGTACCGCGACCTCGGATCAACGGCGTCGCACGTGGCGTTCCTGGCCGTGAACGTGAATCGCTATCACGCGAGCGTTGCTGACGTCGCAAAATTCTCGAACGAGCACCGACTGAACTCGATACCGTCGTGGCATTTCTTCACAGGGTCCGTCGCCGACCTGCAGACGGTCTGGAAGAGTTACGGCATCGTCGTGGAAGCCGCCAGTCCGACCGCCGACGTGGTGCACTCGTCCTTCATTTTCTTCATTGGACCAGATGGAAAAGAACGCTTACTCGCTAATCCAACGGATGATCACAACGCCAAGGGTGTTGCCTACCTGCCGAACGGGCAGCTGACGTCGTGGGGTCACGGCATCGCACTCACCGCGGGCTCGCTCACGAAATAGGGACCAATGCTTCGGTTCGAGCGACGTGCGTGGCCGTGAACGTCTTCGATCGTTGTTCATTCATCCTGCGTCAGTGGTGAACCCTGTCGATGCGTGTCGCGCGAACGCGTCAAGAGCGCGTGAGCAACGTCTGCGCGCCCAAGGTTTGAATCGTGAGTACGATTCACTCTCTTCGTCGAGCGGCGATCCACGTGAACGCCTGCTCGGCACCGCTCGGCGTCACGTGGACTTCATTGGTACTCGCCACCAACTCAAACGAGACGCCGAGGACGTCCGCGAGTTCTTCAGCGCCGTAGCGATGTACTGGCAGTCCGGAACAGTACTCCGGTCCGTTGAGAGCAAAGGTCGCGAGAATGACGACACCGTGGGGAGCGAGTGTCCGATCAAGCAGCGACCGGTAGACGTCGATCTCTCTTTCGGCCAAGAAGTGAAAGACCGCCCGGTCGTGCCATACGTCGTAGCGTCGCGCGCTGTCCCAGGTCAGCAGGTCCTGGACTAGCCACGTGACGCGCGGGTCGGATCCGACTCGTCGTTGAGCGGCCGCTATCGCTTCACTAGAGATATCGAGAACGGTGACGTCGGAGAAGTTCCTCGACAGCAAGTGATCGACGAGGTTGGACTCACCTCCGCCCACGTCAATGAACGTGGCGTCCGGACCGACGCCGAGATCGTTGAGGAGCTTGAACGTGACCACCTGTTCGGATTGGTGCCAGCTACGAGTTTTCTCATCTCCTCCGAGATGAACGGCGTTCCAATGTTCTTTTCTTTCTTGAGGAGTTAGAGGACTATCGACCATGTCGAAAATGCTAATGATGTCCTAGCCCGCGGTTGGTCCGCTCGTTCGATTCAAAGAACCCATGATTCTCAATCTCTTTCACCGCGACGGCAAGGATGCCATCATCACCGGCGCTGGCCGGGGCATTGGCGCGGCGAGTGCGATGGCGCTGGCCGAACTGGGCGTTGTCGTCATCGCTTTTAGGATCCAGAGCGACCTCGACAAGGTAATCGGGCAAGTCGTGGTGACCGGTCGGCGCGCGGCCAGCGACCTCGACGACCTCGACGTTGTCCGTTTTCTCGTGACGACGGCGCAACGTGAGTTCGGTCGCCTCGACTTCATGGTGATCAACGTTGAGGACACCATTCGCCATTCCTTCGCTATCGCCAGTGGATAGACCCTTTCGCCGGCCCAAGTCTTCCTATGCGGCTAGATATTCGAGATCGACGGCGGCACCGAGAGTGCGATTCGGGGCGTCGGCCTGCAAAGTCTGTAAGTACGTTACTGAGAAAGTCCTCAGGTTTGAGAGTTTCCCCTAAAGCAAACTCGGTTGAGATACGAGGCTCGTCGGGCGGCGATCGAAGGCGGGTTGACGAAGTTACCGTGTCGGCTCCGGCACCTCTTCGATAGCCAAAGTCGAGGCAGGACAACGATTAATCGGTTAACCCTCCGCTTTGACTCGTGAGAATCACGATGGAATTCTGCCTCTGGCCGATGCGCACAAGTACCGAAGGTGTTGTTTGAAACAATCGGAGATCGCCATCACTACCCAATAACTACGATTTGACAAATTCTTATGTTTATGACAGAGTTCGTCCCGCAAGGGCTGATACGGGGAAGCGATGTCTCGGACAGTTCTTACAGCGCATGGTTGCGGCGCAGAGCCGGCCTGCGAACCACGGACCGAGACGGGCGTGGAATTCGGCGCTGATCGTCCTAGCGTTTCAACGCCTTCATGTGACTACTCGTTCTCGAACGCACTGAACGTCACTCGTTGGATCCTTCCCCACTCCGAAGAGTCGTTTCGTCGCCCCCGCGCCTCGAACAACTCGATTAGGGCAGTTGGTCCTCACCAGCCGCTCGAACTTTGGGCATTTCTGTTTCAAGAGGTGTTGCGGCTCTGGAACGACGGGTGTAGCAGCTCGCCTCTTCCGGTTCGCATCAGCAGGGACTTCCCTTTGGGGAACCCCCTGGCAGTAAAGGGTGACGCTTTGATCCACGGGCCATCTTTGGTCGCCCGGTCCGTGGGGAGCGAATGGCGAACCCGACGCCCGCATGACAAAAACATCCAAACCAATCAACTAACGGGAGACCAAACAACATGAAATTATTCAAAATTAAGGGTATCGCAATGATGGGGGCATTGAGCATCGCGGGCGTAGGCCTGATCGGCGTCGGCGCTCACGCCACGTTCGTGGCTCAAACGCAAAGTTCACAGTCGGTCACGGCCGGGAACATCGCCATCACGCTGGCATCTACTGATGCGGGAGCTTCGGGTAGCGGGACGCCGACTTTGACGTTGCCTGCGGTCACCAATGTTGCGTCGTCGTTTATGTCGACTCCGGAGTTAATAACGATCAATAACTCGGGTAGCCTTCCAGCGAACGAAATTCAAATGCAGGCGACTAACTCTGGCAGCAGTGCTGTGGCGAGCGAGATGTCCATGTGTCTTTACAGTGACGGTTATGTCACCTACAACGGCACAATTGCTAACTTCGTTGCTGCAGGTCAGTTCGGCTGGGTTGGTCCGGTGCCAGCGGGCGGTTCGGACACGTATTGGGTTGTGTTCTACGCGGGTTCGCAGGCAACAGGCTGTGGCAACACGACGGGAATACAAAACGTGGCCTACCCCGTTGCTGGCAACAGTAACGCGGGAACTCTTCAGAATGACTCAGAGGGCGGCAGTGCCGATGTGACTATTACGATCATTTACAACGGCTAAGTAGTTTTGCCCCTAATGCTGGGGGAACCCTGACGGGTTTCCCCCAGCATTAGTTGGCGCATCGAGACTAGGAGGTTGTTTTGGCACTCGTAGGCGCCCTGGATTGCGAATCCTGGAGTAGTTACCAAAGTGACGTCGAACCAAACAAGCGGTACTCGGCAACGTGCAAGATCGAAGAAAAGTTGAAATGATATGAAACATCGTCTGATTCCAACAATCGTGGTGATGAGCATCGCGAGTTTAAGTTTGACTGGCGTTGGAGTTCACGCCACGTTCACTACCAGCACGGCTAGTGGCCAGACGATCACCGTCGGCACAGTTGACCCAACGTTATCGGGATCATGCGTCAGTGGAGCCAATTGCCCAGTTGACGCGAGCAATACTTTGTATACTCTTTCGCCTGACGGCACGAAACTGACATTCGCTCCTGATACACCATCTAGTCCATCGTTCACCACTGGCGACGAACAAGTTACTGCGACTAACACCGGCACTATTCCAGTGACCGATCCGACTTGGGTGCTAAACGCGGGGGCCGGCTCCCAACTGGAGGCCGAAGCCTACGTTTGCGCGACCAGCACGGGTATCGGGACTGGCACTACCAATTATTTGCTTTACAACGGCCCGTTGACCTCGTTTCTCGGCACGTCCTACGCCCTCAGTGGCGATACCCTGTCAATCCCGGGGGCGACCGCAACCGCAACTTCAGGACCGACTGACAACTTCGTTATCGACGTCTACGCCGGAAGTGAGCCCACGGCGTGCGGCACCAGTTTCACCAACGCAACCGGACTCGTGAATGGGACCTATCAGTTGGTCGGCGTTGGTAGCACGGCGACGCCAGGCGTGAGTGAAGCGCCCACCCTGAACGGCGATTCCACGGGCCAAAGTATTGCCATCAGCGCCGAGTTGACGTACCAGGGCTAGGGGAACTTCGACATGCCGCGCTTCGTAGTGCAGACACGCAGTTCCCCTCGCAAGAGCGAAGGAATGGAGAAATGAACCTTCGCAAGTTCGCCGCGGTAGGAATGCCGGGAATCATGAGTGTTTTATTAATTGGGTCCGTCGCTTACGCCTCCAGTAACAGTAAAGAAAGTGACAGCGAGTCGATTTCGACCCAGGGCCTCAGCGTGGTTCTGTCGGCGAGCGGGGCTACTGGCAACGGCACCCCCAACATTACGCTGGCTCCCTTGGGACACACTGGATCGTCGTTCATGACCGTGCCCAATCTCATCACGATCACCAATAATGGCACCATGACCGCGAGCGGGGTCGCCTTGCAACTAAGCGATCACCACACCAACACCACGTTCGAAAGCGAAACGTGGGCGTGTTTCTACAGCAACGGTAACGTCTTCTTCAATGAGCCACTGACCACTGTGGAAGGTTACGGCCAGAGTGCCATCAGCCATCTGACCCTCGCTCCGGGAGCCACCGATACCTACACCGTCGTGTACTACGCCGGACCGAACGAGAAGACAGGTTGCGGTAACGCCTTTACGGGATACAGCCCGGTTCCCCTGAACGGGTTCTCCGGGCAGTACAGCACCACTGCGTCGTACTCGACGGGAAAAGCAAACGCCGGCGCGTTCGCACTTACGAACCCAGCTGAAGGCGGGTCGATCACGCCGACCGTCGCAGTAAGTTATGTGGGCGTGGGCGGGGTCATCAACCAGGTCGCGCCGTTCTCGAACACCACGTCGACGGATAAGAGTTCTCGGTTCGAGGATGAACTCGAGACCACTGGCCAGAAAGGCCGGGTCACGTTCGTCACGACACTCTCCAACGTCCACCTCATTGTCTCGAGTGGGGGCGACATATCTACCAGTGGCAAATTATCGGCCGGCACCTACACGGTCTCGGGCACCGACTCGGACGCTTCTGGCGATACCGGTACGTGGACCTACACCCTCACGGTGACGGGGGAGAACAATAGTTGCACCGTGTCCAAGGACAAGAGCGTGAACTCGCGGGATACGAATGGCAACTTCAGCGACCATATCGTCAACGATGGGTGGGGGAGTACGGCTAACTACAGCGTTACGTCGTCCAACACTCACTTGCACGTCTCGAGTAACGGCGTGATCACCTCAAACGGCAGATTGTCAGCCGGCAAGTACAAGGTCTCGGGAAGAGACTCCGACGACCACGGCGACTCCTGCTCCTGGAACTACACGCTCACGGTCTCACCATAGGAAGGTGTCCGACTTGAAAGAAACCGCGCAAGCGTGACCGGCGGTGTCTTGATAGAGGTCGTTCGCGGTTGTTGAGCGGTGGACGAGCGAATGATTACTATTACCCGCATCCGCTTTTGACGGGGAACGGCACAAAACCGGGGATATTAGGTGCATCGTACCGCGCCACTGGGGGAGCGACATTGTCAAAACGTTCGAAGACCAAGGAGACCACCTCTGACACGGTCGTCGAAAGTTCATCGACGGAGGACGACGCTTCGAGTGTCGTTGCGCGTCACTATTGGTCGACGTTGGCAACCGTTGCCAAATGGATCCGCAGAATCGTCTCCGCCGTTCTCGTGCTCGCGGCGGTGGCTGTGGTGACTATCGCGAGCGTGGCTTTGGTTCAAGGAACCTGGCAAGTTAACCCGGTCGTCTCCGGCAGCATGCGCCCGGGATTCGCCGTGGGAGGCATCGTGATCAGTGAACGTATTCCGATGGACCAACTCGCCCTGCGTGACGTGATGGTGTTCAAAAATCCCCTAAACCCGTCCAACATCATGGTGCACCGTATCGTCGTGTTGACAAAGAATAAATCGGGCCAGTTTGTCGTCAGGACTCAAGGTGACGCGAACAACGTCAAAGACCCGTGGACGCTGACGATTCACGGCAAGTACGTCTACATCGTTCGTTGGTCGCTGCCTCTGTTCGGCTACGCGTCCGTCGCCTATCAGAACCACCGCGGTTTGGTCCTTCTCGCCACCGGAGTCATTTTGTTGGCACTCGCCTCGACAACCATTTTCAGACCACGACGACGCGGCGAGCGTCAGAGCCCGGACGACCTCGAGACGAACGACCTCGATACGAACGACCTCGAGACGAACGATCCGCTTGACTCGCCGCCTGCCAACGCGGATGTCGACGAAACCGTCACCTCCAGCGTCGTGGCGACTAGCCCGGACCTCACTGATGCGCCGCCGCGAAAGCACGACCGGAAGAAGAAGTCAAAGCGATAGCGGCCGAGTCTTAAGGCGGACTCACCCTACGTCACGTCGCGTGGAGAATCGTTCTAATGCACCGTGACGTTCATTGTCGCCGTAGCACCGCCCGTTACCGTAGCAGTGAGTGTTGCACGAAGCGGCGTCTTGGTGTTTGCTTCGGCGAGCACCCGTCGGCCGTTCGCGGTGGTGGCGAAGGTGAAGAGTTTGTTCTTGGCCCGGGCGATCCGGTACGACGCGCGTACCAGGACGACGGTCGTGGTCTTCGAGACCTTCTTCGTAACGGTCCAGCGACCCGACTTCACACTGACGAGTTTGGTGGTGGTGATCACTCCGAGCGACTCGGCTACGCCAGCACAGGTGGCTCTTTCACAACTCAGCCTCAGCGACTCACTAAAGTTTTGGCCCGACTTCACGAACGTGAACCGATTGATGACGATCTTGGGCGTGGTACTCAACGTGCGGATCGTGAAGCGCTGACTCACCTGGAGTGCGGCCGAGTAGTTCGCGTTTCCCGCCTGATTTGCGTCAATGACGCAGGTGCCCACGGCGGTGAAAGAGACCGTCGATCCCGAAACGGTGCACGCGCCCGAGGTCGACGTGGCGCCGATCGAAAAGATGACGGGGTTTGTCGACTGCCCGCCGGTGGCCGCGACGGCGTACGTGCCCCCGACGATGGGTGTCGCCGGGACTTTCGACTTGAACTTAACCACCTGGGCGCCCGGAAGGATCGTAATGCTCTGGCTCACCTGGAGTGCGGCCGAGTAGTTCACGTTTCCGGCCTGATTCGCGTCAATGACGCAGGTACCCACGGCGGTGAAAGTGACCGTTGACGCCAAAACGGTGCAAGAGCCCGCCGTCGACGTGGCGCCGATCGAAAAGATGATGGGGTTCGCCGATGTCCCGCCGGTAGCCGCGACGGAGTACGTGCCCCCGACGGTGGGTGATGCCGGGATACTCGAGGAGAAGGCGATGGTCTGAGTTCCGGACTGGATCGAAAGCGCCTGACTCACTTGGGGCGCGGCCGAGTAGTTCGCGTTTCCCGCTTGATTCGCGTCAATGACGCAGGTACCAAGGGCGGTAAAAAAGACCTTCGATCCCGAAATGGTGCACGCGCCCGACGTCGAGGAGGAATCGATCGAGAAGGTGACCGCGTTGGTCGACGGGCCGCCGGAGGCCGTGACGGTGTACGTCTCACCGACGGTGGGCGACGTCGGGATGCTCGACGTGAAAGTAATGGCCTGGTTGACAGAGGCAACGGTGAGGACGTTCGAAGTTGCTTCGATATAGTTCGTGTCATTGCCGTCCGCGTCGTAGGTGGCCCGCACGGTCTCGCCGGGGAACTCGCTGTTAATTGTGCAACTACCGAAGAAAAGTGTGGTCGTGCTTTCGCTGAGCGAGGCCGTGCACGATGCGTTTGAACTGTCCGTGATGGTCACTCCCTCACTCGGGGCGAGTGCTCCGGCGGGCACCGTGAGGGTCACGTTGAAGGTGTTATTCCCCACAACCGGGGTTCCCGAAAGGTTAAGAGACGCCGTCGATATTTGAACCTCAAAGGCGCCCGCGTCGCAGTTAGCTCCGACGACGCCGGGTCGGGGGTCACCACGTTCGTCAACTGAGTTTGTGCAGCTAGCAGCGGGTACCTCTTCGAAGGAGGAACTGTTTCGCCCGATGGCGAGGGTGACGGGACCGTTCGAGCCGTTCGCGGCCAGCGACGTGGCGAGATTGATCGTGGAAGAGTTTGTGACGTCTGTCCCGGTGAAATTGCAGCCGGTGTCGGACGCCACGTTGTAGCCTCCGTCGCTTACGGTTCCACTACAGGGAGCACCGCTCAAAATCGAGTCCGCGATCGTCGTCGTGGCGCCCGCCTCGCTGTCGAGCCCGCCGCCAATTGTCGAAGAGTCACTCGAGAACGTGTCATTGGACAAGGTGGCGACGCCTTGGTTGTCGACTCCGCCACCACTAGTTCCGGCCGAGTTTCCAACGATTGTGTCATTGGTCAAAATGAGCGTGCCGACCGTCCCATTGAAGACGCCACCACCAGAAGTGGTGGCCGAGTTTCCCACGAACGTGTCGCCAGTCAACGTGGTGGTGCCGTGGTTGTCCACACCACCGCCCGAGGTCCCAGTCACTCCGTTGGTGATGGTGAAATCGTCGAGCGTCACTGTGCCGCCAGCAATGGTGAAGACGCTGCCCGCGCCGCCACCGCTCGCCGTTGGTGAACCGGGACTGCTCCCTTGGAGCGTGAGGGTGTCACCTGAGGGAACGTTAATTGTGTCGTTTTCGTTATACGTGCCAGCGGCGACCTGGACCGTAACGTCCGACGTGACGTAGCTCTCGGCCGCGGTGATCGCTTCTTGAATGGTTCCACACGCGAGGCTCGAGGTCGTACAACCGGTGGTGGCTGGACCCGAGGTACTGACGTACAAGGTCACGGCAGAGTTGGCTCCAGCCAACTGTGCGGGTAACAACAAAGAGGTCGCTCCCAGCAGAAGGACGCTCGCGGGGAGCAAAACGCGGTGTCGTTGCGGGCGCCGCGTGGAACGTCGCTGATCAGTACCAGTACCTAGCAAGCCTGTTCGGGCGCGCCAATCGGCGAGAAGACGTCGCGAGCGGTGCCGTCTCCACTCGGTCATTTCGTGCCTCCTGGAAGAAGTCCCTCGCAGGAATGAACTTTACCAGGGGGTACGCCGCTCTAAATTTTGTCGCCGCCGCAGGGGAACTTGGCGACGCGTGATCGGTGACACGCAAGGCGACAACACGTGAAGAGGTGCTAATCCCAATTCACCGCGAAGCGAGGCCTCCGTTACCCGGACGCAGACCCGCGCTTGCACCCAGACGCGGTGCCCCCGACTCCGTGGTAGCAATACTGGCCGTGGAGACCCTCGGCACGGTTTGATACCAACTGTGAGTTCGCTCGTCCTCTTCGAGATGGATGGCGTTCCATTGGTTTTCTGTCTCTCTGAGAAGTTGAGAGACTCTCGGCCATGTCAGAAATGGTACCGATGTCCGCGTTCGCGCAAGGATCGGTCGCACAATTTCAAAATTGGGTGAACTAATCGGTCTGTTCCTCCGTACTCCTTAGTGGCGCAGTTTTTCGTGCCGCTCCATCAGGTTTCACGGGAGGATTCGAATGACAAAAGACCAGGGAGTGAAGTCCGCAAGAGAAAAGCGCTGGTCCAAGGGCGACCGAGTTGCGACGGCGGTTGTCGTGCTGGGCTTGGCCGCACTCGCGTGGAGCGGAGTGGTCGCCGCCGGTGCTCAAGGCAATGCTAAAAGCGCCTTTCTCCTCTCACTGGGCTCTCCGACGGTCGTGGGATCTACCGTCCCCGCGAACGGCGATGTCAATCCGTACGGGATCGCGGTTGTCCCGATCACGGCCGGCAAGTTGCTAAAAGGTGACACTCTTATAAGCAATTTTAATGACAAGGCCAACGTGCAGGGCACTGGCACGACCATCGTGGAGCTGTCGCCGACGGGATCATTGACAACGTTCGCCGCCATAAAATCGCTGCCAAATACACGATCATGTCCGGGTGGCTTAGGTCTCAGCACCGCACTTTCGATTCTCCCTGGTGGTTGGGTGGTCGTTGGCAGCGTGCCCGCAGGGGCAGGCGGCGCACTGCCATTGGTTAATCCCGCGGGTTGCCTGATCGTGTTAAATCACAACGGCGCGGTCGTTGAAACGTGGACGAACGCGAACATCAACGGTCCCTGGGACATGTCCGAGACCATTACAAAATTTGGGGCCGATCTCTTCATCGCAAACGTGCTGAGTCGGCCGCTGGGGACGAGTGCGACTCCCCAGAGTGGTGACTCGTCCACCATCGTAAGAATCAGCATTTCGCTCAGCGCGAGCGCCGCGCCGCGGATGATCAGCGCGACGGTCATCGGATCAGGATTTATCTCGAAGCCCAACAAGGCCACTTTCGTGCAGGGTGCGACGGGGGTTGCTCTTGGTAGCAACGGCACCCTCTATGTTGCGGAGACTGTCCAAAATCGAGTCGCCGAAATTCCCAGCGCGCTTTCGCGTATGACGGCGTTCGTCGATGGAACCAAGACCTTGTCTTCGGGAGGCTGGCTCAACGGCCCTCTCGGTGTAACGCTGGCGCCGAACGGTGACGTGGTTGTCATGAACGCCAACGACGGGAATGCTGTGGAAATCAGTCCGTCCGGACGTGAGCTGGCAAAGTCAATGCTGGTGCGAAACGGTTCGGGTGACCTCTTCGGTGCGACGATCGCCCCTGGCGGCAACGGTCTGNNGTACCTTTGAACTATGCAAATTGAACTTGTGACACTCGTCGTGCGTGACTATGACGAGGCCATTGACTTCTTCGTGAAGATTCTCGGATTCTCGTTGGCCGAGGATTCGCCGGCAGAGACGAATGCCGGTGAAGCGAAGCGGTGGGTCGTGGTACGTCCTCCCAACAGTGAGACCGGAATACTGCTGGCCCAGGCGGACGGCGATGAGCAACGCAGTGTCATTGGAAATCAAACGGGCGGTCGCGTGGGTTTCTTCCTGCGGGTTGACGACTTCTCCGCCACGTTCGATCGAATGATTGCCGCCGACATTGAGTTCCTCTCCTCACCGCGAGATGAACCGTACGGGAGAGTGGTGGTCTTTCGCGACCTCTTTGGCAACCGGTGGGACTTGCTCGGTCCGAACCCCACCCGTTGAACTGTCGCGTCTTCGGTAAATTGGTCGAAACTCTTCCATTGAGCGATTAGTTGTTGATGGTGGGATGACGAAGCAGGGTGAAGACCTTGATGGCGTGCAATCCGAAGGGATGAGGGGAAGAAATGGTGGGGACTTAGGTGAATACGTATCGAGGCGAACTATGCCTTACCGACGACGCAACGAAACTCTCAACGGAAACCATTGCGGCATGGCTCATGAACGAGGCGTACTGGGCCGTTGGTCGGAGTCGCGAGTCCATTGAAGATTCGATTGATCATTCGTATCTCTACGGTGTCATTGACGGTGACGGCAGAACGGTCGCGTGTGCTCGAGTGGTGACCGATAACGCGGTCTTCGCCTGGATTTGCGATGTGTTCGTCGACGCGGATCACCGAGGTAAGGGCATCGCCACGTGGATGGTTGGCGAAGTAGTTAATTTCTGGGCGGACGCTGGTGTCGTTTGATTTCTGATCGCTACCAGAGACGCGCATGAGGTCTACACAAGGATTGGTTTTACGCCCGTCGCCAACCCCGATCGGTATATGGAGATCGATCGACGGGCGTAGTTCCACATCCTCCGCACGCCTTAGGTCGTCTCTGAGCGAGTCGTTCGATCTTCACGCGACACTTCTGCAGTGGTGTTTGAGTTGATTTCAGTTGGTTACCGGGCCAATTGTGTGAGAGGGCGCATCGTCATCGCCCCTTGTAAGAGGGTCGATTTTCGAGGATCACGAATTCACTTCAGTCAACGCGACTACTGATGAGAAGTTGAGGAGAATGACCGTCGAGGGCGATGGTGACACCCTCTCGTAATTCGGTCCGGAGAAAGCAGTCACTTTCTCTGTCGGGGTTCACTACTACCGACCAACCTGCGCCTACGAAGCCGTGGGCCAGGCAACGTCCGAACTCTTCGACCCTGGCGAGGATGACGCTTCAGTCGACGCGGGCTCGGGGCTACTGTCAACGTCGTGGCCTGGGATCTGTCTCTTGAGGAACGCAGACCCGTGGTCTCGGCGACCGACGCGTCAGTCGAAGGGCGCGGGTCATTTCGTCCCGATATCCAGGGACTTCGGGCGGTGGCCGTCGTGCTCGTCATCTTGGTCCACGCGTCCGTTCCTGGACTCGAGGGCGGCTACGTCGGCGTAGACATTTTCTTCGTTATCAGTGGGTTCGTCATCACTGGTTTGCTTCTGCGTCAACCTCCGCGGAGCGTCCGAGAAAACCTCGGCCACTTCTACGCGCGACGGATCCGACGGATCGTCCCCGCGGCGACGTTGACGTTGGTCGCGACAGTCGTCGCGGCGTACCTCCTTCTCGGCGTCAACTTCGAATCGCAGTTACTCGGCGACGTACGATGGGCGTCGATGTTCGCGGCGAACTTCAGGCTCATCAATACGGGGAGCAACTACTTCGTGCCCGGCATCGCGCCGTCGCTCGTGACGCACTATTGGTCCCTCGCGGTCGAAGAGCAGTTCTACCTCTTCTATCCGTTGGTGGTGTTTTCTCTCACCTGGATTACCCCGCGCCGGTATCGAGAACTCACGCTGGCGATTTTTCTCATCGTCGCGATCGCCGTATCCGCTTGGTGGTCGTTTCACCTCACCCCCATTAATCCAGTGACGGCGTACTACTCGCCGTTCACGAGATTCTGGGAGTTGGCGCTCGGCGGGCTCGTAGCCGTTCTTCCCGCCGCGTGGGCCCGACGGAGTCCGCGATTGAACTCCGCGGTCGCGATTCTGGCCGTCGCCGTCCTCGGTACAGCCGTGTGGCGCCTGAACGCCAACAGCGTTTTTCCTGGGGTATTGGCGTGGTGGCCTTGTGCCGCGAGCGCGGTGTTGCTCTGGACGGGACAAGCAAGCGTGAAGGGAGCGCCGGCGTCGTGGTTGTCGTGGCGGCCTGTTCGCTACGTGGGCGACATTTCGTATTCGCTCTACCTGTGGCACTATCCATGGTTGATGTTGCCGCTGCAACGCGTGCAGCCAATCTCGTCGCCGATGGCCCGGGTCGTAGAAGTCGCTGGCACCGCCGCGTGCGCCGTCGTCTCCTATCACTTCGTAGAGAATCCAATTCGTCACTCGCGACGGCTGAGCCGTGACGGGTGGGTGACGGCGCTGCTGCTACTTATCTGTATTGCACTTTCGTGGAACGTGACGCTACTGATTGGCCGACTCGCGCACGTGTCGTGAGCCGAAGTTGCCCAAGTGGCTACTTCGTGATGTAGTCCGGTTGAGAGGGTTTGAGAGCCACGTGATAGATCGTGGCGATTTCGTTCGTCACGAACGTGGCGAAGACGTTCTCCCCCACGTAACTCAGGTGGATCCCGTCGGGCTCGCGAAGCAACGTTGTCACGTTATTGACCGGTGCGGCCTTTTCAAACTGGCCGCGGCTGTTGCTGAAGAGCGCCCACGACGGCAGGTACGTCACGCCGGGAATAGTTGTCGCTACCGAGCGATAGAGCGAGTTGAGCGTCGCGATACCTTGGCTGTAGATGTTCGGCGCCATGACGGGTAAGCCCACCCAGAGGACGTAACTGCCCGACTGTGTGATCATCGTATCGATCTGCCTGATCAGAGCCGAGTATCTTGCGCGCCAGGGTGGAGTGTCAAAGCCGTACACGTTGCCGCCAACCTTCATGCCCTGCTCGTCGTCGGCGCCTACACAGACGATGACGAGGTCGGGATGGTACTGCTTCAGCAGCGTCTTCAGGTGTTGGTGCCAGTCATAAAACCACGTCGTCACGAGACCCGAGGCGGACTTGTCTTTCTGCACGAGTTTGAGTGCGTGTGTCGACGCGAGTTCGCGCGCGAGTCCCCAACCCAAATCATTGCCGAGCGAGTCGCCGATCTCGAGGACTTTACAGTGCCCGATCGCCCTTATGGGAATGGATCCATTCGAAGTCGCGGTCGAGGTCGTCGTTCCCTTGATCGTTGACGTCGTGGTTGAGGTGCTGGTCGGTGTGGTGGTCGACGCTGTCGTCGGCGATGACTGCGTGGTCGTCGTCGTGGATGAGGTCGTCGTGGACGTCGGGGTGGGGTTGGTCGTCATCACGAATCCACAGCCGTGAGACGGCTCGTTTAGGGAGAGTGGTTCTGATACGGGCGCCTGCAACGTCGTTGGCGTGGTTGGGGTTGTTGACGTCGTGGTCGACGGCGTCGTGGTGGTCGGTTCCGAGGATGTGTTTGATGATGTGGTGCCCGTCGTCGTTGGCGGTGAACTAGTCGTCGATGGCGAAGCGGATTTGTGCTTTGAAAGCTGTAGCCCCGATGCTGTGAGTAGGAGTGCAACAAGTACGACCGAGAGAATTATTCGCAGTCGCCAACGAGATTGGGGTAAAGGATTTGGGGAATTTTGCATCTGTTCGTCACCGTAACAGTGGCGAGCACGAATGTTGTCTTAGAAATCGAATCGAAACATAGTTTTGTAATGACGATGTAGTTGTTTCATTCATCAACGTCGTCGACTGAACAAATCAGTGAGCCGTTGACACGTGGTGAGCCGAATAAAGTGATTGCTGTGTTGTTGAAGACGTGCGAACTCGCGCAACATTGTGAACTTTTTATATTTAGATGTGCGATGACGTAAGCAATGCGTCATCGACACGCGATTTGGCGCGGCGTATGCATCTTCAATCGGCCGCGACGTTTTAAGAGATACAGATTTTTGATTCGTGAGGTGTACATCGGGTGCGAAAACTCGTCCCTTCAACCTTCACTTGAAGGTTTTTCCGGCGTGTTCCCCAGCCCTGCTGGGTTCACGTGAGTCGATTCGATCGAGGTTTTGCACAGATACTCAGGATTTCTTGGGGGCGAGGGGTTTGGGGCCACTCCCGGTGTCGCGGTGTGCTCTCGGACCGCTCGGCGCGACGGTGTCCCGATCCTCGGGTGCTCCGACTCGATGACCGGCTGGCGGGTGATGGCGAAAGAGCCCGTCGGAACCACCGGCTGCTTGGCCCGTCGACGCGGGCGAATGCCGGGGCGACGGGACTTTTCTGACGGAAGACCTCACGCAACGACCGCTCTCCGCGTCTACTAAGCAATGGATATGAAGAAGCCGTTCGAGAGAATCGTCGTCGAACACTCCGTAACGGTGTCGCGCGTATGTCGGGCCGTCGTTGGTGCGCACGACGCCGAGGACGCGTGGTCGGAGACCTTTCTTTCCGCCTTGCGGACGTACCCGGATCTTCCCGATGACGCGAACGTCGAAGCGTGGTTGGTCACGATCGCGCACCGCAAGGCCATCGACATCATCCGAAAGCAGCAACGAATGGACAGTTCGATGATGTCGACCTCAGATAGGTCATCGATACCACCGACATCATCGACGCCGAGTTCGACGAATCACGAACTTTGGGACTCGATGCAGTCACTACCCGACAAACAACGACAAGCTGTCGCGTATCACTATCTCGCAGGACTGCCGTACCTTGAGGTCGCTCGGATACTTGGTGGCACCACCGAGGCCGCGCGCCGTGCCGCGGCCGATGGGATAAGGAACTTACGAAAGACGTTCAAAGACGCAGAGTCAAAAGGAGCATGAGAATGAACAAAGAAAATGGCGTTGAGGAGGGTGTTTCGGACCTGCTCGCCTTCACGATCCCTTCCCTCGAAGATGTCGAGCGATTGCACCGCCGACTCGAGGAGTCAGCCGAAGAGGCCGAGGTTCTCGACGTCGCGTACACGACGATCGACACGCCTAGTGGCACACTGCTTCTGGCGGCAACGGAGAAGGGGCTTCTGCGCGTTGCGTTCGAGATTGAAGGACTCGACAGTGTGCTCGACGATCTCGGGCGCAAAGTCAGTCCGCGTATCTTGAAGTCGCCAAAGAGACTTGACGCGGCCGCGTTCGAGATCGACGAGTACTTCGAACGTCGACGTAGAACCTTCGACCTCGCGCTCGACTTCTCGCTCTCGAGCGGCTTTCGTCAGTTGGTGCAGCAGTACCTTCCCCGGATTGCGTACGGAACGACCGAGAGCTACAAAAGTCTTGCTGCTCTCGTCGGCAAGCCAAAAGCGATTCGCGCCGTCGGTACCGCGTGCGCCACCAATCCTTTGCCGATCGTCATACCGTGCCATCGGGTCCTTCGCACCAACGGGGAACTCGGGGGCTACTTGGGCGGGCTCGCAGTCAAGACGTCGCTTCTGCAACTGGAAGGTGCCGCGTGAGCTCTGCAACGATCGCCTCCAGTGTCGAAGTGCGCCACGGTCGTGTCGGGCGTGGCGCACGCGAGGTCGCGTACGGATTGACCAGTTCGCTGAGCGGTTCACGAATGAGAGATCGTGACAACGCTCTTCTCCGATGACTCCAAGGAACGCCCTCGGAGGGACGTTGCTCCGGGAGCGACTCACGTACCGGGTTGGCTCACCACGGAACAACAACGATGGCTCGTTGGTCAGTTTCGCCACTGGGTCGCGGGACCGGTGCCGATGCGTGCCGCGAGGGTGCGCGGCCACGAGATGTCCGTTCGCACCGTCTGTCTTGGTTGGCATTGGCAGCCGTACAAGTACACGCGCGACGCGACCGACGTCAATGGGAATCGCGTCCTCGACTTCCCGGACTGGATGGTCCGACTCGGTAGGCGGGCTCTCGTCGACGTCAGTGGCGACCCGCGCGCGGGTGACGACTACACACCCGACACCGCTCTCGTCAACTTCTACGACGACGACGCTCGAATGGGGATGCATCAAGATAGGGACGAACGATCGCTTGCGCCCGTCGTCTCACTCTCTCTCGGCGACACCTGTCAGTTTCGATTCGGGAACACGACCAATAGGAATCTTCCTTACGAGGACATTGCGCTTTCTTCAGGCGACCTTTTCGTCTTTGGCGGCGCGTCGCGGCTCGCGTTCCACGGTGTGACGAAAATCTTTCCCGGGACCGCGTCTCGAGACTGCGGTCTCGATGCCGGTCGTATCAACATCACAATGCGTGTGACCGGTATGGAATGACATTTATCAACGTCGCGTTTCCGGACTTCAGGTAGAGGCCGGCTCCCAAAGTTCAAAACGATTACCTTCCGGGTCATTCGCCCACGAAAACCTGCCGTAGGATTCGCTCTCGATCGGTTCAGCCGTGACACCGTATCCGGCGAGACGTTCGATGATTCCGTCCATATCGCTGACCAGAAAATTGACCATCGCCGTTTGTCGTTCGGGGTCCCCAATGTACGTACTTGAGTGGGGGAAGAGCTCGAAGACCATAGAAGCGTTGTCCCCACCGTGGTCGAAGCGGGCTCCGCTGGCGCCGTCAAACTCGACACCGAGTGCTTCGACGTACCGCGCACGAAGCGCGTCCGGGTCGTGCGCACGAAAGAACACTCCACCAATGCCGACGACGCCCGCCATTTCGCAAGTTCAGGTACGCGAGACGCGATTTTCTTGGCCAATGTTTTCGCACCCTTTGGACACTCTCACTCGGTGGATAATCAGGGATTTAAACTTCGTGGGTGAATGAAGCGCACCCACCTCAAGTAGTTCCCGACACGTCATCGAAGATGATCGCGACCCACACGATTGGTGAGGCCTGGATCGCCGTCGCGCGAAGATTCTCGACGAAGGTGAACTCAGTCGGTACGACGGGCTCGCTACGCGCGAGTTGATCATGACGACTCTTCACGTCGCGGATCCGTGCAGTGGCGACGCGTTGATCGGTCGCCTTGCGGACCCGGAGCGCCTGGAGTGGATGCATTTAAACTTCACCGATCCAGCTCGAGTTGCCGCGCTCGGAGACGCTGACAGTTACGCCACTCGGCTGTACGACTACGAACACCGTGGCCTCAATCAGATTGATTGGGTCATCAAGCGTCTGCGCAAGGATCCTTCATCTCGTAGTGCCGCGATCACTACTTTTCAGCCGCTCACCGACACCAGCTACATACCTTGTGTAAGTTTGCTCGACTTCTTCATCAATCACCAACGTTTGGAGTTGGCGGTCTTCGCTCACAGTATCGATTTTGGAACAAAGGGTTTCGCAAACTTGGTGGAACTCGCCTACCTACAACAACATGTGGCGGAGGAGATTTCGTCCAACGTCGGACCGCTCACGATGATCGTCAAATCAGCCCACGTGTACGAAAGTGACGTCGATTATATGAACGACATGCTTTCTTCGATTGATGAAAATACGTTAAATGGTTAGGTCACAGTAAAGCGGTGCAACGAGAAAATGGGAGTTCGAGTCAAGTACCCATTGAGGATGTGATCACCTTTCGCTTCCGCGACGCAACTCTGGTGGGCCCCATTGCCGCGGTGGCCGGCGAAACGAAAGCAGATTGCAGCTCTGCGAACTGGAGTTGCTCGAGCGTGAGTGCAAGGGCGCCGCGCGCAGGATGTAGGCGGCCAAGTTCCCCACCCACAAGTCGCTCGCGACCTTTGACTTCCTGGCGCGACCGAGCATCAACAAGATGCTCGAGCTCGAGCTCGCACGCTGTTCGTTCATCGACGAACGAGAGAACGTGCTCTTAATCGGCAATCCCGGCACCGGAAAGTCCCATCTGGCGACGGCGATCGCGGCCGAAGCGTGCGCCAAGGGTTACAAGGTCAAGTTCTTTCGCGTGACCGAGTTGGTCACGATGCTCATCGAGGCCAGGGACCAGCGGGTGCTCGCGCGACTCAAGACGCAACTCTCCAAGTTGGACCTGCTGGTGCTTGATGAACTCGGCTACGTGCCCGCCACCAAAGTCGGCGCGGAGTTGCTCTTCGACGTGATCGCGACCGCCCACGAACGTTCCAGTGTCATGGTGACGACCAACCTGCCGTTCGAGAATTGGACGGAGGTGCTCGGCTCAGAACGGCTCATCGGCGCCACGCTCGACCGGCTGACCCATCGCTGCAAGATCATCGAGACGAAGGGAGAAAGTTACCGACTCCAGGACGCCACCAGGCGTTCTCGGGCCAGAAAGTCCTGAAAGGGAGTGGCGTCAGCCACCGCTCTGAGGCAGACTTACCTACTAACCACGTGTGGCTGTTTTCGATGCGCGGGGTGTGGCTGTTTTCGATGCGCGTTTACAGTGACCGGAGATACAAACGAATGCATCCTCCATTCAAGCGATGAAGTCAGCGAATAGTCCGCACTCGCGGTGTTTCGGTCAAACCAGGTTAAAGCGAAAATGCGTGGGTTCGCTGAAGTCCAATTCAAGAGTGAAGCCATGAGCGATGTCTGAGAACTGCAGGCTGAATCGATACCAGTCTCAGCAATCATCGCAGGACGGACGGAGAGTTGATTAGTGATGGCGAGTGTCGGACCGAATAGCTCCGAAGCGGCTGGGCATCCGTCGTTCGGGTAACTATATCCATCAATGCCGATATAGTCGACATACGCATCGCCAGGATACAGTTCAGCTAAATCTGAGGAAGCTCCAGATCCGACAACGTTTGGAGACCAAACCCACTTTACGTTCTGAACAGCATCTTCTGCGAATATGTTGTGCACGTGCTGCCACGCTTGAACATACTCACCCGGAGAATTACCATTGACTTGTTCGGACCAGGGGTACCAGGTTCCATTCATCTCTTGGGCAAATCGAATAAGAAGCGGCTTGCCGTAGGCCTTTGCAGCCTCTGCCCAGGACTTTATATAGGAGTCATGGTTTCCGGCGATAATGCTGGCAAGTGAATAGTTAGGTTGATTGACTCCGCTCGAATCATCCCATGGTTCCCATGTTATTTCGGGCAGATAACCGTCATTACTGAGCGCCTCTAATTGCGCGGTGGGGAACTCGCTTGCATAGGACTCACTTGCTGGATAGGACCAGCCTATGTAGCCCATGACGACGCTAATCTTGTGGCCAATTGCGGACTCAACCGATTTGACCGGAGCTACGTCCCAGAGTCCCGACTTTACCTCCAGCCCTAGATCTAGGCGATTATGAGCATCAGATGTGGTCGTTCTACTGGCAGTCGTCGTGGTGGTGGTCGTCGTATTGCGTGTTGGGGTCAACGTTGGGCTCGTCGACGTGGTGGTACCAATCCGCGACGTGGTCGTAATGGTCCCAGTTGGGCTCGAACGCTGCCTCAATTGGATCGTCGGTGCGCCAGAATTGGATACTCCGGTCGCGCGAGGGCTCGACAAATTGGCGTTGGCAGTGCCTGCGTTGGCCTGAGTCGAAGCCGAAGCGTCAATAGTGACCATCGTCACCAACACCGAAGACGCGAGTGCGAGAGTCACAATCTTCGGTAACCGATGACTGGTGCTGCCTTTAAGAAACTGGATTACTTTGCCCTTGCGCATGATTCAAAATTCGCAGGCTCAAAACAAACTGCCAGCTACTGCTTCTCAACAAAGTCTCAAATGTACAAGATGTATTGACAGGATGTACCTAGTGGTCCGTCGCTGAAATAGTGGAAGTAGTTAAAACGTCGGGATGACATCGAAACTGGCTGCCGCGTCCCTGCAGGTCACGAGTGAGCAACGAGAGGTTCTGAGACGACTCTCGCGCTCGCACTCACTCCCGCATCGAACGGTGTTGGGGCCAAAGCGTTGCTGATGTCGGCGGACGGCGAGGCGATCTATGAGGTTGCCCGCAAGCTTGAGGTCGCTTCCAATTCGGTTCGTCGCTGGCGACGACGATTTGAATCAGAAGGCGTGAACGCTATTGGCGTCATTGCTCCCGGAAGGGGTCGCAGCTCCTGGCTCCGCGAAGGCACCGTCGCCGAGGTGGCGTTACTCACCATGAACGAACTGCCCGACGACGGCTCCACGCGGTGGAGCTTGAGGACTCTGGCGAAGCCGAGGACTCCCGCCCGACGACGATTCCTCAGGTCGAGGAAGTCCTGTATAGCCAACACCCAAATCGAGGTAGACGCACGCCCCCTGGATAACTAATCTATGCTGATGGCGACGGCGGGTGACGATGAGGAAATCCAAGCGCCGCACGCTGTGCCCGAAATTGCAATCCCAGCAAGACGGCTCGACTCGCTGACAGGCCTCCGAATTCTTGCGGCACTCGGGGTTGTGCTCATTCACAGCGTCAAGAATCCCTCGTCGCAAAAGCCCCTGACTGTCATACCGGGACTTCAAAGCGTGGCGTCAGTGGGCTATCTCGGAGTCACTTTCTTCTTCGTACTCTCGGGATTCGTCCTGACTTGGTCCGCTCGCCGAGGCGGTCACGCTAAGTCCTTTTACCAGAAGCGCTTCGCGCGGATAGCGCCGCTAAGCCTGGCCAAGTGAATGCTAAATGGAGTTCAAATTGAACGTGTTCAGAAAATTTTTGATTCCTGCCAATGTCCTGCTCCTCGTTTCGGTAGGTTGCGCAACGGGGGCTCTCGCCTCATCTTCTACGTCGAGTGATGTTGCGCCAGTTCCGTCACTCGCTCAGTTGGATCAAATATTGGCGAAATCCATAAAGCAATCAAAGCTTCCCGCTGACTTAGTGCCCTCTCTCCTCAAGATTTCCCATAACCAAGACATCCAGGGATCCGCGTACCTCCACAACTCTTGTGATCCATACTTAAAAAATGGTGAAGCACTAAATCCGGTCCCTTGTTGGTACGGATCGGTGACTGCAAGGCGAACCGTCGTGATTTTTGGCGACTCGTTCGTAGGAAACTGGATACCTGCACTGAATATTGCTGGTCAGAAACTTGGTTTCAGAGTTGCTGAGTTTTCATTTCCAGGATGCCCTACTGCTTTTTCCCGACCAGGCCGAACCTTTGCGGGCTTCGATCTAAATGAATTAAATGCATGTGTCAATTTTCATAAAAATCTTCCGAGAGCCGTCAACAAGATTAATCCATTCGCCGTAATCGCCGCCAGCGGCGAGGGTTTATTGGGTGCGGCCGGTAATCGTGACTTGGTGACGATTCTGCGTAATACCTTTGATGAATTGTCAACGGCCACAAACCATCCGATTCGAATTCTGCTTGGCACAGGTCCTCATTTTTTGAAAGCAACTCCCTCATGCTTAGCAAGTCATCCCAACAACATTAATCTTTGTAATCTCGCATATACGTCCGGAAGCGCTTTTAGCACCGCGCTTGCACGTGATAATGCGGCGATTTCGGGAGCAAGCGTCCACCTAATTACGATATATAAATGGATTTGCTTGAACGGTGTTTGCCCGGCTGTAATTGGAAACATCGACGTTTATGCAGATGCTGATCACCTCACCATCGCAATCAGCAAGTTTCTATCGGTTGTACTTGAAAAAGCTTTAGCTCCTCTTCTGATTATTCCAGTCTCATAGGACGGTGCCTTTGACCTCTCTCCAAACGAGTGAGCTCGATGCAAAGGCCTATCGTAATGAGCTCAATGCGGAGGACTATCGTGCTGAATTCCGCCCCGACATTCAAGCCCTGCGAGCTCTGGCGGTCTTACTTGTAGTTCTTTATCACGCGGGCATTCCTGGGATTCACGGCGGTTTTTTTGGTGTTGATGTCTTTTTTGTTGTTTCTGGTTTCGTAATCACTAACGTCCTCTTGCGAGAGAGGGCATCCAAGGGCACCGCTTCGATTCCTGGCTTTTACGTCCGCCGCATTCGACGAATACTTCCTGCAGCGACCGTTGTTCTAATCGCGACAGTGTTTGCGACTTACCACTGGCTTAGTTTCATCACGGGCGCCTCTGATGCTGAAGACGCGAAGTACGTAGCCCTTTTCGTAGGGAACTTTCATTTTGCTTCGACTGGGACACAGTATTTTACTGCTAATCAACCGCCGTCCACGCTGCAACAATATTGGTCACTTGGTGTTGAAGAACAGTTCTATTTGGTATGGCCGGTCTTGTTCTTGATACTCACTTGGCCGCGAAAACTGTTCTCGCCCGTGACTCGCTTGATCACCGCCCTACTTTGTATCATCGGATTTTCACTCGCCTGGTGCATCGTTGAAACAAGCCAAAACGCCGCATGGGCGTTCTTTTCTCCACTTACGCATGCGTGGGAATTGGCTCTCGGAGCGCTTCTCGCCGTACTGGGTCCAGAACTGCGCGGGCGATCTCCCCGCGGGGGCCTCGTACTTGCTTATCTAGGCGTCGGTGTACTTCTTCTCTGTACCTGGTTCTATTCCTCGACGACGGTGTGGCCTGGAGCGGCGGTCATTCTCCCCGTGGTGGCGACGGGCGTAGTCATCGCTGGCGGGTCTTTACGTGGCGTGGATAACTTTGGACGGTTTGTTAAATTCGCTCCAATTCAGTGGATTGGAAATATTTCGTATTCACTGTATTTAGTTCATTGGCCGATCATTGCCATAGCGACTCAGTACGCGATTTCACCGCTGCCCCTTCACAGTGAGGTAGAACTTGTGGCACTTTCCTTTGTTGCGTCCGCAGCCTTGTACTACACGATTGAAAATCCAATCCGGAAGTCAAAGTGGTTAAAGAGCCATCGAATTGCAACGTTTGCCATTGGTGCGCTACTGATCGGCGTCTCTTTTGTATCGATTTACTGGCATTTAAGTCATTATTAATTGGTCTCGGCCCTAATGGCCGGACCCCGTTTCCTAAGCCATTAACTCTGTGAGTCGTTGCTGGTTCCTGAACTTCAAGGTCTCGGCGAACTTGGCTGGCGTTTGCCGACCTAGTGCGCTGTGGGTCCTCTCGTGATTGTATTCGCGTCGCCAGTCGCCGAGGAGCACCGTCGGCGCGACGCATTGTAGGAAGGTGACACTTCCTTTCGTTGGCCTCAAGCTGCATTCAGAGAGGAGAATGCAGCCATGGGAAGAAGATCACAGTTCACACTCACGCGCAGAAGCGCGACGCGGTGCTGGCGGTCCTGAGCAAGAAGAAGACGGTCGCCGAGACCTGTCGCGAACAAGCCGTTGACGGGATGGAGCAGGCGCTCTCGGACAAGTTCGAGTCGAGTCGGCGCGAGCACGTGCTCGAGAAGAAGCTCTCCGAGGTGCATTTTCCGACGGTTGTTGTACACCCGTTCCGATTGAAGTTGTACAACGATTCCGACGTAGTTGTACACCCCGGGAGGTCGTGACGCCGGCGTTGGCGTGAGAGTGAGGGCACCGACAACGCTCTTTGATTAGTCCAATAATCAGAGGAGTCGCCGGTGCCCCGTCCCCATACAACCATGCGCAAGGTCCGCGAGATACTTCGACTCCGCTGGAGCGAGAAACTGAGCCTGCGTGACGTGGCTCTCGCCGTCGCGATGCCCCACGCCACCGTGGCGCTCTACGAAAAGCGTGCCCTGGAAGCGGGACTTTCCTGGCCGCTCTCGGAGCTCGACGACGACGCGCTCGAGAACCTGCTCTTCGCACCCGCGCGGACCGCGCCGGCGCAGCGCGACCAGCCCGACTTCGCCTATCTCCAGCGCGAACTGCGCCACAAGGGCGTCACGTTGCAGTTGCTCTTCGATGAGTACCGCGAGGCGCGCCCCGACGGCTACGGCTACAGCCAGTTCTGCAAGCTCTACCGGCAGTGGCGTCGCCACCTCGACGTCGTGATGCGCCAGGACCACCGGGCGGGCGAGAAGCTCTTCGTCGACTTTCCCGGACTGACCATTCCTATCTATGACGCGGCGACGTTGGCGCTCTCGTTTCGCGCCGAACTCTTCGTCGCCGTGCTCGGCGCGTCGAACTACTTCTTCGTTGAGGCGCTGCGCAGCCAGGAGCTCGAGCACTGGGTGAACGCCCACGCGCACTGCTTCTCGTTCTTGGGGGGCGTGCCGAGCATCGTCGTGTGCGACAACTTGAAGTCCGGGGTCACCAAGGCCTCTCGTTACGAGCCGGACCTCAATGCCACGTTCCACGAGATGGCCGCGCACTACGGCACCGCCATCATCCCCGCGCGCCCCTACAAGCCCCGCGACAAGGCCAAGGTCGAAGTGGGCGTGCAGATCGTCGAGCGCTGGATCATGGCGCGACTTCGCAAGGAACGCTTCACGAGTTTGGGGGACCTGAACGAGGCGATCGCCACACTCGTCGAGCGCGCCAACGCGAAGCCCTTTAAGAAGCTGGAGGGCTCGCCCGCTGCGCTGTTCGAAGAGATCGACCGGCCCGCACTGCGACCGCTCCCCGACACCCCTTACGAGTTCGCCTCGTGGCGACGAGCCAAGGTCAACATTGACTACCACGTCGAAATAGAGCGCCACTACTACTCCGTGCTCTACCGCTTGGCGCGCGAGGTGGTCGAGGTGCGCCTCACCAGTTCGGTCGTCGAGGTGTTCTTCAAGAACAAGCGCGTGGCGGCGCACCTGCGCCGTTACGACAAGGGACGTCACTCCACCGAAGCGGCCCACATGCCCGATTCGCACCGGCGCTACCTCGAGTGGACGCCGGGGCGCATCGTGAGCTGGGCCGAGAAGAACGGACCCGCGACGGGTGAGTTCATCAACGAGTTGCTCCTCAGCCGCCCTCACCCGGAACAGGGCTTTCGCTCGGCACTCGGCGTCATGGGACTCGCCAAGAAATACGGACCCCAACGTTTGGAGGCCGCGTGCGCGAGGGCCCTCGCGCTGCGCTCGTTCTCCTACTCGTCGGTCGCCTCGATCTTGAAGCACGGACTCGACCAGCGACCACTCGCCACGGGGTCCACTCGGGCCCACCCCGTGCACCGCAATATCCGGGGCCCGAACTACTACCACTAGGAGATCCATGCTCACCCATTCCACCATCGAGGGCCTCAAGTCCCTGCGACTGCCCGCCATGGCGTCGGGACTGCTCGAACAACGAGAGCACCCTGACTACCACGAGCTTTCCTTCGAGGACCGGCTCGGACTGTTGGTCGAACGAGAACTGCTCCAGCGTTCGAATCGCCGGCTGGAGCGAGTCTTGAAGGGCGCCAAACTACGCAGCGGTGCGGTCGTCGAGGACCTCGACTTCTCCGCGACCCGGGGACTCGATAAGACGACGTTGCTCTCCCTGGTGGGCTCACCCTGGGTGGCGAACCACCACCAGGTGATGATCGTTGGCCCCACGGGCGTCGGCAAGACCTTTCTCGCCTGCGCCATCGCCAACCACGCCATCCGCGACGGAGCGAGCGCGCTCTACGTGCGAGTTCCCCGGCTCCTCGACGATCTCAGCGTGGCGCGCGCCGACGGACGCTTAGCCAAGATGATGGCAAACCTCGCGCGAGTCGACGTGTTGATCCTCGACGACCTGCTGCTACGCCCGCACTCCGATGACCAAGCCGCCGACCTCCTCGAAGTAGTCGAGGACCGCCGCGGGCGATCAGTGATCGCCACTTCGCAGCTACCGGTCAACCACTGGCACGAAGGTCTCGGCGACCCGACCATCGCCGACGCCATCCTCGACAGGCTGCTCGAGCGGTCCCACCGCATCGAACTCGCCGGCGCTTCCCGGCGTCGAAACGACGCCACATCACGCTCCAAGAAATCAATGACACCGGCGACAAAATGATTCGCTCTACGATGACTCGAGAGGAGGTGAGCTAGGGAAGAGCACTCACCAGCACGGCATCACGACCGGTGTTCAACAACTCCGGAACGAGTGTGCAACTACGTCGGAATACGCACCGAGGCCGAGCAGACCATTGGTCGTTTGGCTTTGGAGAACGATCTGCTGGGAGAAGCGTCTGGGCGACTGACGTGAGTCAACGCACCGCCCTCGGCCGCCACTGGGTGGCCGAGGGCGCAGCATCGGCGGCGGTGATCGCCAAGGTGCTGTCGGTCAGTCGCCAGAGCCTCTATCGCACCCCGAAGGTTCCTCGCACGCCGACCGGTCAACGAGTTCCGCTGCGACTCGTGACGCCCGAGTTGCCTGACGACTGGCCGACCATGGCTCTCGGGCCGGAACTGGTGGAGTTCGACGTGGCGATCTGCATCATGGCCCGGCGCCACCGACTGCGGCAGTCTCTATGGCCCTTCTTAGCTTCGATGAAGTCACAACAGTTAAGGCTGCCAAGGTGAAGAGGAACCATGTCCGACGCTTAGTCTCGGAAGCATAGAGATTGCCCCGAAGAACTTGTGCTTAAAGAAGCGTGCAAGAACCCATTGTCGGCCTGTCACCCTTTCGGTGGACGTAGCGGAGAGTTGGCCGTTGGGAGTGGTGATGCTCAAGTGCGGGGACCCCGGTTAGTGAG
>PLNQ01000148.1 GCA_003141815.1 Acidimicrobiaceae bacterium | reverse complement strand
TGATGCTCCTATGTTTGTCAAGCGGCGATTCGGGTTGCTAGCCACTTCTTATAGCGCTCGATGAAGTCGTTGTCGTGATCGAGCCCCCGCTCGACCCGTGACACCTTGGTCGGCCACACGTGCAGATCGTCGGAGACCGACTGCAGGGTGACGTGGGCAGCTTTTCGTGCGACGCGCAGCTGT
The DNA here is from genome assembly GCA_003141815.1 of Acidimicrobiaceae bacterium. GTDB lineage: Bacteria > Actinomycetota > Acidimicrobiia > Acidimicrobiales > RAAP-2 > RAAP-2. Next base: position 6,347 of record PLNQ01000148.1, on the reverse strand, counting down.
GGTCCGATCTCTTCATAAGCGGGGTTCTTGAGGAGCCAGAAGACTTCGCGGACGATGTGACGCTTGAGACAGCGCGTGACGTCGCGCTTGGTCTTGCCTTCGGCCGTGCGCCGAGCCAGGTAGGCCTTGGTCTCGTCGTCGTAGATCATCCGGTTCATAACGACGCGCCACAGGGCGTTGTTGGCCTGTCGGTTTCCGGACCGATTGAGGCGGTGACGGGTCGTGAGGCCCGACGACGCTTGAACGGGCGAGACGCCACACATCGCCGCGAAGGCCGCTTCGCTGCGAAGTCGGCCGCAGTTGGATCCCGCGGCGACGAGCAGGGTCGCCGCGACGTCCACGCCCACTCCCTTGGCAGCGCGCAGCGCGGGGTTCGCCTCGAGGGTCAGCCGGTCGAGGATCGTTGTCAGCTCCTCCATGTCGACACTCAGTTCCTGATAGCGACGCGACAGAGATTTCAGGGCCAGTCGTGTCGCCTCGAGCGGGTCACGGGGATCCCCGGGTCGAAAGCTCGCGCAGCGTGCCACCCGCTCTTTGGTGCGCGCCGGCAGGTTCTCGCGCAGGCTGGCGGGGGCGGTGACGACGAGGTCGCGTATCTGCAGGGCCAAGCGGGTGCGCGTGTCGCGCGCCGAACAGTAGGCGACGCGCAGTACTCGGATCGATTCGACCGAGTCGTCGTGTGACTTGGGCACCACCGAGGCCTCGCCGTTGAGCGCCGCCCTCGCGGCCGCCTCGGCGTCGACGGTGTCGGACTTGCCCCGTTGACGACGCATTTGGCGATTCGGCCGATTGACTTCCACGACCTCCGCGCCGGAGCTCTGGAGGTGATGAGCGAGGCCGGCGCCGTAGGAACCGGTGCCTTCGACGCCGACTTTGATGAGTGGGCCAAAGCCGTTCATCCACTTTCGCAGCGCCGCGTAACCCTTCGAGTTGGCCTCAAAGGGCGCGGTGTCGAGGATTCTGCCTCGCTCGTCCACTACCGCCGCCACGTGCACGTCTCGGTGGGTGTCGACGCCCCCGAACACGATCCTTGAATCTTTTGTCATTATGGGTTCTGCCTTCCTAGTTGATGGGGTGGCACCACCGGCCAGGTCGGCGGACAGGACACGCACGGTGTTTGTTCAAAGCTCCTATCAAGTCACGTCCGTCCGGCCAGCTGGTGCACGCCCTCGGCAAGGAGTCGGGTCGACAGATCATTCATTAAGGCACGAAGCCAGTCACACGATTTGAGTCAGACCCAACCCCTGCACCGAGGACCTAACCATCATGCGTGTCACACCTCTAGAACAACGGCGGCGTTCTCATCCGCCCCTCGCCGCCATTTAACGTACATCGACGTCGAACATCTTTCGAGCGAAAGTAAGTTCCTCCGTCGAAAGGGTCGTGGATACGTCGTCATTACTGCAACTCTGTTCAAGAGAAAATACGAATCGGTCGTGTTAGATTGAGCCTGGCCCTCGTGCGATTGGGACGGAAATCTTGTTAGAAACCCACGTTTCAGTCCGTGCGGATACCTCAAAAACTCCCAGGCAGGTGTGAGGACAACGGTGACGCGCCGGGACGATTCGCCGGTCCGACTGTTTGCCATCTTTGCCCTCATCATGCTGTGTGCGGTCATCGTCCTTGGTCTGGCCTTGGCCGCGAGCTATCGAACCGAAGCGACGAGACGAGGATTGGCCCAAGGTCGTGACGAAGCGGTCTTGATGGCCCAGACCGCAGTACAGCCCATTCTTGACGGGCGACCACTTAGTTCGGGACTGAGTCCCGCGGAGACGCAAGATATGAATCTATTGGTGCGTGACTCCGTGCTCAGCGGTGACGTACTTCGTCTTCGCTTACGGAACCTCGACGGTACAGTCATCTACACCGACGACGGAGTGGGTCTCCACTCGACGGCAAATGCGGACGAGGCACGCCAAGCCACCCATGGTCGTATCGTGTCGCTCATCACGCATCTCAACGCCGACGCTGCGTCGGGTCCGCTCGGTCCGCCCGCCGTCGAGATCTACCTTCCCTTGTCGGCTGGATCACCGAGTCATCTCTTGGGGTACTCGAGGTCTACCTTCCCTACACGCCGATTAATCGCGACGTGGGCGCGGGGCTGTCTCTTCTTTACCGCAACCTGGCCGTGGGCCTCGGCGTCTTGTACGTCTTACTATTCGGCATCTCCTACTCGGTGGGACGCAGGCTCCGGCGTCAAGTCAGACTCAACCAGTACATGGCGGAGCACGACGCACTGACCGATCTGCCGAATCGAGAGTTGTTCCATCAAAGGGCTGAGGCGGAACTGCAGCGTGGTGCAGGCATGGGTGTCGCTACGATGATCGCGATCATCGACCTCGACCGTTTCAAGGAGATCAACGACACCCTCGGTCATCCCAACGGTGACCAGCTACTTATCGCTCTCGGTGCGCGACTTCGCGAACAGCTCGGTGGTCCTGATGCCCTGGCCCGGCTTGGCGGCGACGAGTTTGGCGTACTGCTCTCCGACGTTGACGAACCTGAACTGATGCTTCAACAACTCCGACGAGCGATTGAAGAGGAGATCAATATTGACCACCTACCGCTCTCAGTGGAGGCGAGCTTCGGCTACGTCGTGGCGCCCGAACAGGGAACCGACGTCGACACCCTCATGCAGTTGGCTGACGTGGCGATGTACACGGCGAAGTCACGCCACCTCGGCGTCGTTCGCTATCACGAATCACAGAGTCACTACAACGCCTCCAACCTCGCACTCGTGGCTGAACTGCGACACGCCATCGACGTCAATGAACTGGTCCTGTACTACCAGCCGAAAGTACGCGTCAGTGACGGTCGTATCGACGCCGTCGAAGCCCTCGTTCGCTGGCAACATCCCGATAAGGGTCTCGTGTACCCCGACGACTTCATCGCGCTCGCGGAACAGACCGATCTCATCGACCGGTTGACGACGTGGGTGATGAAGAGGACCCTCGAGGACTTGAAGAACTTTGGTCCTGGTGCCCGGGACCTCACCGTGTCGGTCAACGTGTCCGCTCGCAATCTCGGCCGCGCCGGTTTCGCCGCCACCGTCGTCGACGCCTTGAATACCGCTGGCGTCGCGCCGGAGCGACTCTTCATCGAAGTTACCGAAACTACCCTCATGACCGACCCCGATCGCGCGGCTGTCGTACTCAGCGATCTCGACCGTGGCGGCGTGCGACTCAGCATCGATGACTTTGGGACCGGCCAGACCTCGCTCGGGTACCTGTCGACACTGCCGATTCACGAACTCAAAATCGATCGCAGCTTCATCACCGACATGATGGAGCATGCCGCGCACGCCACCATCGTGCACTCGATCATCGTTCTTGGGCACAATTTGGGGTTCTCCGTCGTGGCCGAGGGCGTCGAGACCGCAGAAGTGTTGTTCGATCTCACCGCGACCGGGTGCGACGTGGCGCAGGGCTACTTCTTTACTCGGCCGATGCCCGCCGATGAGTTGGCACCGTGGCTGACCCGCTACAAGCCTCTGGATACCGTTCCCGCTTCGTCGTAGCCACTTCTTCGAACGCGGTGTCCGCGATGAGTCACGTCATGGAATCACTAGGTCATGACAACCACTTGACAAATGTTCATGAAAGTGCAATAGTCCCTAGTCACAAGGGCCGAAGTGGAGAGCGCCATGGACGCCAGTGCGAGTACGTATGAAGTCGACGAACCAATGCCTTCAGCGCTGACGCCCTGCTTGGACACCCTTCAATCAAACGCGCTGGCCCTTGAGTACTTGAGTGATCCAAGTTCTTCTTCAATTGCCATGATGCGAAACGCGTTCAAGGGACTTCTTGACGCCTCCGACCAGTCTCCTTTACCAATATCGACGGAACAAGAAGACTTCCAAGGCGGTTGAGGCGACGCCGCTGAAGCGTTCCTCAATACGGAGTTCTCGGCGTCAAACTCCCGTAGGACACTCGGGCACGACTCGAACGAATCTCGCACGTGAAGATCAGCGTTGACGGAGCGGATGAACAGCGACAGTGTGGGACTCGTAAGGATTCTTGTCGCCGCGCGGGATTGTCACCCGGACGTGGGTGCCGGTCACCGGGTCTGACTCGAGCGTGACGCCGCCGGCGTGGGCCACGACGATGCCGCGCACGATTGGCAGTCCCAGCCCCGCGCCGGAACGCGATCGACTGGCGTCCGCCTGCCAGAACCTGTCGAAGGCGTGGCTTGCTTCCTCTTGCGTCATACCGGGCCCTGCATCGTCAACGTCGAGCAACGCGGTGTCGCCGTCCGCAGACAAGTGGACCTCGACCACCGCGTCGGCGCGCGTGTACCGAAGGGCGTTATTGACCAGATTGGCCACGACTTGACGGAGACGGTACGCGTCGCCTTGGATGACAACGGGGTCGGCGATGCTGATCGAAATAGTACGTAGGGGGTCAGTGGTCAGCGCGTCCGCCACCACCTCGTGAATCAGCCGTTCGAGGTCGACGGGCGCGCGGTCCATTGGACGGCCTTCGTCGAGGCGAGCCAACAGCAGGAGCTCTTCGACGAGTTTGCCCATCTGGTTACCCGAGAGACCAATACGGTGGATCGCTTCGTCGCGCTCCTCGCCGTTTCGAAGCTCGCCCTGACGCCATAACTCCGTGATACCGAGGATCACCGAGACGGGGGTACGAAGCTCGTGTGACGCGTCCGCGATGAATTGACGAAGACGCGCTTCGAGCGCCAATTGTTCGTCGAGCATGAGGTTGAACGCCTGTGCCAGTTTTTCGGCCTCGGTTCTTCGCTGCGCAGTCGTCACGCGCCTGGTCCGATCGCCGGCAGTGATGGCGTCGGCGACCTCCGTGACTTCGGCGATTGGGCGCAGTCCGAGTCGTGCGATCCAGAAGCCGGTCGCGGCGACGACCGCGAGGACGACGAGCCCCGCTAGGAGGAGAGCGAAACGGAGAAAACTCATCGTGTTGTCAACCTGCGAAAGTGAGACCGCCACCAACACTTCGGTCTTCGAGTTTGGCACGGTGATGAGGACAGCGCGCCAGGTGATCGAGCCGGAGACCGACCCCACGGTGAAGGGCTTGATGTCGTGACGCAGCGTGGACAGCGCGCTCGGCGTCTGGGGTGCCGCCTTTCCCGTGTCCAGCGGCGTGGAGATAAGAGTCCTCCTTCCGTTCGTGATGGTGGCGATGTAGTACGCGCTGAAGTGGTTGGCGGAGGACGAGCGCGGCGGTGTGGGGACGGAATGAAACGGCGGGGACGTCGTTTGATTGAGGTTCCTCGCCATCGGAAGCGAGTTCTTTAATTGCTGGTCAACTTGTCCGAGCTCGGATCTACCGACCGAGGTGACGAGCAAGAAGCCGAGTAGTAGGAGAACCGCGAGGAGGAGTGACGCCGCGAAAGTGAGACGGAGACGAAGGCTCACGCCGACGTCACGGTCGCCCGATTCGATAGCCCACACTTCGAACTGTACGGATCAGGGTCGGCGGTGACGTGTCAATCTTTTTTCGTAGCTGCGACACGTACGACTCGACGATGGTCGGCTCACCCTCGAAGCTGTAGTCCCACACGTGGTCGAGTATCTGCCATCGCGTCAAGACTTTCCCCGAGTTCTTCACCAAAAAGAGCAGGAGTCGGTACTCGGTGGGCGACAGGTCCACGAGATTGCCACCCTTCACCACGGTGTGGGCGTCGTCGTCGATGACGATGTCGCCGAACGAGGTCGCCTGGGGCTCGGGCGCGATGCCGATGCGCCGTAAGAGGGAGCGCACGCGCGCCGAGAGTTCTTCGACGCTGAACGGCTTGGTGAGGTAGTCGTCGGCGCCCATCGTCAAGCCGCGCACCTTGTCGCCCACCGAGTCGACCGCGGTGAGAAAGATCACCGGGATGTTGACACCGGCCTCTCGCATTCGTTGACAGACTTCGAAGCCACTGAGATCGGGGAGCATCACGTCGAGGATCATGAGGTCTGGCGGGTTGTTGTCGAGGGCTAGGCGCAGCGCTTCACTACCGTCTTTCGCGCGCGTCACGCTGAAACCCCCCAGTTGCAGTGTCGTCGCGATGACGTACGCGAGATTGTCGTCGTCCTCGACGGACAAGATCTCGATACTCACTGGACCAGTGTGCCAACGCAGGATAAGAATCTCCTGAAGGTCAAAGGCCGCATTTCATAAGGTTCGTACCCTGTGGACCAGTCGAGGTCCGGCTGATGAGCGTCCAGGAAACTATTAGGTCACCCTCACCTTTCGTCCAGATTCGATTTCCATACTGTTTTCATGACAAAAAGGACTAATTCAGACAGGCGACGTAGCGGCCACCGAAAGTTGCCAGTGATGATCCTGGGCTTCGCCCTTGCGGGCGTGGTGCTGGCGGCCTGTGGCGGCGGTGCG
>PLNQ01000182.1 GCA_003141815.1 Acidimicrobiaceae bacterium | reverse complement strand
AGCGGGACGAGTCGAAAGCGCGTGCGCGCGGAGAAGTCGACGAACGACGCGTGAAAGGCGTCGCGGAGAAGTCTCTCCTCCATTTGGATTCGGTAGATCTGCAACCCCACCACGCACAGCGCGCCCACGGACGTCGTAAGCCGGGGGTACCCGACGACGACGCCTACGATCATCAGCATCTCCGCAAAATAAATAGGGTGACGCAAGAATCGATAGGGGCCCGTGACGACGAGGGCGCGCGCTTCAGGCGTGATTGAGAAACTCGACCCCAGACTGAAGAACGCCGTCAGCGCGAGGGCCGCGCCGAGAACGCTGAGCCCGAGACCAACTTGCTCCACGGAGGACGAGGCGTGCCACAGGACTGGACCGGCCGGCAGATAGCTAAGTCCCACCAATAAGAATGTCGCGCTCAGCGACGCTGCGGCGGCCATGCGACGCCCGTCGCGCGATTGAGGCGCCTTGTTCGATAACAGGGTGATGGCGGCGCCGGCGACGAACGCCGCGTACAGAGCGCTACGCGCGAGTTCAGAGGCCACCGTCCAGCTCGGATTCGAACTGAAGACACCCCAATGACGCACGACGGCGATCGCTTGCGTGAGGCCGAGCCAACCGAGGACGAGCGCCGGCGCGCACGCGCGCAGCGCGCGTCGCGCAAGGTCGGAACCCGGTGACGTTCGCGCCGTCGCGCGCGAGGCGCTCGGGCCGGCGAGATCAGCCGCCGGTACTCGCACTCGTCCCACTACCGGTACCCGTACTCGCGGCACCGCTCGCGCCAGCGCCGAAGCCACCGAAGCCACCGACTGTCGTCACGCCCTTGGCGGAGGCGGAGATCGTCGTCGCCTCTACCGAGCCGTTCTTCTGGGTGGGACCCTGAACCGTGACGGTGTCACCGGGCTTCAACGCGGAGAGCGATGACGAGGCGTTTCGCGTCACCGTCGTCGCCGAGGTCACCTTTACCGCGACGAGAGCGCCGCTGGCGTTCGTCACGTAGAGCGTCTTGCCGATGATGTCGGTCACCGTGCCCGTCGTCACGCCCGACGTTGCGGACGCGGCGCCGGTGGCGGACGTTCCCGTCTTGGAGGCGGCGCCGAAAGCGGCGCCGAAGCGTCCGGCGAGCGCCGACGTCGATGACGTTGATGACGTCGACTGACCACGTTGTAGGAAAGCGCCGAGAGAAATACCACCGACGAGTAACAAAAGCGCCACGAGTACCGTGATGGGCCACGACGCTCGAAAGCCCTTTTTCGATGTCTGCGTCAGCCACTCCTCGGTTTCGCCGCCGAACAACACGGCGAACGCGTCGCTGTCGGCCCCACTCGCATCCAGGACGTTGCTCTGCGGCACTCTTAGCGCGCCGCCATCCACGTCACCGGTCGGGTGAACACCCTCTGGGACGTCCGTCGATCCTCTTGTCATGTCGAACTGCCTTTCTTACTTACTCATAACGAAGGGCGTCAATCGGCCGTAGTGAGGCCGCTCGATACGCCGGGTAGAAGCCCGCGACGATGCCGACGCTGAGCGCGACGCCGAGGGCGAGAGGAATGGAGTACGACGCCAACACGGGTTTCACGCCCGCGATGGTGAAGCGCGAGACGACGATTCCCGCGACCGCCCCCAACACACCGCCCATGAGCGAAATCACGGTGGACTCGATGAGAAACTGGGTTAAGACGACTGACTTACGCGCCCCGATGGCCTTGCGAATACCGATCTCACGAGTGCGTTCGGTGACCGTGACGAGCATGATGTTCATCACGCCGATCGCACCCACAAGCAGCGACACGGCGGCTACCCAGCCGAGGAGCGCCGTGAAGGTCTTCGAGCTGGACGTGGCCGTCGAAATCAGACTCGCTTGGTTGAGCACGTTGAAAGGAAGTGCCGCCACCGTCGTATTGTTCTGTGCGGCGAGGACGCTCTCTACTTCGCTCTGCGCGAGCGTCAGTGTCGACGCGGACTTTCCTTGAATGAGTAGTTCAGAGAAGGACTGCGACTCGCCGGTCAGTTGGTCCTGGACGGCGGTGTAGGGAGCTATCGCGACGGCGTCAGCGTTGGTGAGACCGGTGGAACCCTTGGACGCGAGCAGACCCACGATGGTGAAGCGAGAGGAACCGAGTTCTATCTGTTGACCGAGGGGGTCGGTACCGGTAGCGAACAGGCCGCTCGCCACGGACGCGCCGATGTCGATGACCTGCGCGTGACTGGTCACGTCGGCCTGGGAGATCGACCGACCGGCCGACACCGTGTAGTTCGACGCCACGAGGTACGAGGGGGTCGATCCGATGACGGACGTGGAATAACTCAAACTTCCGTTCGTCGCCGTCACGCTGGTCGAGATCACTGGCGAGACCGATTGGACGTCGGGGGCGTTGTTGGGGTCCGAGATCAGCGACACCGACGCCGAGTTGAGGTTGGTGTTGCGAATCTGGGTTCCGCTCGACGTGCCACTGCCGCCACTGCTGAAGACCGTCAGGGTGTTGGACCCGAGGCTCTGGATCGAGTTCTCGATCGATTGCGACGTCCCGGTGCCAATCGCGAGCAGTACGATCACCGACGCCACACCGATGAGGACCCCGAGCATCGTGAGCAGGGTCCGCAGCCAGTTCGAGCCAATGCCACGCACCGCCATGATCAGGTTACTGAACATGTTCGTCATCGGACCTCGGATCCGTCGCCGTCTTGCGGCGAGGCCGCCGTGTTGGTCGACTCCGACGGGACGCGTGCGATTTGACGTTGGTCCCTGATGATCGAGCCGTCACGTAACTCAACGACGCGAGAGGCGTACTCGGCGATCTCGCTTTCGTGCGTGATCATCACGATCGTTCGGCCGTGGTTGTGCAGTTCGGTGAAGAGTGCCATCAGCTCGTTCGACGACTTCGAGTCGAGGTTACCGGTGGGTTCGTCGGCGAGAATAAGTGCCGGATTCGTTCCAATGGCGCGAGCGATCGAGACGCGCTGTTGCTGGCCACCCGACAGTTCGTTGGAAAAGTACTCGAGTCGCTCGCCCAACCCCACCAAGCGCAGCGCGACGATCGCCCGCTCTCGACGTTCTTTGGGTTTGACGCCCGCGTACGCCATGGGCAACTCCACGTTCTGTAACGCCGACATTCTTGGGATCAGATTGAACCCCTGGAAGACGAAGCCGATCTTCATGTTGCGGATACGCGACAACGCTTGATCGTCGAGGTCGCGAATGTTCACGCCGTCGAGGCTGTAATGACCGCTCGTGGGAATGTCGAGACAGCCGATGATGTTCATCAGCGTCGACTTACCCGAACCCGACGCACCCATGATGGCGACGAACTCGCCTTTGGCCACCGTCAACGAGACGCTTCGCGTCGCGAGTACGTCGGCGTCACCCATCCGGTAACTCTTCACTATGTTCGACAGGGCGATGATCGGTGGCTCCGGCGAGTTCTGCGTCGAGACGTCGATCGCGACGCGCGTCGTGCGGTCACTGGTCAAGGTCACGGCGTTCCCCCTCCGAAGCCTCCGCCCCCTCCGCCAAAGCCTCTGGTCGTCGTCGCTCCCGTGGTCGTCGCGGCACTCACCGAAGCCGTGGGCTCGACGATGGTCTCGCCCTCGGTCACTCCACTCGTGATCTGCGTGAAGGAACTACCCACGAGACCCAACGTGACCGGCGTGGTCGTTGGCACGCCCTTGACCTTCACTTGCACCGTGGAGACACTGCCCGTCGTGGTGATAGCGGCGCTCGGCAGTTCGAGGACGTTCGAAGCGGTCTGGACGATCACGGACACTTGCGCGGTCATACCGTCTTTCAGGGTGGACGGCGGACTAATCAAGTTGATCGTGACCGGGTACGTGACCACGTTGTTCACGACGGTGGACACGGCGGCGACCGCGGTGACGACGCCGCGCACTTCAGTGTTCGGCAGCGACGCGAGCGTGATGGTCGCCGTCTGGTGGACCGCGATTTTGATGGCGTCGGCTTCGGCGAAGCTGGCCACCACTTGGAGTTGTCGTAGACCCTGGATGGTGACGAGCGCTGAACTACNNACTCGAACTCGAACTCGTTGAGGACGTGTCACTTGATGTCGACGAGCCGCCGCCACTGACGACCTGACCGACCGAGTCACCCACCGACGTCACGTTGCCACTGATGAGCGCGACCAACTGGGTCTCTTGCAGTGACTTCGCGTCCTGTTCGACCGAGACCTCATCTTGAGCAATGGACGCCTGGTCTTGTACGAGGCCGACCTTGCTCTGGGCGATGGAGGCCTCGTCTTGGGTGATCGCTGACTTGTCGGAACTAATCGCGGTGGGTGAGGCCTTCGCGTTCTGCTGGGCGACTGTCACCGCAAGCCCCTGGATCGTGATGGTCGACTGGTCCTTGGCAATTTGGTTCTGGTCGGTCGTGACCTTCGTGCCGTCGGTCGTTATCGACTGCGTATCGTCGGAGCACGACGTGGCGGGCGTCGTCAACGTCACGCCGCTACCGGCGGCGCTGCCGACGGAGTTCGTCGCCACCACTTGAAACAGGTAGGTGGTGCTCGGGTTGAGACCGGTGATCACAGCGGAGACCTGCGCGGACGTCGTGCTCGACGCCAACGTCGTGCTCGACGCCAGTGAGACACTCGCCGTCGCCAGGCCGTACGAGGTGGAGGTGCCGTACCGGAAGTAGTACGTCGTGGCCGACCCGTTCGGATTGACGGTGGCGTTCAGCACGGCCTGCGTGGTGGAGATGGACGTGGCCGCGTTCGTGGCCACGGAGGGCACCGATCCGGCCGACGCCGTGACCGAACTCGTGGACCCTCCGGACGTCCCCTGGCTCGTCGGTGACGCCGGACACCCGAGCGCGAGGTCGGAAGAGTACGTCGACTGGGCGGTGGCGAGGCTGCTCTGGTCGGTGGTCAGAAGCGTTTGGTCCGAGGTCAGCTGGTTCTGGTCGTTCGTCAGTTGCTGCTGCGCGCTATCGAGCGTGGACTGATTCTGATCCTTTTGCACGGAGGTGCCGCCCGACTGGTCAATCGCGAGCGTCACTTTCGCGGTGTTGAGACTCTTCTGGAGCGTCGTGGCCGACGTGTGCGCGTTCTTCATGTTCATCTTCGCCACGGTGAGGCCCGCGTCGGCCGACTGAAGTGCGGCGCTCTGTTGCGCGGAGTCAATAGTGGCCAGCACTTCACCCGCCTTCACCTTCTGGCCCACGGACACGTTGAGCGTCGTCAGGGTTCCTCCCGAGACGAAGTTCTCCTTGGCGTTGGACACGGTGGAGAGATTGCCCGAGGCCGAGACGCTCGACTGAACGGTGCCCTTCGTGACCTGGACCGTTCGTGCGACGCCCGCGCTCGAGGACGCGGGCGTCTTGTAGATCGAGGAGAAAGCGAAGGCGGCGGCGAGGGCGACCGCGAGCCCGAGGGCGATGTAGCTGGCGCGCTTTTTCGAGAGGCGTTTGAATAACTTCATTTTCATGTCAATGTCTCCATTGGGGTGGGTGGAACTGCTGCAGATTGGCGCACGAGGTGGATCAACTGCTCGGTGTGGTCGTCGTGGGCGTCTTGGCCGTCGAAGGAATCAGCGACGAGCACGCGGCGAACGCCGACTTGTACTTCGGGGTTGAGGTGACGGCGGAGTTGGTCGACGGTGCGCCGCCCGTCGTCTTCGTCGAAATGGT
>PLNQ01000176.1 GCA_003141815.1 Acidimicrobiaceae bacterium | reverse complement strand
GTGCCTACGCCAAGTCGTTCGGTCCAACCGCCTCGACGAACTTGATAGCGGCGCTCCCGGCGACCCCGACCACCGCAGACGGTGCGTACAGTCACTTCCTCGCTGACTACAAGTCGGTGTGGAAGACCACGACGATTCTGCCCACGACGTTCAACGAGTACGACTCGATTGTTATCGCGTCGCTCGCCATGACCATGGCCAAGTCCACGGACCCGAAGAAGTGGGTTAAGGACGTGGTCGCGGTCTCGAACCCACCGGGAACAGTGTGCGGGACCTACGCCTTGTGCGTGAAGTTGATCAAGGCCCATAGGCAGATCAACTACAACGGGGCGTCTGGAAGCGACGACTTCAACAAGTTCCACAACGTCTTCAGTGGCTTCCAGATGCTGGGCTTTGACGCCAGCCTCAACAACGTCACGAGGGCGTACATCACCCCGGCCCAGTTGGCCACCGTAGTCGCGAAGGAAGGCTAAGCACGTTGTAAGCAGCTGTTCGCTTAGTGGGGGATGGTCAGCGGTTCGTCCGTTGACCATCCCACGCTAAGTCGTCTGCATGGCGAAAGACTGATCGTTGGTTTGAGGTGCACGACGTGCGCTGACACTATGCAGATCCCAATTAGCGCCTGACTATCGCCGACGCCAGGCTTCCACGTGAGGACCGAATCGTGACTGAACTGCTTGGCGGAATCCGAGTGCTCGACCTGACCACCGTGCTCGCGGGCCCCTTCGGGGCTTATCAGCTGAGTTTGATGGGCGCCGATGTCACGAAGATTGAAATCCCCGACACCGGCGATCTCGCCAGAGAGTTCGGGGACGACGAAGCACTGAAGGCCGCTTCGATGGGGCCATCGTTTCTCGCCCAGAACTCGGGGAAGCGATCGATAACGCTGAATCTCAAGAGTGAAGAGGGCGCGGAAGTCTTCGAGCGACTGTTACGAGCGTCCGACGTGCTCCTCGAAAACATGCGACCGGGCGTCCTCGCGCGACTCGGCTTCTCGTGGGAGCGAATCCACGAGATCAATCCCCAACTCGTCTACTGCGCCGTGTCGGGATTCGGCCAGACCGGTCCGCTCGCCGAACGCACGGCCTACGATCAGATCATTCAAGGCTTCGCCGGCATGGCGGCCGTCACGGGTCTCGCCTCCGGCGGTCCGGTGCGCGTCGGATTTCCTATCTGCGATGCCCTGGGTGGCTACGTGGCCGCGATGGCGATCTGTGCCGCGCTCGTGCGAGGTTCGGCCGACCAGACCGGTGTCTTCCTGGACGTTTCAATGCTCGAAGCGGCGCTCACTTCGATGAGTTGGGTGGTGTCTGAACAGCTCATCAGTGGGCACGAGGCTGTTCGACACGGCAACGACAACGCCGCGTCGTCACCGTCGGGAACGTTCCAAGCGAGCGACGGATCCATCAACATCGCCACCAACACGCAAAAGCAGTTCGAGGCGTTGTGTCGCACGTGCGATCGCGAGGACCTCATCACCGATGAGCGCTTTCTGAGTCGCGCCGAGCGCAAGAAGAATCGTGCGCAGTTGACGGCCGAACTGGATTCGGCCCTGGCCGCGCGTCGCGCGTCGGAGTGGGAGGTACTCCTCGCCGACGTGAGCGTGCCCGCGGGACGACTTTTGAGCGTTGACGAAGCCCTGCACCAAGAGCAGATCAAGGTTCGCGGTCTCGTGCACGACGTCGCGGTCGGCGTCGGGGGCCGCGACAGCGTGAAGGTCCTAGGAAGTGGTGTGCACGTGAACGGCGAGACGTTGGCCCCTTCCATGCCACCACCGCGACTGGGCGAGCACACGGACAACATCCTCAGTGAACTCGGCTACTCCAGCGAAGAGATCGAAGCCCTCCATGATCACCACGCCGTTTAGGGTTACCCAGAACTGGAATGCTGTAGAGAGCAAGGAGGGGCACGCGTGACGCGCCAGGATTCGTACCCAAAGGTCGAGATCATCGAAGAAGGCATGCGCGAAGGCATGCAGATCGAGAGCGAAGCGATCACCGTGGAGGCGAAGATCGCGTTGCTGGACGCGTTGTCGGTGACGGGACTCAAGACCATCGTCGTCGGATCGTTCGTCAGCCCCAAGTGGACCCCGCAGATGGCCAACATCGACGAACTGGTCACGCGCTTTACTCCGAGAGACGGTGTCACGTACACCGCACTCGCTCTCAACGATCGTGGTCGCGAGCGGATGAGTCAGTACATGCCGCCCCTGAGTGAGTCCAAGGAGTTTCCGCGTACGTTCGTCCACCTCTGTGACGTGTTCGTGCGACGTAACACCAACCGATCGCAACAGGACGAAATCGATCTCTGGCCAGAGGTCATCGAACGCACCGTCGCGTCCGGTGCCCGAAGTGCGGGCATCGCGATCAACGCCGCGTGGGGCTCGAACTGGCTCGGCCCCTTTGACCAGGAGTACCGCATGGAGATGCTCGAGCGCCAGCACGAGCTCTGGACGGCAGCGGGCGTCAAGGTCGACAAGGTGTGGATCGGCGACCCGATGGCCTGGAACGTGCCCGATCAGGTGGCATCGCAACTACGCGCGATTCAAGAGCGCTGGCCCGAGATCGAGCGTTTCCACCTGCACCTGCACGACGCTCGCGGCACGGCGATGTTGTCGGCGTACGAGGCGCTGAAGGTGCTCAACGAAGACCAGACGCTGGTCCTCGACACCTCGAT
>PLNQ01000157.1 GCA_003141815.1 Acidimicrobiaceae bacterium | reverse complement strand
GTCGGAACCCAGTGGGGTGACGAGGGCAAAGGTCGGACGGTTGACCTCCTCGCACGCGACATGGACATGGTCGTGCGTTACCAGGGCGGCCACAACGCGGGACACCGCATCGTCGTCAACGGTGAAGCCTTCGCGCTCCAACTCGTGCCCTCGGGCGTTCTGTACCCCCACATCACGCCGGTGATCGGCAATGGCGTCGTCGTCGATCCTGCAGTCCTTCTCGCCGAGTACGACGCGCTCAGTGCTCGAGGTGTCGACCCGTCACGCCTGGTCGTGTCGGGTAACGCGCACCTGATCATGCCCTACCACCAAGAGCTCGATCGATTGACCGAACGCTTCTTGGGGAAGAACGCGCTCGGCACGACCAAGCGCGGCATCGGTCCCGCCTACGCCGACAAGTCCTCGCGCGTCGGACTTCGCGTGCAAGACCTCCTCGACCCCAAGATCTTTCGCGAGAAGCTCGCGTTGGTCCTGCACGAGAAGAACTTGATTCTCACCAAGATCTACAACCGTCCCGCCCTCAGCGCGGAGGACATCGCGGCGAAGTACCTCGATGAGATGGCGCCACGAATCGCGCCCATGATCGGCGACACCGTCANNACGTTCCTCGACCTCGACCACGGCACCTACCCCTTCGTCACCTCGTCGAACCCCATCGCGGGAGGCGCCTGCATTGGCGCGGGACTCGGTCCGCGCGACATCACCGACGTCATCGGCATCGCCAAGGCCTACATCACGCGTGTCGGTGCCGGTCCCTTCCCGACCGAACTGGACGGCGAGCTCGCCGAACTGTTGGTCGAGCGCGGCCACGAGTTCGGCACCAACACCGGTCGTCGTCGTCGGGTCGGTTGGTTCGACGCGGTCATGGCGCGTCAAGCAGCCCGGCTCAACTCGTTGACGGAGATCGCTCTCACGAAACTCGACGTCCTCGACACGCTCGAAGAGATCAAGGTCTGCGTGGGGTATGAAGCGAACGGCGTTCACTACGACCACCCGCCCTACCACCAGTCGGTGCTGCACGAAGTGACGCCCCTCTACGAAACGCTGCCCGGTTGGCAGACGGACATCACCTCGGCGACGGAGTACGAACAACTGCCGGCCGCTGCGAAACAGTACGTGAAGTTCTTGGAAGAGACCATCGGCGTCGCCATCTCCGTGGTGAGCGTGGGACCTGGTCGAGAGCAGTTCGTCCGACCCACGTGAGCCGCTGCGTCGTGGTGGGGTCGGGCGCGCGCGAGCACGCCCTGGCGTGGGCGTTGTCGAAGAGCGTCGAGGTGATCGTCACGCCCGGTAACGCCGGCATCGCCGCGCACGGCTTCACTTGCGTCGCGACATCCCCGAGTGAGCTCGACGCGGACCTCTTCGTCGTGGGTCCCGAGCAGCCCCTCGTCGACGGCCTCGCCGATCAGCTGCGGGCTCAAGGAAAGTTGGTCGTCGGACCCGGTGTCGACGGCGCGCAACTCGAGGGTTCGAAGGCGTACATGAAGGACTTCTTCACTGCGGCCGGAGTCCCCACCGCCGCGTACGAAACCTTTCGTGACGAAGAGTCGGCCTACGAGTTTCTCGACACGTTGCTGCCGCCCTACGTCATCAAGACCGACGGACTGGCCGCCGGCAAAGGCGTCACCGTCACCAACATCATCGACGAAGCGCGCGCCGACGTGCACGACAAGCTGAGCGGGGAGTCCTTCGGTGCGGCGGGCACGACGGTGGTCATCGAAGAGGGACTCGTCGGCGAGGAGTGTTCCTTTCACGTGTTGTGTGACGGCACGGACGTCGTTCCTCTCACGGCGGCCCAAGACTTCAAACGCGTCGGCGACGACGACCTGGGCGCCAATACGGGGGGCATGGGCGCGTATGCGCCGATGTCGTCGATGTCCGACGCCCAGCGTGACGACATTCTCCGACTCGCGATTCATCCCACGCTCGCGGAACTAAAGAGACGTGGCATCGACTTTCGTGGCGTCCTCTACGCCGGGATCATGTTGACGCCGTCGGGGCCCAAATTGCTCGAGTACAACGTTCGTTTTGGTGACCCCGAGACCGAAGTGTTGGTGCCGCTCTACGGCGACGACCTCTACGACTTGTTGCTCCGCGTTGCCGAGGGGCGGCTCGCCGGCGCGCGTGCGTCGTCGTCGGGCGCCGCGGTGACCGTCGTGCTCGCGGCGCAGGGTTACCCCCAACAACCACGTTCGGGCGACGTGATCCACGGGCTCGGGCCCGACGGTCAATTGGCGACGCCGAACGAGAACGTCATCATCTTTCACGCCGGTACGAAGCGCAACGACGAAGGTCAGTTCGTGACGAGTGGTGGCCGAGTGCTCGCGGTGACGGGACTGGGCGCGGACGTCGCCGAGGCGCGTCGTCGCGCGTACGACGGCGCGGCTCTCGTAACCTTTGAGGGAAGCGTTCGACGAAGCGACATCGCGAAGTCGGCTTCCGAGGGAGAACAGTGATTCCGAGGTACGCACCCAAAGACGTCGCCGCACTCTTCAGTGACGAGCACCGCTTTGACACGATGCTCGAGGTCGAGCTTCTCGCCGCCGAAGCGTTGGTCGAACTCGGCGTCGTGCCAGCCAGCGACGCGGCGGCGCTTCGTCAGCGTCGCCCAGTAGTGGACGCTGCCTTCGTCGACGCCGTCAATCAGCGCGAAGAGATCACGAACCACGACACGGCCGCGTTCGTCGATATTGTTCAGGATCGAATAGGCATGCCCGAGGGAGCCTGGGTGCACTTCGGACTTACCTCGTCCGACGTCGTGGACACCGCCTTCTGCTCGACGTTGACGGCGGCGATGGACATCGTCATCACCGAGACGCTGAAGCTGCGCGACGCATTGACTCGTCGCGCGATCGAGAGCGTGGACGTACCCATCGTGGGGCGAACGCACGGTATGCACGCCGAGCCGACGACCTACGGCGCGAAGTTCGCGCTCTTCGCCCTGCAGGTCGACCGTGACCTCGTTCGTGCACGCGACGCGCGTTCGGCGATCGCCGTTGGAAAGTTGAGCGGCGCGGTCGGCACGTTCTCCAATATCGACCCCGCCGTCGAGACGTACGTCTGCGCGCACCTGGGACTCACCCCAGTACCCGCGACCCAGGTCATCGCCCGCGATCGTCACGCGCAAGTCCTCTACGCCTGCGCCGCGCTCGGTACGTCAATGGAGCAGTTTGCGCTCGAAGTTCGTCACCTCGCGAGAAGCGAAGTCGGCGAAGTCGAAGAGCCCTTCGCGCCGGGACAGAAGGGCTCGTCCGCGATGCCCCACAAGCGCAATCCCGTCGTCGCCGAACGACTGAGCGGCTTGGCGCGCGTCCTGCGCGGTTATCTTCAGGCCGGTCTCGAGGACGTGGCCCTTTGGCACGAACGCGACATCTCACACTCGAGCGTCGAGCGCGTGATCATGCCCGACGCGCTGCAACTCACCGTCTACATGCTGCGAAAGGCCACGTGGTTGGCGGACGGACTCGTGCTGCACCCGGAGCGCGCGCTCTTCAATCTCACCGAGGCCTCACTCGGCCTGGTCTTCTCACAGTCGGTGTTGCTGGCGCTCGTCGAGTCGGGCGTGTCGCGCGATGACGCGTACCGCGTAGTGCAGTCGGCTGCGCGCACGTCAATCGAAGAACGACGCAACTTTCGCGACGTCATCGAACACGACGGCGAGGTCACCTTGAGTGACGAGGCGTTGGCTCGGGCGTTCGATCTCGACCGACTCTTGGCGCATCGCCGCCGCGTCCTCGACTCATTGACGTGGCGCGCGTGAACGACCTCGGTCTCACCCACCTCTACTCGGGCAAGGTCCGCGATCTCTACGAGGTGGACGACGAGCATCTCTTGATGGTCGCCTCGGATCGTCTCAGTGCCTACGACGTCGTCATGAATGAACCCATCCCCCAAAAGGGGCGAGTACTCACGGGGCTGACGGACTACTGGACGCGCGCGTTCGCCGCCGACGTGCCCAGCGCGCTACTCACGTGCGACCCCGCGGAGATCGAGGAGACGGTCCCTGGATTCAACGATCATGTCGAACTCCACGGACGAACGATGTTGGTGC